>NZ_QQTY01000006.1 GCF_003670115.1 Natronorubrum halophilum
GACTTATAGCTGATTGAGCCTCTCAAAAATCCTGTCCCCACTCTCGGAGGATATCCTCGACGTCGAGCGAGCGCGCGGCTCCCATCCGAATCATCGTGTGCCAAAGGAACGCGAGCGTCACGTGCGGAAGTGACGCGTACTCGTACCGCTCGAGGTGGTCCAGAACCGCCTCAGCCTGCTCTTGGTCGAGCATCACCTCGCGGACGCCCTCGCCCGGGCGGAGATCGGGCGATCGGACCTTCTCGTGCAAGTCCTGATCGACGCCGTCGATCGTGCCGAGGAACCGGACAAATACCCGGAGGGTGTCCATCTGCGTCTTCAGAGTCGTCTTCTTCAGGTCGCCGTCGTTCCGTCGGCAGAGACGGTACTCGTGGAGCTTCCGCCCCGTGAGGTCGTTTAGGTTGTCGATGTCGCGCTCGCCGCACCAGCGGACGAAGTGGCTCAGTCGTGCTCCGTGCGAGCGGATCGTCGATTCGGCCGCTTCGGCCTCGCGCTCGGCGAGGTACAATTCAACTGCGGTTTTCGGGTCGATTGGTTCGAGGTTCATGGTTCGCTCAGTTGCGAACCACACGAGAACACGATCCTCGCACCCCGATCGGTGAATCACCAATTATCTCGCCGTCTCGGGTGGACCCGTCAGAACTGGTCCATCAATTCTTCCGTCCGCTCTTTCCGAGCCTGTTGCTCGTGAATCACTTGGACGTTCTCGAGGTCGAAGTCGATCGTTTTCCCCGGCCCGGTGCCGTCGGTCGTCACTATCCCGCGATCGGCCAACGGCTTAATTCCCTTCTCGATGTTCGTGTCCGACTTGATATCGATATCGCGGGCGATTTCCTCGCGCGGGACCGGACCACCGCGGCGGAGGATACTGGCGACGACCGCTCGCACATACCGCGGCGAGCCTTCGTCTTTCGCTTCGTCGATCACCTCTTGCACGTACTCGTCGTCGACAAACGATTCGTAGTCGTCGGGGACATCGACCGTCGGCTGCGTGGCCTCCAGTTCATCGATTCGTTCTTGTGCGGCCTCGAACTTGCGCTTCCACTTCCCCGATTCGCCGTCGGTTCCGACGCCGAACGCATCCGCGAGTCGTTCGGTCGCCTCCCGTGCGGTCTCGAAGTCCTCGAGCGTCGGCCGGTCGGCGAGTTCCTCGCGGAGTGATTCTACCTCGCGTTCGAGATCAGCGATTCGGTCCTCGCGGGCTTCGAGGTCGCGTTCTAAGCGATTCTTTTCCTCGATGACCTCAGACACGGGCGCGGACGTATCAGCCTCCGTGTCGGCCCCGTGGTTCGACAGGGCATCGGCCATTTGGGTGGCCGCCGCCGCGATATCGTCTTGGCTCTCGAGCTTCTGCTCCAGTTCGTCAATTCGGTTTTCACGGTCTTCGAGTTCCGCCTCGAGTTGTGCCACCCGGTCCTGTCGGCGCTGTTCTTGGGCGCTGATTTCCTCGAGTTCGGAAACCAGATTCTCGCCGACGGATTTTAGTTCCGGGCGGTCGAAATCCTCGAGTCCGGGCGTCGCACCCGCGTCGAACGTGCGCTTCCGTCGGAATTGCACGCGGTCAACGCGGTCTGCTCCCCAGTCGGTTTGCACGAACGCTTCCCCATCGTTGAGATCGGCGACGCGCTCGCGGTACTCGCTGCCGAGCACGCGCCCGGCGACTTTCGTATCGTTATCCCACGTCAGTCGGTGCCAGACCAACCAGTTCGCTTGCGTGATGAAATCCTTTTTCACACAGTTTCGGAGGATAGGCTATTTTCTCGTGTTTTCCGGGCCAATCGTGGCTCGAATGGGCCACGTTAGTGAGGTCTCAGCTATACTTCTCGGATTGATCTCAGCAAGTGAGCGAAAACGCGTCAGAATTCGACGTCTCGTAGAGTGTCGCCACTCACGACGGGCGGCCCGAGTTGGGTAAAAGTTAATCCGGCGGTATCTGCGCTGAGCAAACCAATTCGACACACTCACCGGCTGTGAGAATCGGTGCGTAGTCTATCTCACATCCGACACCCGTCTTCAACAAGAAATCGGTGAGCCGCCAGACGTTGTGGAGTAACACTGCGAAGACGAAAAAAAAAAGAGCCGCACGCGGTAATCCTTAGAAGAAGTCTTCGCAAGGAAGTCGTTCTTGATCGACTTGTACTCGTTCTCGATCTGCCAGCGACGGTTGTACCGGCGACAAAACGTCTCGGCCTCGTCTGGCCCGATTGAGAGATTCGTCGCAAAGACTGCTGTACCCTCTCCTTTCGTCGATGGGACGTACAGAAATTGCATCGCGTGCGATCCCCGTTTAGTATGAACGGTCGCAGATTCCACGGCTACGTTCTGCCAATCATCGTTCATTTTCTCGATAGCCGCCCGCTCGGAGCTGTACGTTCGCTTCGGAATGAGATAGTTCACGTCGAGATTCGACAACGTCTGGTAGACCGGCTTCGCGTCAAACTCGGAATCGCACAAGATCATTTCTATCGGAACGAGCTCCTGCGCGCGTCGAACAAGTCGTCGGACTACACTGTGAATTCGATTTGGTGGGTTTTCGTCCCATGCCGAGCTCTCCCGGACGGGTTCGACAGCCAATACAAGCGGGATATTCCACCCGACAATCGAGAGCGTCGCAAATTTGAACGCTCGTTTGTCACTGTCTTTTGTTCCACTAACCATCCCCATTCCCTCGACGTCGCCGTAATACTGGAGCGTCGTGATATCGATGGCTACCGTAACGGGGCGACGGAACGTGACTTCCGACTGGATGACCGATAGCAGCCGGTCAGTCGCTTCTTGAAACCCGGATATCAGGTCTTCGGGGTCAAATTTTTTGACTGTCCGAAGGTGTGTGTCGCCATGAGGACCATATTCGGTCCCACGACGGAACTGGAACCGGGTTGCACCCTGCGAAGTTC
Organism: Natronorubrum halophilum; assembly: GCF_003670115.1. NCBI lineage: Archaea > Methanobacteriati > Methanobacteriota > Halobacteria > Halobacteriales > Natrialbaceae > Natronorubrum > Natronorubrum halophilum. The sequence continues at coordinate 2,898 of NZ_QQTY01000006.1, forward strand.
CACAACCAGCCATCCCGAGAAACGCCTGAAACTCGAGAAAGCGAGTGTCCTCGTAGGTCGCGTTCTGTGCGCGGCCAGAGTCGAACAATTCGAAGGTGTGATCGCGTGCGAGATGGGTCGTCCGAGAGATTTTGGCATCGGTAAACGTGGGACCGTTCTCAGGTTCGTCATCAATCTCATCAAGCGTCGGTTCGACTTCCTTCAGTGGACGCACCTCAGGTGCGTAGAAATCTCCTCTGTCGACTTCCCAGATGAGATCATGTGCGCCATCGGCGACGACAGGTGTTCGAAAACCTCGGGTTGGAACCGACCGGGCGTCTCTCGAGTGAGCGTCACGAAATAGTGCGACTCGTCGAGCGCGACGTCGGCCCGGTGACAGCGCACGACGTCGTTTCCGAGTGATTACTCGAGCGTCGGGCGACTGTCGAGACCGTCCACTCGGGGCGACCGGGTGGGGAGCGACCGCGAAACCGTTGGGTTCGGGGATAGAACATAGGCAACAGTCGGGACTCTGGAATCGTGAATCCACCGGCGAAAGTGAGCGGGGACCATGGTTCCCATCGTCCACGCTTGGCCGGTCACCACAGCCGGCCGTGTAAAGCGTCTCTATTCCGTGAAATATCGCTTCGGGCGTGAATCAGTGGGTGAAAGCCACACCATCCTTGTACCATAACCACTGCAGCGAACAGTACCAGCACAAGGAGCAAGCTGTTCGGTACGAACGCGAGTAGATCCCAGGAAGATACGCCTACTATGTCGTAGTATCCGATAGCGGTGACTAACACAGCAATTGCACCACTGATTAGCCGATCGCGAAGAGTGCTGCTCACTGATAAAATTCGTGATCGACATCATCGAATGCACCGCAGCGAGAGCACTCTTTTCCGGACCCCACGAACGAGTCGTCAACCCAATTGTGTCCGGTCTTCCAGCAGAAAGGGCCGTTTCAGCGGGTTTATACTGGTATCTTAACCATTTTAAGTTAATTAATTTATGTTTTAACCTCTCTAATAGCCAATCTCGATAGATAACTCTCAGTAGATGATAAATCATCAACCACCACCCATAATAGTAATTATTATGTAATACCAATAATGAGTATTCAGTGCTGACATTAGATCAGAGAATAATGCTGCGCAATACTGTTCACACACGAATTCTGGTCATATCTGCCAACGCAGTGTTACTCAGGTGGAGTAGCAACACCATTGTCTCCAGATCTGTCCGAGACACACTGATTACACGATTGACCAGTTGCAAGAGCACCCCTCAGGACTGGGACGTACTGGTTACCGATGTGATTCATGGTACAAAGTACGATCTCGAGGGCCTGATTGAATCGCTGTCCAACGACGAGGACGACCAGCCACGGCTTCACGCACTACACCCAGAAATTGCCCCATATGAGTAATAGCCCCCATCACGATTCCGCCGAACAGTCTACCGAACGTCCTGATGAGCACTCCACGTTCTCGGAGCAATTCCGATCCCTGTTTGTCCGAATGTCACCGAAGGTACTCTCGATCGCCATGTGGATGGCATTCCTCGTCATTATGACTGGCTCAGCGACTGCCCAGTCGGATGTGGGTGATGTCTACTGTGGGACTGGCGTCGAAACCGGGATCACCATTGTCTTCGGTGCGATTGCCGGACTCGGGCTCCCTGCAACGGGCTTCTACGTTTGCCGGGCAGGCCTCTCGTACATGCGTGCCGGAGGAAATCCCGAGAAGAAGAATACCGCCAAAGAGCGGCTGGTTATGTCGGGTATTGGGTTCGGAATCATCGTCCTCGCCCTTATCTCGCCCGAACTCATCGACAACGTCGGAAGCCAGATGGGATTCAACTTCTCCAGTTGTGTCAAGCCGTTCTAGATCCTAACACATCCGAACACGACCTCCCACACCATATTGTCGATGACCATGCTCCGGCCGGTGATCGTTGTCGTCCTCCTCGTTACGAGTAGTCTCGCCATTGGGCTGATGAACACTACAGCATCTGCCTCACCAGAGACGAATTCGAGTACAGCGCTCCCCGTGGACGGCCCTGATTATGGTGTCAACGAGTCGCGATTTCAGCTGTTGTGGTCGGAAGATACAGATCAGGCGAACCTCTCGAGTGATGACCTAACAGAGAATGCGTCCTCGCCTGCGGAGTTCTCACAGCACCTCTCGCGATCGACGGACTACTTGTTCGACGACCCAATCGAGGATGTCGAACGCTGGAATAGCGGTGACTTCGACGACTACGCCGCTGGTGATGAAGAGACATCGATCCACCCCGAGGCAGCAGCCCTTGAGAATAGACGCTTCATCAAAGACGCATACAGTAGCATCTTTGCAGTCAATCCGTCGACGGTTCTCCAGTCGGGGAACGAGTCAACGACGTATATCGCGCCGGAGGGTGAGGTTCTCGCGATATCCGATTACCGAGTCGAAGTGCCAGACGACAGTGAGAGCGGACCAGTACGGGACGAATGGTCGCTCGAGGAGACCGATCTCGAGAGTGTCACCCTCGAGGCAGATGGTCTGAAACTCGATTCCAACGCAAGCCATCGGTCGTCCCTCGAGTACAGCAGTCTGTCAGGCGACCCAACGCTAGCAGTTGAAGCAGAGATCTCCGCTCAACTTCGTCAGAAGGAGCGGACGTGTGACGAGTATAATCAGAGCACGGACTCCTGTGAGGGTTCGTGGGAGACAGAAATCAACCACCCTTCCGAACAGCTCACAGTAACTGACTCGGTCAACACTACCGTCAATCGAGTCGACACCGCCGATGGAAACCAGATGGCGTTCGAAGCCGATGACAACCGCACCGGTGCTGTCGTTCACCCGGGTACCGTCTGGTCAGGGATCGATATCGACGACAACACACAGGTTCGCGGGAATTGGCGCTTCTATTCCGCAGGCGCAGACGGCTGGCACACGATGGTCTCACGCACCGAATCAGGCGCGACTCGAGCGAATTCCACCGTTCGTCCGGCGCAACTCTACGCGGTACCAATGCAGGCGGAACCAGACGTGGCGGGTGGCGCGGCCGATACTGTCGAACCACCACTCGAGATCGAAGCAACCTGGGGGAGTGAACATGAGGCCCCATCCCTCGGTGACGACATCGACGTTACGCCTGTCGATCAGTACGTAAATACGTCGTCCGTTGCACTGCAATCGGAATCCCTCGCAGCAGATTCGTTCGACACAGTGACCGTTCACGGAATCGTTCGTGGCCAGTCACAATCAGTCTCGCTCGAGAACGAAGGGACCGTTCGCGAAACGAATCTCAACCTGACCGTTCTCGAGGTCAATTCCTCGGGAGCGGTCGTCGAAGCAGTAGTTACGGAAAACGCGACTGGAGAACCGGTGACGACTGGGCGCGTGGAAGTCGGCAACCAGTCGGCTCCCCTCAACGCCAGTGGGATGGCCCGCCTCCAACTTGAGGAGCGACCATCGCTCTTGGTCGATGGAACGTACGTTGCCGAGGATTGGTGGCGTGCGGAGACGATGTACGCTACTGCAGAGGATCGGGCAAAGATCCCACCGAAGTATCCGAAGTTTGCTCAACTCGTCGAGTTAGCGCTCGTGACGCTGCTCTGGTTCCTGCCAGTTTCCTTGGCTGTCTACGGGTTTGACTGCCTGACAGACGGCACGTTTCTTGGACTTACAGATACCGATGACAGATAACAATCCAACTCACAAGAGTCGTATCGCTCGCCGATCAGTCCTTGCCACCATCGGACTCAGTACCGCCGTCCTCGCAGGTTGTACGTCGGATTCTCCCTCAAGTCCTTCAAATAATAGTTCGGCGGATGGCTCTGGACTCGACACCGAAGACAGCGATATCTTCGCGAACGTCGAGATGAACGACGAGAATCTCGAGGTCGAAGTGACTGGAGAGAGTTCGGCCAAATTCATCAACCTCGTCGATCCAGATGGCGAGTTATTCGATCAAGCCCGTCTCGAGGATGACGACACCGAAGCCTCATTCGATATCCTCGGCAGGTTTGAAGACGATATCGACACTGGTGAGTATGAACTCGTCGCCCTCGAGAATCGTGAAGCCGATGAACCGGTTGACTCGACGACGATCACGCTCGATGCAGAGTGCACAATCACCGACGTGCTCTGGGCGGCAGAGAATCCAGATATGGACTGGGAGAAGAATTCACCAGTCTGGGATGAATACGCGGCAGTTGTTATAGAGAACGTGGGGACGATTCCCTCCTTACTTACAGAACTTCAGTGGAAAGGCGCACCGGCCGCCAAGTTAGGTAGAGACGATACAGTCTCGTATCACCATGAGATACGCTTGCCGCCCGGAGAGACGACTGCCTATTCATTTGGTCAAATCTATCAGACAAGTGGTGCAGGAGGTTCACTGGACTGTAGCGAGTTAGGGACAGAACCGATGACAGTGACAGCTGTCGTCCAAGTAGGATCAGATCCATCCTACACACAGCAAATCGAGTATGGTGGGGAACAATCGTGTGATCTTACTATCGTTGAGGAGGGCCCAGGTGAATCGCTATCTGATGGAGGTGACGATTAGATGGCATGGCTCCAAAACGAAGTTGAAAATGCGATTGAAAACGTTATTGAGAGGCTCACCGACGCAATTCTTGGGCTAGTAAACGATATCTACGGAGCGCTCTTGGAGCCCATCGTCGGTGTTCCGGCGCCGGAATCTAACTCTCAGTATATCGTTGTTGGAACTCCAAGTGGAGAGCCATGGGCAAGTTTGTATCAGGATGTGTATCTGGCGTATATTATGCCCTTGGCGATTATGATGGTGATTATTTCGTTCTCGTTCATCGGGCTCCGCGCAGGGTCGATGAGTGCGTATCGTCGGAAGCGACTCATGAGACGTCTCGGAATCGTGTTCATGGGAACGTTCGTTTGGTTCCCGTTAGTTTCGATCCCGTTGCAATTTGTCGACGCAATTGGGACAACGATCGCTCCAATAGAAGATATGTCCGCAGGTCTTGGCGGACTTATTCAAGCGACTCTTGGAGGGACGTTTGTAATCCTCGCGATGGTTGTCATCTCAAATTTCTTCTTAGTTGTTGCTGGATTCGTCGTTGCTCTCCGATGGATCGGAATATTCGTGCTAACGGTCACTATGCCGCTTCTGGGGGTTATCTGGGCGCTTGAAGCCTGGCCATTCACACCAGCTGCGAACATGGCCCGTCGAGTAGCAGGGATTTATCCTGGCCTCATCCTTGCTGGAGTTCCAGCGGCGCTTCTCTTCCGGATTGGGTGGGAAGTCGGTGGTATTGAGACACTCGGCCAAAATGAACTTTTTTCGCTACTCATTGGATTGACGCTGATTCCCGCAGCGGTTATTGCGATGATCATGACCGTCTACTGGAGTAGCCCCGCCGTTCGAACGATCGCTCAGAAGAGCGTTACCGCCACAAATCCGGCATCGGCTGCTGCTGGTGCCAGTAAAGCAAAAGCCGCGTCTGGGAGTGCCGTACGCGGCGCTCGAAACGTTCATCGTGGCTACGCAAACGGAAAATTCGGCCCGGTAACGAAAAGCGGTCAGACGAAACTCGGGAGTAGTAACTCGAAAGCGTACAAACTCGGTAAATCAGCGAACGCGACGAGGGCGCACGCCAGTCAGTACAACACACTGCGGAAATCGGATTCAGGACGAATACGCGACAAAGCCAAAGATGACGCCAAACGCGCTACACGGAAAACATCGGCCAAAGCTAAGCAAGGGCTCAGAAACACCAAAGAAAAGGTCTCGAGGTGGTGATCGATATGAGTTCGAACACAGCCGATAGCGAATACAATGCACGAAAGATTCACCAATCGCTGGGCGGCACGACAGCGTTCTTCCAGGGCTACACGATTGGCGAACTTATGCTGTTTCTCACAGTCGCGTTCGTCACCGTCATCGCAGCGACGTTCGTTCCATCCGCGCTCACGATCCCGATCCTCGGATTCGGATGTATGTGCACGATTCTCCTCTTCTTGCTTCACAAGGTCAAGCCCGATTACCTCTGGCTCACCGAGTGGCTCGTCGCTCGATTCGGGTGGGCGATCAAAAACAAGGAGTACACACATGGCGGGGAGGACAACAGCGAAGTTCGCTATCTGACCCGCCTCAATCGAGTGTACCCACACGCGATCGAACGAACTGACGGTGCACTTGTCGGAGCCATGAAAGTCGAGCCGGCGAATATGGCCCTCGAGGATGATGACGCCTGGGCGAAGGCTGTCCAGTCACTCTCGGAGTTCGTGAATTCGACTGTCGATTTTCCCGCGAAGATCTACATCACCAGCCGCGAAGTTGATCACGACGACGTCGTTCGCGAACATCAAAATCGGCTTGGCGATGCTGACGTTCGCTCGCGGCCAGTCCTGAAACGCCTTCTCGAAGAGTACGTCGCAGCTAATACTAACGAAAACGGAGATCTGGACTCTGAGACGACCACAATCCGTGAGTACTATCTCATCACGGCGGTGACCGACAGCGACATCGAGCAGTTCGACGAAACCGGTGACAGCGTTCTAGCTTACCTTGCAGATGTACCAGCACTTGGGCGGCTCTTCGGTCGCTTTCAGTCTGAGGGGGTGAGTGAGTCCAGACGTGACCAACTCAAAGAAGAGAAGCTAGAATCGCGACTCGCGCAACTCCGACGTGGTGGGTCGTCGCTCTATCGGTGTTCGATCAGCCCCGTCGACGCGTATGACCTCGCTCGAGTCACGAAGGAGTACTGGACGTGCCAGTCGCAAGACTATGCTGATATGACGAGTGCGATTGGGACGTTTCCAGTTATTTCTCATGGGATTAGTGACGGTGTTCCAGCCACGCCAGATCCCGAGGATGTCGTCGGTGCGATGGACGACAGTGGTGACGAATCTGAGGACTGGGAGTACTCTCTCGAGGATCTCGATGAAGAAGACGACGCCTCATCAGTCTCTTCGGAGAATCGTCTTCCAGACACGTCGACGATGCACCAGTCGGTTATTGCGCCGTCGACGATCGATTGGGAAACAACCTACGCCGTGATCAATGACGAGACGTTCGTTCGCACGTTTTGGATCGAGCAGTTCCCCGAAGAACCGTCGGATGGACTCCTCGAGCGGCTCTTGCTCGAGACCGATCTACAGACGGATCTCAGTATCCACCTCGATCCGTTCGATAGCCAGTCAGCGCAGGATATGATGGCAGATTGGATCTCGGACTTGAAGATCAACCAGCACGACTCGAACAGCCTCAAAGCCGAAGATCTGCAAGAAGACATCGACCAGGCGAAGTACATGCGCTCGCTCGTTCGAGCGAACAAAGCCTCGTTCTACCGGGGTGGTGTGTTCATTCGACTCGCAGCCGAGAGCCAGCAAGAACTCGAGAATCAGACGACTCGGCTACGCTCGATTATTAAAGATGCACCAGCCAATTGTACGCTCAAAGTCGCGAGCCGATGGCAAGAACGAGGTCTCGCTACAGTCTCACCACTCGGACGGAACGAACTTGGTCGCGATCGAATGTCGACGCTGACCAACCAAGCCATTGGCGCGATGTTCCCCTTCTCGTCGAACTACCAGATGATGGACGACGGGATTGAATACGGCTATCACGGCCATAACGGCTCTCCGATTCGTATCAACCCGTGGGAGCTCGAGACCGGGCATAGCGAACTCGTGGTCGGGATGCCCGGTGCCGGGAAGACGTTCGGTGGGATCATGCGCCACCTGCGGATGATGAAACGCCGCAACGATACAATGCTCGTTCTTATCGATCCCGTTGGTGGCTTTCGAGGGATCGCCGATGCTTTGAACGCAAAGACGATCACTGTCGGTGGTGATACGAAACTGAACCCGCTCGAGATCCGTCAGACGCCCCAACACGTGCTTGAGTCCAGCGATGGGATCTCTCCCCTCTCGGCGAAAAAAGACGAGGTCTACGCTGTCCTCGAGAACTTCCTCGAAGCGCGCGATATCGAACTCGGAGCCGAGACGGGTGTCCTCTCGTATGTGATCGACGAAGCCTATCGACAGGCTGGGATCGTCGAGGACAACGTCTCGACGCATACGTCGGAGAACTCGCCGACGATGCAGGACGTCCACCGAATCCTCTGTGATATCGCCGAGAATCCGGACGAGCACAATATCGCAGAATCCGAATCCGCTCGCGAGCGTGCTGCACAGTATGCTGACGAACTCGCGATTGCCTTCCAACCCTTTCGTGAGGGTGGCTCCTACGAAAACCTCTCTCATCGCTCAGAGATCGATATCCTCGAGGGAGACAACAAGGTCGTCTACATCGATCTGAGCCAGATCGAAGGCAGTGCCTCGGGGATCGACCGCCAGACGTTCCTGATGCAACTGCTGCTGTCGACGATCTACCAGCAAGCCAAGAACACCCAACGGAATGTCGAACTCGCGATCGACGAAGCCCACTACCTCTTCGAGGATCAGGCCAATCTCGACTTCCTCGAGACGGCGTTCCGCCACCAACGCCACGCCGGCCTTCGCATGGTATTGCTCTCTCAGACCGCTCAGGAGTTCTACGAGACCGAACAGGCCGAGAAGATCATTGGGATGTGCCCGATCAAAGTCTTCCACAAACTGCCCGAACTCGACGATCGGACGGCCGAGAAAATTGGCTTGACCAAAGAGCAGCGCCAGTATGTCAGAGGTGCTGACGCTGGGAAAGAAGATCTCGGCTACAGTCAATCACTCGTTCGCGTCGAGGAGCACGGCACCTATCCCTTGCACGTGGTCGCAGACGACTTCGAGAAGCGGGTTATCGACTACGAGCCAGAGGACCAGGCCTTCATCCAGCAGGCAATTAGCGACGAGCCGGCGGAACTGCTCGCCTTCGAAGAGTTCGTCGAAACTGAGGCACAGAAGAACGCTCTTGCGACCCGTCTCAATCTCACAGCAGAGACAGCGAGCCAACTCCTTGAAGAGGATCTCACGAAAGCGGAGGTCCTCGATGCTGTCGTTGAACAGGCTCTCGAATCGGATACAGAATCCGAAGAGGCACCGATCCAGACTGACGGTAGAACTGAACAGCGAACAATTGGACCCGAATATGACAGCTAAGACCATGACTACGCTCAATCGTTTCACGAAGATGCTCGGTTCATCGCCACAGTACGAGGCGACGCAACTCGAGTTCGAAGAGCAGGACTCGTTCGTCCAGCAGCAAGCAGACACGCCGGGACTACTCCTTCGAATCCGCCCCTACAAGGAGAACAACGGTGTCGTGGATGGGGCAGGTGTCCTTCAATCGGTCCACGATGTGACGACGAATTTCCGTGGGAAGAACACGAGCGATCACCACTCGTTCGAGGTCTGGTTCGATGAGGGGAAGATCAAGTTCTATATGCATGCTGCTACCGAGGCAGCCGCAGACAAGTTCCGCCGTCGGGTCGGGAACAACTACGCCAACAGCGAAATTTTCCCTGTCGAGGAAGGCCATGCGTTCCCAGTTATTGATTCTGACCAGTACGTCGCTGGTGCGTGGCTCGAGATGGAGAAGATTCCCTACTACCCGATCCGCCATCACAACAGCGAAGGCTTCGAGACGGACCCCTACGGCGAAATCACCAGCGAGATGCTCTCGCTCGACGAGAGTACAGTCGTCACACAGGTCGTCTTTCGACCCGCGAAGCAATCGTGGACCGAGGGTGATCGGTTCAAGCACAATAGCGTCGACGAACTCGCACACGCACTCCGGCAAGGAACCTCTGTGGGATGGCTCAACCCTCGGACCCGACCGGCAAGCGAGAAGGACAAGCAAGCAGCGAAAACGATCGAACAGCAACGCGGGCAACAGGCGTTCCACGTCAACATCCGCGTTCTTGCTGCCTCGAGTGAACAGGACGAAGCCGAGGCTCGAGCCCGCGGGGTTGCAGGGATGTTCAGGAAGTACTACAACGCGATCACGGAGCAAGGGCTGGACGATAACCCAGTCTGGCATCGCAAAGAGCGAAAACGAGCCGAGCGACTACGACGGTTCCTCTATCGTATGCGCGATCGCGAGTGGATCGACCGCCGCATGATCATGACCGTCGACGAACTCGCCGGTGTCGCACACATCCCTAATGCTGAGATTGAGACACCGAAGATCGATTGGCGATACACCCAACGTGGCGATCGGCTCCCGTCGGATGGGTCTCAACACCCATCTGACGAATCGCCGGTTGATGGGCAGACACCAGCTGTGCCGGATAAGACGGCAGTCACCTTTGACGGCTCTACTCGAGAGCAGGAGGGATTCGATGGTGTTTGATCGGTTCTTCGGATCCGGTGAGGAGTCTTCGAGTAGTGATAGTCAGCACGAACCAGTAGATGATGCATCCGGTGAAGATATCCCCTCCACAGGTAGTGACGACCAGACAGAAACCAAGAACGCTGTTTCTGAGTCGTCTCCTGATCAGCAACCAAACTCCGACAGCGAGCAATACCAGATCGTCGATCAAAATACGACTCGCATCGGTGGCAAGCCGATCCTCACGGAAACAGCCAGCGAAGGCACGGTCGCAGGCCCGTTCGTTCGAGAGATGTTCGAAGCTGGGATGTACAATGCCCCGGCCCCACTCTGGGTCGGCTACACGGAAGATCCTCAGACTGGATTTCGTGAGGCCCCGCTCCGGTTTGACTCACTGTTTCGGCACAACTGGATCGCAGGGACGACCGGCTACGGAAAGACGACTCAGCTCCTGAATATGATGGTGCAGTGGGCGTATTCGGGCTACGGCTTCACGTACTTCGATCCGAAAGGGCGAGACTCCCGTGAACTCCTCCGAATGCTCCCTAAACATCGCCTTGAGGACGTGATCTGGATCGAGCCCGGGTCGACCACCCATGAGGACACGGTCGGGATGAATTTTCTTGAAGTACCAGAATGCGAGACGACTGAGGAACTCGAGAACGAGATCGAAAACCGGGTCGAGAACCTGAAAGCAGTCTTCGATACGTCCGACTATTGGGGCATCAACATGGAGGCGATCACCGAGTCGATGGCTCGGGCGATGATGAAATCAGAGCAGCCGTTTTCGGTCATCGATATGTACTTCATCCTGCTCAACGCCGACCGTCGCGAAGACTTCGCACTCGATGTCGAGGATCCCTATATCCGTGAGTTCTGTCTCGAGATCGCGAACATGGAAGAGGAGACGATTCGACCACTTCTGAAACGGATCAAGTCCTGGGTTGAGAACTCGGTGATTCGCCGGATTATCGCTCATCGCGAGAGTACGATTAACTTCCGTGATATCATCGATAACGATCGGATCGTCATCGTCCGAACGCCCGTTGAGAACACGGATATCAAGAAGATGGTCACCCTCGGCGTGATGCGGAATTTGTGGAGTGCGATTCAGCGGCGGTCGTACGAACTCGATACCGATCCAGAACCCTACTTTGTTCTCTGTGACGAGTTTGACGATATCGCGAGCGACAATCTCGATATCGAGTCGATGCTAGCCCGTGCTCGGTCGATGCGGTTGTCGGTGACCCTGGCCTCGCAGTATCCCTCCCAGTTTGACGAGGACACGCTGAAAGCAATGCAGAACAACTGTGATAATCTTCTCACGTTCTCGGTCAACGACAGCGACGATGCCGAGTTGTTGATGAAACGCTTCCGCGACTACACGGCCGAAGATCTTATTACCACCGACCAGTTCAAAGTTTGGACGCGGATCCCACTGTCTGGAGGGCGCTACTCTGAACCGGTCTTGATCCGGACGTTTCCGCCATACCCGCCTCTCAGAGGGACGGATGCTGTCGATCGAATCATCGAACAGAGTCTCGAGCGGTATGGGACTGATCCGCTGACGGATGCTGAAATTCTGCAGGATCTCATCTATAGTGATTCGAACGAGGCAGCGAACCCCAAGCAGATTCTCGAGGAAACGATGGCGAAAGCCGTTCGTGCAATCCAAATCCGGGAAGATGTGCGGACAGAAAATGGCTGGGTCGATGTCACTATCGTCGACGAGGAACTCGCGGCCCGTCTCGAGAATACTGAGCCTGAGATCGACGTTGCACCCGAAGACTTGCCTGACATTCGTGAGGAATCCCGGTTGCTCGAGGTTACGCTGCAGAACGACGACATCGTGGTTCGGCTCACTGATGATGGAGAAACGCTGGTCAAGCCCGAGACGGGTACTGTTCGATCAGCTGGTGGCTCAAGTCACGATGCAGTCCTCTTCGAGACGGAAACAGCACTCACCAAACGTGGATTCAGTGTCGAAATTCTTGAGCAGGATGGAAGCGAGCAGCCCGACGCAATTGCAACCCACCCCGATCACGACGCCGTATTCAACATCGAGGCTGAGACGACGACGCCGGACCGACCCGTGAAAGTCTTGCAGAATCTCAAGCGAGCCCACGAAGCGGATCGGATTCCGATATTCGTCGTCCGTCCTGGTGACTCCGAGACAGAGTGGGCGACTCGAGTTGAGAATATCCTCTCGCCACCGCTGCAAGAGCGGGCCGATGGTACCGAACAGTTCTACAATCGTGATGAGGTCCTGACTTTCGGAGGTGGTGCGACCGCTCACGGTGGTGTCACTGCCGTTCGGCCCAAGACGTCTGAGACGAACCGAACTGTTTGGACACGAAAGAACGGTGAAATCGTTCTTTCAGACGGTGAAACAGAGTTTGCCCGCGTTCCAGATGAGGGACCACTCTCGAAAGACAGTGTGCCAGCGTACTATAGCCATGACCGAGAAACCGGCCAGTATACTGTTTACGAGGCTGGAGAAAACCAGGTCTACGACTCGAGAGACGACTTTGAGGAGGAGTGGACGCCGATCAAACGGCCGTTCCGTCCCACTGTCGACCTGCCAGATCCGGATTGTTCGCGTGATAGCTATCTAATCCTGATCCATCCCACAGATGGGGTTCCTGTACTCTTCCAACAAGGCGAGACACATGAGTTGCCTGAATCATTGGACGCTGGAGAGTTATGGACGGATACTTCTTCAGATAAACTTCCCCAAGCATCGGGATCGTTCCCATCAGTAGGAGCGGATTCGTCGGTAGAGGAGTCAGTGGAGATTGACCCAGATAGTGATGGTATCGAAGCGTTTGCAGCGATGTACATCAGGGAGGCTGAGGAAGCACAGGTACCGAAGGCAACACTGTTTCAGGCATACTCGAGTTGGACCGACAAGCACGATATTGATGGGACAAACGCGAGCTGGTTCGGTCGGAAGCTTTCGAACGTCGTCGACTATGAGGATAATCGGGCCAGAGACGGCGACGATCTGGTGACTGTCTACACCGGTATCAATCTGACCAGTGATGGATCAGAATTCCTTGAGTGAGATTTACTGTCAGAAAGATGGATTTAATTCAGACACTTGAGCCGGTGAAAATCTCGCCTCCACAGCCCAAATTCCGAAATACAATTGTCAACCGGTATATCTGCCATTATCGGCCGTATAGTCGAATTTGTTCAGGGCAAATTCTCCGTTCAGGTCAAGGAATTGGAAAATGTTCAGGGCAAAACCGCAGTACGGAGGCGATGTTCAGGGTAAATTCACCAGCAAAACCAACTAGTATACAACGGGTTGCATCCGTTGGACAGGGTCACGAACAGTCTACCAGCCTATGGCACGTTTATCAGCATACTGATGAGTGGTATGCGACCAAATGGACGCGCAGTAGGAGGCGGATCAGTGGTGTCTGAAAGCACGATCTCGGTGCTCCCCGAGCAATTACGTGAGCGTGACCAGTGGGTCTGCTGGCGAGAAGAGTCTCGAGATGGGAAACCAACGAAGATCCCGGTGACACCGGGAAGTGGTGAATTTGCGTCTTCGACGGATCCGGATACATGGGCGTCGATCGAGACGGCGCTCGAGTACGCCGATTCGGGAGATGCGGATGGCGTCGGGTTCGTGTTTACTGACGATGATCCCATCGTTGGTGTAGATCTCGATGACTGCCGAAATCCAGAGACTAGGGACGCCGAAGATGCAGCACAGGACATTATTGAGCGCCTCGATTCCTATACGGAGATTTCGCCCTCGGGAACTGGGTTTCATGTGCTCATCGAGGGTGAACTCCCGGACGGACGGAATCGACGTGGAAGTATCGAACTGTATGATACTGCCCGGTTTTTCACCGTGACTGGTGACAGCCTCGAGGAGATGCCCGGTCACGTTGCTCGTCGACAGGATGCACTCGAGGCGATTCATCGTGAATATGTCCAAGATAGTGAGAGCGATGGAACGTCCGAGTCAGGGTACCGTGGCGTGACTGACGATCAGGCTTCGACGGACACAGCAGGTGATGTTGACCTCGAGGACAAAGAATTGCTCGAGAAAGCCCAGAATGCGTCGAACGGTGAGAAGTTTGAGCGGCTCTGGAACGGGAACATGGCTGGGTACGAGAGCCAGTCGGAAGCCGATATGGCGCTGTGCTGTCTGCTGGCGTTCTGGACTGGCGGCGACCACACTCGAGTAGACCGACTCTTCCGCCAATCAGGGCTTCTCCGCGACAAATGGGACGAAGTCCACTACGCCGATGGGTCGACGTACGGCGAGAAAACCATCGAACGAGCGATTGCGAACACCTCCGAGTTTTACGATCCGGACGCTCGAGAGGACTCGAGTGAAGCGAGTTCCAGACAGAGCGAGTCGTCGACCGCTGGCAGTCATGACGAACCAACGCAAAATTATGCGTATTTGGTCGAGAAAAACCGACTGTTGACTGACCTCGTCGACGATCTCGAGGCAACACTCGAGGAGAAAGACGAACGTATCGCCGAACTCGAGGCGACTAACGAAGCGCTTCGGGAGGCTCTCAGTGACTGTCAAGAGACACTCGAGTGTCGTGATCAGTCTTCGAGCCCCGAGATGGATGAGCCAAGTGCCGATGACGGCAACTCGATCTGGGGCCGTGCACGGCGGTTCGTCGGAGACGACAATTGAGGCTTGTTCTAACGCTCTCCATTGAGTTTATCGACTCCTCATCCCTCGAGGAGTTCAATGATGACAATAACCAACTAGGTCCGACAATGTATTGCGTGACCTATATCAGCAATCGGCTGCTCGAGATGTGGATCATTTGTAACTGATTCCAGTACTCTCATTGTGATTAGTGGGCAGAAAAATACTGTATTCGAAGATGGAAACGAGAGGTACTACAGGTTTTCGCTGTTGATGGCAATCTGCCAGCGCGCATCCATTGCGCTAGCAACCGTGAAGATCAAGAAACAGGACTCTGCCACCAATAGCTTCTAAGTAATCCTATTTCCAGATATTCTCCACCGAACCTGCATCAAAAAATGAGATAACATGGTCCACCCATCCGCTGATCACTGACCAAGATTCTGACTTTGAAGGGCTTCGTCCGACTGACGAAGCGTCGCATATCCCAGATAAGATACTCAGCGAAATTTGTTCAGTAGGTGTGTATCGGTCAAATTCGAGTTTGAGCATACACAAAGATTTTAGTCATCCCCATTTAAGAGAAACCATGACCAACCCATCGCTCCGTGACAGAATTCTGGTCGGTGGAGGTATAATGACCGTTTCAGTCGGGACGTACCTCCCGTGGTTGAAAACTAACCCGAATCTTCCCCCAGACGCTGAGATACCGACAGTCCTCCTCCCCGGAATGAACACAGGATTTGAGGCATTCGACTTTGCCTTACTCGGCTTAGTCGGGCTTGTCCTCCTCAGTAGAGTCAGTTCACGGAAACGGTTACAGTCCATAGTCACGCTTCTAACGGGTGTAGGAACTGTGTTGTTTTGTGTGTTTTATCTATCTGGCTCGTCGCTTACCGGATTTAACACCACATTCGTTCCGGGACTTGGCTGGTATCTTACAGTCTTCGGCGGAGTATTGTTATTTGTCGCCGGAGGACGCCAATTACCGTCGGTAATTCAAAGTTCTACAATCATATCCTCACTAAATGATTAACCTTTGGATTGTTCAGTAGAGGCTCTGTGCTTATCGGATGTCCTTCACTCAGAGTTCCGTCAAGATGCATACTATTTTATAAGACGTTTCTCGTGCTATCGAATAGTATCAATATATCAACCTACTGAACCACCATTCGACCAGACAGGTACTTCACGTTCACCATCAATGGCGAGACTTACAACGGGAGTATCTACTTTCTCACCCAAGTACGCAGGGAAGTTCGATTTCGTAGAAGTACTACGAAGTGCGTTCTTCTGGGACTAGACCTACGACGACACCCGTTAGGCTGTTCGCTTCGAGAGACACAAGCGACTCTTGATTCACTCGGTATTAACCGCCCTCACCAAGCAATCTGGCACTGGGTACATTAGCTGGTTGACAGCGTTCCAGACCCGCCGACGGCGCTTGTTGATACAGAATCTTAAGCTGTTCTCGACGTTTACTGTACGACCGAGAAAACGCATCATACACAACCCAGCTGGCAGGTCGCTTGCCGCAACACAGACAACCTGCACAGCCTCGTAGCCGACAAAGGCTATGATTGGGTGCGATTATGCGAGAAATTACGGAAAGAGGATATAAAACCGCTAATTAAGCTCACACCTTCCGGCCTATTGACCACGCGCATAACGTGCGGGTCGATGGCCCTATCTACCGTCAAAGGTCGATATGTGAGACAGTCTTCTCGTCGGTTAAACGCACTCTCGGCGATGCCGTGCATGCGCGAAGCTGGTACCGAAATTTCGTGAACTCGTCTTGAAACGTGTCGTTCACAATATCAAGCGTGCCGCAACATAGACAAATCAACCGCCGTATGGTGATTCACCAAAGCCAACTATTTAGGGCAAATCCGATAATGTGAAAATATTTTCAATAGAAAGTTATAATACCTAGCAGTATAAATTAGATATGAAGACATTATGGTTGACAATGATGAACTAGAAAAGATGGGGCGTCGCCGTTACATGAACACTCTGGCAGGGCTTGGAGTTTCTGGGGCTGCAATTCCAGCGCTCAGTCAAGGAGTTTTGGCTAACGTCACCAAAAACCCAAAAGAAGATGTGCCATATATTTCACACTACGAAGCAAAGAGTATAGATGATAGTTCCAAAATACCAAGTGGAAAAAAAGCAGTTTTTAACACGATCTCTCGCCAAGAATGGACACAAGTGGAGGCAGCATGTAAAGTGGCTGAGAAACTTCAAACGAAGCTTAATAAAAATCATCAAGGAGGAATGATACGGCCAGCAATCACAACGATCGACAACCAGAAAGAGGTTGAACTCGTTCATACAACGATTGTCCGAACGAATCCTGACGGAGAAGAAATAAATATTAAGCCAAATATTAGTTTAAAGGAACTCGAGTCTCAATTTTCTGGAAAATCATCTGCGACTGTTGGCAAGAACCTAGATATTTCCACAGAGACCATTACAATGCCGGTACATGTGACAGAAGAGGTAAGACATGAAACAGCATACTACGACGATCAGTACCGGCCGCTCGTTGGGGGGTGTCAATTTGAGGTTAAAGGTTACCCAGGATCAGCACCAGCCTGCTCATTAGCTACTCCTGCTTATAGTACCCGACATGACGAATATGTGATGATTACAGCAGGCCATTGCTTTGCTGAAACGGGCGGTAGTGATGATGCCATGCAACCAGCAGATAATTGGAATGATAAACATCAAATTGGTTATGGTGACGATATTGAATTTGAATCAAGCGATGGCGATGTCCAGTTAGATGGTGCAACTATTCGGTTGGACAATAAAGATGTGTCATATGAATTAGCAGGAGGGGGAAATAAAGTTATTGGTGGCATTACGACATGGGACCATGTACGTTATAACTTAGAAGGGGATAGTTCTGCTACCGTCAATCTCCAAGGTCGAACATCAGGTCGAACTAATGGATATGTGGATAAAATCTATCCATCAAATTATGCGTTTCGCAACACCGCCAACTGTGATACAGGTGACTCAGGTGGCACGCAGTATGAAGAGCCCTACGATGACGGTATAGTATCCATTGTTGGTGTACAATCGTGGGGCAATGACATATACAGCGGTGGATTCCGATACAGTGGTGGAAATTCGATAGAACATCTGCAAGATGAACTTGGATTTGAAGTGATCAAAGGCTCGTCATGAAATAACTAAATTTTGCGCATGAATAGTGAAGTTACAAGAACTTGGCCGTGGTGAAACATAGAACAATCTCACGGCATCGATCCGTGTGTTATGCGCATGATCGATGGGACAGAACTTATGATGGTTGATTAGCGATCTCACGTGTTCTTCCCTTAACTTATCGCGTAATCGCTGCCAATCATAGCCTTTGTCAGTAGCTCGGCAGTGCAACTTGACTGCGTTGCGGCGGGCAAGTTGCACAGTCGAGTCGGGTGTCGTGATATTTCTCGGTCGTATAGTGAACGTCAAGGACAGCTTGTGACTCTGTATCGATAAGCAGTTATTTTGAGCATCTGCACGGTAATTCGTCCGTTGGCAGTAGTGTTTGCTGGTGTTTTCGCGGTCGAAAAACGTCATGTCTATCGCTGCATGGCCAGACGGCTCGTGCTGCTGCGCCTATCGACGCAGCAGCACTCACCAGACCGCGATCTTGATCCTGTCAAACGCCTTCACTAGCGTCAGGTGGTCAGTGAAATCGGCCTTCTCAAGACCGATCTCCGCCAGTATTTGTGGCATCTTGCTCAGGTGATCAAGCGCTTCGCAGTGGGATTTCTCCAAGTAAATCCGCAAGCAATGCAGCGAAACGACGGCGTAGTCGGCGAATCCGCTGCCACCCTGCGGGGCGGCGGATTCGCCTTGGCCACCAACACAATTTTAGCCAATGTCACCACTTTCCCAGTGAAGCAGGAGATCTTTAACACAGAAAAATAGGAGCCTCCCGCTTCAACTTCCTAGTTCTAACGGTCAAAGTCTACGTACTCATGCAATTTACCAGAGACAAAAGCTTAAATAGCTTGTCGTATTATATTCTTATGATGCTTTATTTAATCTCAATGGGGCTAAAGAGTTATAAGACATATGCTCAAGCGCTTATATTCATATTACTAATCATTATTTCGGGTTGTAGTTCCTGAGGTAGACCAATCATGAGTGATTCAAACACTACATCGACAGATACCGAATTGGATAACTGGATAGTCGTTGTCCCTATTGAAGAAAGAAGTATAACAAAGGACATATCTATCGTTGATGCCGCTTCTGATCCTTTTAATGAGTTGACCGGACTTCAACAGGCACTCGCTGAAGCAAATGAGACAGCGAACAAGTCTTCTATAAAAATTGATGAGCGGGAGAGTAGACGCTTCGTGGACGCAACAGAGGGGGTTGATAGGGTACCCAATGATCCAGGTATCATAATCCGCTACCATGGAGAACTCTACCGTGTATATATAATGGGACTAACTTGACTATTCTCTATCGGAGGCACTGTTAGATTGAGATTGAATTGAACGGAGTTCTTCGAAGAACTCTAGGTGAACATCACGCGTTCTTCTGATATGGAGTTTTTGAACAGTGATCGAATGCGCACGCCAACCTGATCAGCCAGGCAAGCGTGCGCTGTCCACTCGACACCGATTGAGTGTGCCATATTTGTAACGATTATCCTCGAGAAGACAGCGTTGAAAAACTAAGCATAGAGTCTGGATATCACTGCCAAGAGATTCACCTACGTAACCAAACGGCGCTGTTTATCGCCCCAGTAGCGGTGAAGGGGCTGATCAGTTGTCCTCTTTGGAGTTACCGATGGCAACGAGAAATATCTACACGACTGCGTTTGACAAAGGCGTTCAGACGACTACAATTAACTGTCCAGACTGTGGACGTGTCCTTGAGGACACCCAACTAGACCGAGGACCAGACTGGGGTCGACATAACGAGCAGAGATCCAAGAAACGGACCGGCGCCCCGCTGACACCGACACGCCACGATCGAGGCCTCTCCCGACGTACTGGACGCGAGACTTCGGTGAGCACCGCGTTGGAGGAGAATAGCACGAGCTCGGTGAGTAATCGATTGGGACCGAGTGAGGCTCACATCGTACACACGAAAACGACTAAGTGCGTTGGCTCACATTGTACACATCATGAGCACCGATAAGAAGCGCGTGCAGTTTCGGGCCCCCAATCGGCTCATCGACCGGGCTGACGCACTGGCTGCAGTCCTCGGGGAAGACCGGACAGACGTCCTCGTAACCGCGCTTCGGGAATACCTCCAAGACGCCGCTCACGACGACGCACTCGTCCAGGAGATTGCCGCCGCCTATTACGACGATGAAATTACCTTCGAGCAACTCAAAGCGCTCGTCGGCGCCGAAGAGGCGGCAAACCTCCGAGTGTTGAAACAGCAGCTGGACGAGGACTTCATCGATGAGGTCGCCGACGCATAATGTCGTGGCTTGTCGCAGACGCCTCCGCCCTCGTGAGTCTCGGGATCGTTACTGACGACGATCCCGATCCACTCGCACGCTGTCTATCCCGGTACGAGGTCGTCGTCCCAATGGCGGTTATCGAGGAACTCCGAGAGATTGCCTCGTACGATGACGTCCATGGGCACGCCGCGTCCGCCGTGCTCGACCGAACGGATTCATTCACGACACAGCCAGTCGACCTCGATGCCGAGTTTCCACTCGATGACGGTGAAAACGCGGCTGTCACCCTCGCGAACGATCTCGATGCTGCGCTCTTCCTCTGTGACGAGTTCAACCAACTTGGCTTGATCCACGCCTCACTCGCTGATACCCGGCTCGTCACGACACCGACGCTGCTCTCGGTTCTCGTTCGAACTGAACAACTAGCAGCTGCCGATGCTCGACTGCTCCTCGATGAGATCAGTGACGCCCGTAGCTGGGGCGCGAACAGCTACGTGCAACGAGCTCGCTCGTTGCTTGAAGAGCCCTGATACCAAGACTGTCGCTTCCCGACGTGCTCCTTGCAGCCGATGAAGACAAGCGTATAGAGATCACACGGGATTGTTGGGACTGCGGGTGGCACAAAGTGCGGCAGTTTCGCGTCGAGTCGATCGACACGATCGCGGGCGACGAGGCCGCCGTCGAGTGAGCTGCGCCCATCGACGAGATTACCGACGACCTCGCGGTGATCGAGGATTTGGCAATGCTGGGAGAGATCCATGCCGAGATCCGCCGGCGGCGTCGACACGATCTACCGACACCGAGAAGAGATTTCGGAGTGAGACGACTGCGACCGTTGGGCGTGCATTCTGAGTCGGAGCCCTCGAGTGTTGTTCCAGTACGAACAGCGTCTCAGGATGTCGTGAATGGAAAGAGGGTCAGCTAGTAATATAAAGAATCGACTAGTTGGATCAGCGTACACCCATGTACGTATATAATAACAAACATCATCTTGCTTGAATGGCTGCGCCATGGACGACCTCACAGGATTCCAACGGGATCTCCTATACGTGATCGCGGGCGCTGATCAGCCATCCGGACAGGATGTCAAAGACGAGATCGAGCAGTACTATAGTTCAGAAATTAATCACGGTCGGCTGTATCCAAATCTCGATACGGTCGTCAACAAGGAGCTTGTCGAGAAAGGGCAACTCGACAGACGAACGAACTATTACGCGATTACAGACGAGGGAGAGCACGCAATCGAGGAGCGTCGTGAGTGGGTATCCCAGTACGTCGACTAAATTGAGATCAGAAGTGGTCTGGATCACTGCTTCGCCCCCCGAATCGGTAAGTACAGAGTATACACAGATCAGAACGAGTCTCGTTTATTAGGTTCTCGATGCATTTTTGCCGTAGTTTTTCTATCCCAATCTGAGTAAAGAACTGTCTTATCAGCTACTGAAAGGATATCAGAGCGTGCAGAAGGTTTTTACTCTAGACATGATTTGTCTATTACCGATGACCGAGTCTTTCCCATCTGACCCAGGGACGAATACCTACGACATCTCCACGGTGGATCTCACCGATGACCGGTACGAGGTCAAGCAGTCCGCAATTAGGAACAAGTACACCGTCCGTGATAGCGCCGGCAATGTCGTCCTGCAAGGGAAGCAAAAAATGTTCAAACTGAAAGAGGAGTTTCCGTTCGTGACCGGCGATGGCGAGGACGCGTTCACCGTAAAGGCCGGCGGCATCATGGACGTCGCGGGAAACTATACCATCACGGATGCAGGCACCGACCAGGAGATCGTTGTTCTCGACGAGGATTACTCGCTGTTCGTGGAGAATTGGGCGATTCGAGACCCCGATACGGGGGCGACACTGGCGACTATTCAATCGAAGAGCAAGCTTCTCTCGGCGCTTCGACACCTTGTCTCTGCTGCGAATCTCTTTCCCAACAAGTACGAAATATTTGATGCTGATGGCGACCATGTTGGCGATATCGAGGGGAAGTTCTCTCTGCGGGACGCCTATACGGTCAGCATCGACGACGCCAGCGGTGTTCCGAAAGAGGCGGTGATCGCCTCTGCATGCATCCTCGATGCCCTTGAGAACGAGTGAAAATTCCTGCGTAGTGATACTGCCACGGTCCAGCCGTGACGCCTTCTAAGATATGATTCCTGTTCAACATCTTTGCTGTACGTAACGCTGAAGCCGTGGAAGTTCCATGACCGATACGCGTTGCACCGTTGTACGCCGCTACGAACATCATCTGAAGCTGGCAGGAAACCCGGTAGTCAGTTAGCAGCTGTAGTGTGTGGATGGGTTGCCGAAATAACTGTGATGGAGTAGATCTCAATGAGTGGCTTGCAATCACCGCTTTCAACAACAGGGAGAAAGCCCCTGTACGCTCGAGTCCTTCGCCTGGCAAGGCGTACGCGTCTCGCTGCCCTTCGCTCGTTTCACTCCTGAAGATCTCGCTGCGTTCCTCACGAAGTTGCGGTACTTGCTCCGTGAGATGTACGCATCCCACTGACCCCTCGCTCACAGGTTCGCGAGGACGTCGTCGGGGTTTCCCGAGCAACGGAAGGCGTGTGCGCCTTCCGAGCATCGCGAACGCGAAGCATTCGCTCAGCGCGTCAGCCCCTTTTGATTCCACCCACGTGGTTCGCTCGGGAGTTAGTTGAGACGGTTGATTGCTCTACGTTTACGGCCCGCCCCGCTCGTCGCGTGCCGCCCTCCGCTTCGCTCACGACCGACCATTCCGGATTGCGGTTCGCTCACCGTTCCGGGCTAAAGTGAATCTGGTCTCGACGCCAGCGGGTATCCCCGTTTCAGCGCTTGATTCTGCGCTGTCGCACGCCACACCGCGTCGCGCGTTCTCGACGACAGTTCTGCTGGACACGGACCCGCAGTCCGGGCCGGACACAAGTAAAGGCATCGCGCTGCGGTTCCGAGAAAGGTGACTTGCATGTTCGGGTCGACACCCCCGCACCGATAAACGTGGCTCTCCATCTGCGGAAGTGAGAGCATCAAATAGCACTCCTGACCGGAGAGGCGCTGCTGTACCTCCTGATCTCGTTGTGTGTTTCTAGCAGTTTCGTGTCGATTCCGTCGAATATTTCCGGCGGATACTGTAATTCAACTCATGCATCGCGTCGCCCGCTATGTCGTCTCGATCGTAGTCGGACTGAGCGTGACCGCATTCACAGTGTGGCTCTCAGGAACTGAATATTTGCTATTTTTGGCGGTATTTCCGCTTTACACGACGACGACCGCGTTCGTACTGAACCACACGTCTGAGTGGTCCCGAAACCTTCAAATGAAAAAGACGGATTTTTCCTCCCGAATCCGTGGAGCCACTGTCGGAGGTGTCGGCGCGTTCACGATTTCGTTACTGTTGGATGTTTCTATCGCTGTCGGTATAACAGGGATCGGCCTAATGCTATTTTCTCTATCAGTTGGCATCGCGGAATATGCAGTCAAGCGTGAGCGCTAGACCTCGAAAACGTTCCGATGTCACGAGACGCACTCGACCGAAGCCACAACTGAGTCAGTCGACCGTGTTGTCCAGTTTTCGCACACTCGGATGAATGCCGTAATTCCCCGTATAGTAGTCTATGACACCTGCTAGTATACTCAGTTATTTCAAAAGAAAAACGAAGTCGTGGATGAAAAGCACCGTAGCTCCGAGACCAACTGTGACCAGTACAGTGATCACAGAGGATGGCAGCGAGATAAAGGCGTCGAACTGTGTAAGGACCATGATCCCAAGCCAACCAAAGAGTTGGTACTCCGAAGGTATATCACCATTATATATCGTGCTGTAATAATCAAAAGTGGTGCGACGATACTAAGTCTAATCACCTATCTCACCGGCATCAAGATACTCTTTCACTCCATTACAGTCCTGATGCCAGAGGTCGCCACACGAGTTGGACGACCGTCGGCGCGTGGTAGGTCGGCCCGTCGGTGAGTGCGGTCTTGTTTCTACTTAGAAATAATCTGAAATATTTGTATATATTAGTAAATATAGACATTATACAAGTTAATTACGATTGCAGTCGGGTCAGTGAATGTGATTCGACAGAAACTCCTGACAGCAGTCATGGTCGTAGCGCTCGTTGCAACTGGAATGACGGCCTCGGCAGGGGCGGTCACGGCACCGTCAGTCGAGACGACGACCTCGATCAGCGAGTCGACGACAGTGACGGTGACGAACGTCGTCGACGGCGACACAATCGACATCGAATACCAGAATGGCTCGACCGATACCGTTCGCCTACTGGGTGTCGATACACCAGAAACGTACGGATCGGTCTCGCCCGGTGAATTCGAGGGCGTGCCGGACACGCAGGCGGGCCGTGAGTGCCTGCAACCCGCGGGTGAGAACGCGAGTGCGTACGCGACTGACCAACTCGCTGGCCAAACGGTCACACTGCAGTTCGACAGCCAGGCGGACCGACGCGGTGACTACGGCCGTCTGCTCGCGTACGTACAGGTCGACGGTTCGAACTTCAACTACGATCTCGTGGAGCGGGGCCACGCCCGGGTCTACGACAGTACGTTCTCCCAGAGCGATTCGTTCTACAGCGCCGAATCGACGGCTCAGTCCGCCGAGCGAAACGCCTGGTCGTGTCGGACGCCGAACGATGACGACGGGTCGTCGGGTGGGGACGCAAGTGCGCTCACTATCGATTGGGTCAACGCAGAAGCGAGTTCCCTCAACGACGAACGTGTGAAGATCACCAACACCGGCAGTAGTTCGATCGACCTCGACGGGTTCACACTCTCCGATGAAGCGGGTTATAGCCACACGTTTGCGGGGTTTACGCTCGGCGCCAGTGACTCGGTGTACGTCCACACTGGTAGTGGAACCAACGACGCCGACGACCGCTACATGGGCTACGGGACCGAGATCTGGAACGACGACGGTGACACGGCGACGGTGCAGACGGCAGTCGGGACGACTGTCGCCCAACTCGCGTACTAAAGCGAGCGTGGCAGCTCATTTTTCAGACGTCTCGGCGGCGGGTCAGGTGGTGGCGACCGCACTCGATAACGAGCGGTGAAAGCCTTCGGCCGCTCGACGTCCCGCAACCCACGCTGCACTCCTCGTACCTGCGGTGCTTGCGGGGTCGAGGGACGGCCTCGCCCTTTCTGAGTCCGCCAGGACGGTGGCTGCTTTGCCAAGCGCTGTAGCCGGATAACTAGTAGTACATAACGGCGCGCCCCGCTCGCCGCTGCCGCCCTCCGCGTCGCTCACGGCTTCGCCGTTCGCTTCGCTCGCGACCGACCATTCCGGGCGGGCTTCCGCTCCAGTGGGTGCGGTTCCTGCCGGGCATCTGGTTTCGGCGCCAGCACCAAGCGCGCTTTCGGTTGCGTCTCCCTCGCTCCAGTGGTCGCTCGCTCGACGGACGCGAAACCGGCTTGTGTGCTGGCCGCTCGCTCCGGGCGGATCGATGCGCGGTGCTGGTTGGGTCTTCTCTATAGGCGCTCTCGCTCGCGCCCCACAGGGACGCGAGCGAAGGCGCGAGCGAGAGCGCGCGATGGTTGAGTTGGTCGTTGTGGACAGCCACGGCTGGAGAGTCGTGGTGTCGGAAGAAGACGCCGAGTGAGCGCCTTCGGAGCTGTGCTAACTCCAATGTCTAGTAAGAATTCAGTCAGTAAGGTCGTTTCGGTGGATGAACAGGCATACGAACAGGAGCAGGCTCGAGACGAGCACGAGGACGTCGTCGACGAGACGCCAACGTTCCAGGCAACGGTTGAAATGGAAATCCAGGCGAAGGTGGATGCGAACCACCCTGACGGAATCGTCGATACGAACGATAATCGGATCTACGGCGCGACCTTGGCCCAAGAAGAGCGGATTCGGGCTCGAGAGGAAGAACTCGAACGCATCAGTGCCCAGGCCGAGTTCGGTCAGCAGCAGGGACGAGCGAAACGAGCGCGAGAGATCGCTGCAAAACAGAGCGCAGAGCGGCGTGACCGCTTCCAGAAGCGGGCAGCAAGTGTGGACCCGATGGCAGACCCGGAGCGGCCGGATCCTCGAACAGAACTCACACAGGAGGAGCTAGCGGCCGTGAACGAGCAGTCGATGCGGTTGACCGAGCAGCTCAATGGCTACTCTCAGCGCTGGATGGGCGAAATCTCGTACTCAACAACGAAGCGCTTGCTCGGCGATGCCATGCGAGCGCTGGGCTGGTATCGCCAGTTCCGTGAAATTGTTCTCATGTTCGCCATCATCAACATAGAAAAGCTCTGTGAGCCACTCTGACTACCATTCAGCAGCTATTCAACAAAGCAGAAAATGCAGAGCTGGGAGAAACACCCCACATTATCGATTCAGTCTAAAACAAGTAGTGGATTGATGCTCCGTTGCTTCTCCTCCTCTTCTAAACCTTTTTTATCGAGAAGCGCTGCCATGAACTGGCCTCCGGAACTGGCTTAAAACCTGGGGAGAATCAGTAAGTACAGATCTTTCAGAGATGGAGGGTTGTCGAGGCAGCCGGTAAGCTATGAATCTGTCAACATCGAGTTTCAAGCAGTTTGGGGATGGAATACCTACAAAGATCATACTGACTACGTTCTTTCTTCCGTTAACCGGCTTTATTTTGATGTATGCAACCGGTTTCACCGGTTCGACGGAGAACACCCGCATGTTCTTGAGTACGTTGGCTGGCGCTCAAGCAGGTATACTTGCTATCGTATTCTCTGTAACGGTGATCGGCGTACAGTTAATCGCTACACGGTACTCGCCGAGGATGATCTCGCTCTTTACCGACTCCCCGATCTTCGTCTACACGTTCACACTATTCGTTCTATCCATAGCCGTCGACCTTGGACTACTCTACACCGTTCCCAGTGATATGTCACAGATCCATGCTGCCGGTGTAGGGGCGGTATCCGGTCTAGGACTTGCTACAGCAGTCACATTACTCATCTTCGTCAGGACCGCAATCAAGCAAAGCACACCTGATGGAGCTATCGATGCCTTCGTATCGGATATGACCTCTGAGAAGTACCTTGACCAGGTCAAAAGATCAGTCGAAAACGGTTCGGAGACCGCCCACCCGATGCACCCGTTATACAACCTGACCATGAATGCTCTCTCCGACGGAGAACACGTAACTGCCGGAAAAGCGGTGCAAGAGTACGGGGAACTCGTTGAAGACGTTCTAAAAGAGTTAGACGAGGAAGACGTGTTTTCAGATGATCGGAAGGTAGCTATCCAGTTGTTCAAACCGGTTTTCAAAGAACATCTCCACGGAATTGCCTTACATGCGGAAGAAAAAGAAGAGAACCGGATCGTCAGCGACGCCATAGAACTCCAGTACAAACTCGGGAAGAAAGGACTGGACCTCTCCACCGATACCGTGACTCGTGACGCGCAGTTCGGGCTTTCAGACGTCCTCCGGGATGCACCGGTCGACACAGGCAGCTACATATCGAACAGCAACGCCTGGAAACAGCTCGGCCAGTTGCTAGTCGATGCCTCAGAAAGACCGGAACCCGGAGCTGTTCGGAACATCGCATCCTCCATCGATCAAAACGTTTCACGTCAGATCTGGAAAGTCAGCAATGTACTCCGGTACCACCACTCCATGATGCGTCTCTACAGCCATATGGAGAACAGCCACAAAGCCCTTCTGGACCACTACGGCGAGGAACTCTCTAAGGTGGATATGGAGTGGCAGTACGAACACGTGCCAGACAATACGCCGGGCAGAGAAAGGATTATGGCGGTCTTCAAACTGAGACAAGCACTGTTCAGCACCACAGAAACATTCCTCCGATACAGTGAACAGGAAGATCAGAGCCCGATTAAGGTTGGAGACCTCAAAGACAGTTGGAAAAACATCTGCGTCCAGACATCCAAATCACCTGCTGAAGACTATGCCATTTCTCTCTGCCAAGCACTGATCGAGATCGCAGTCATCGACCACCACCACGATCCAACCGGTATCCCTTGGAGCGATACAATCGCCCGGGTCAAGCACAAAGGCGACCCTGAGATCGTCGACAAAGCCTTCAACCGTATATTCCAGTACAGCTACGTCGAAGAAGAACCAGGTCTACTGATCGCTGGAGAAACCGAGGAACGGTACCAAACCTACTACTGCAACCAGCTCAACATCGAAGACTACCAGCCACTAAACACTGTGCCAGGAATTGACAGAACACTCGACGATATTCAAAGGGCAACGGACGAACGGTACAACACATTGAGGAGCTAAGCGCCAATAAGGTCTTCCTCAAAAAATAGATGATCGGTATCGGGGCACTGTCTAGATAAGGAAAACCGCAAGAGAGAACGATGACAAAATGACAGGATCGGTTGTAAAACCACCATCTGTGATCTGATATAACGAGATCCTGTTCCACGAGCAGCGAACCTTCGACTGCTTCAGCAAACGTCTCAGAAGAAGTGATGATTATAGATCATACGGTACTGCTGCGACAGGAGCTGAAACGCCGTTCTACACCAGAAGCGCTTAACTAGACAGTGCCAGTTGCCGACGCATTTCATCAAGGCGACAAGTGATCTCTTCTACAGCTATATTTATTCTTCAGAGTGACCCCCTATCAAATCTGTGTCGACCTCTATCGGGGACGAATCGGTGAGGCGACGATGCTTTTGAAACAGGTGTGACTGCTTACCCGGCCCGGTGTTTCGGAGGCAGCTAACGTTGCCGTCGAACACCGAGGGTAACAAGGCTAGTTTATCCGGAAAGTTTTCCCGCCTGCCCTTCGCGACCGGAAGTAGATGGCAACCCAATATGTGGACACTACTTTGGATATCGATGCTGATCAATGGTACTACACGAAGTTCAGTGTTAAGCGGTATCGACAAACAGTTGAGTGGGAGAACGTCAAGGAAACCTTCGACCGGACCGCAGAGGCTGTCCGAGCCCTTCTGGAGGCGTACCAATCGGCGGGCGTATTCGGGGATGCAGAGCTGACGGCACTCAAATCGACTACTTTGATATCCTCGGCTATCGGTGGGGAGGCCACCCGAGCGCAGTACTTCGAAACTGATGGCGCTCGGGAAGAGTTGGAACGCGCAGCGGAGCTGGTGTCGGACGACACTGGAATCGTCGGTGGTATTCCCTACGATGCCTCCGTCGAGGGAACTCCAGCGGACACGCTACTCGATATCTTCGGGACACTCGTCGATGAAAACGCTGATGCGGAGGCGGTTGATTCGGCCGTGGAACGACTCCTCGATCTCGACTTAGATAATGTCGGCGGGGCAACCCTCACGGCGCTCCTCTGTCTGCTCCGCCCGACGCGGTTTCCTATTGTCAATCAGCAGACTGTGAAGGTGTTCGATGCCTGTTTCGACATCCAGCTCTCGGCCAGTGCAGAAGACTATCTCGACAGTGTCGCACAATTCCACACGGTTCGCGAGGAGTTTGGATTCGACGCCCATCTCCGGCAACTGGATTACTTTTGCTACTGGCTACGGGCGGAGGTTAGCCCGGAAGATTCGCCCCTCCCCAAGGACTTTGGCAACCGGAAGGTTTGGCAAATTAATGCGGGGCGATCTGATGTCGAGAAATCCGAGCCGGAACGGCTCTGGCCCGTGTGGCAGGAGCTGGGTTTATGTTCTATCGGTTGGGATACAGGCCCGCTCGACGAACTTTCGGCAGCAGAAATCGAGACTGCAGCCGAGCAGTGGGATGGAGAGGAGGTAGATGACTACCTTCGGCGGTTCGGCAAGGAGATGCAGCCTGGTCAGCTCGTCATCGCGAAGGACGGGGCCGATCTTCTCGGTATCGGTGTGACCCAGCGTGGTGGATACCACTACTGCCCAGAGGTCATCGACGAACGGATCGAGGGTCCGGATACCGGACATGTTCACGCCTGGCCGGTAGATTGGGAGGTGATTCCCGATTCAGGGCTCGACCGAAACGTCGGCAATTGGGAACTCGAGACTGAGCTTTCTACACGGAAGACGCTCATCGGAACCGAGGCGTTCGAGGGCATCCGCTGGCAGTTAGCTGAGCGTGATCCGGGCCTGATTCCGGCATTAGGCGCCCTCGAGGAGACGTTGGTCGATCCACCAGTAGCAACCCTACCTGACGACTGCCAGACTGCAGAACGGTCTGTAGGCGGCTACTTCATTCTTCAGACGGGAGATGACAAATGGGAAGATGACCTGACTGCCCAGTATCATTTCAAACTTGGCAATCCGGGAACACGACTCCTCTGGGAGGCCGAAATGGCTCGTGTAGTCTATCTCGAAGATGGCGACCTCTACGCGACGGCCCGAGTCACGGACATCGAGCGCGAGGAACGCGACGATGAGGTCCACTGTTTCGCGTCCATCGAGGACTATGAGGAGATGCACCCAGTCGCTGTGAACGACATCCGAGGCGAACTCGACACATCGTTTTCTCTACAGCACTCAATCATCGAAATCTCGGACTCCGATTACCAGACTATCCTTGACCGAGGAATCAAGACCCACTACTTCTGGGTCAATTCCGCGACCGAGGGCTGGTATCATGACGGCGGGGAGGCGTTCTACACGACGAATACCAACGCTGGAACGCAACGCCGGAACCAATCGGTCTACGAACGGGCCCGACCAGGCGACGAGATTCTGATTTATCGGAACGCTCCCGCTCAGGCCATTGTCGGACGGGGTCACGTCGCGGAAGGGCTGCACGAGGAGGTGCCCGACGATGGAGACGAGCCCGTCGAGGGAATCACTCTCACCTGGGATGAGGCGTTAGACGGAGTTGACTGGAGTCGCTTGCAGTCGGTGCCCGAACTTGAGGAAAGCCCGGTGCTGGAGTCGGACAACAGCTACGTCATCACTGAACTCGGTGAGCAGGAGTACGAGACTATCCTAGAGCTGGCTCGGGGGCGTGAGCGCAAGTACTACTGGGCCACCGCCAATCAGGACCTCTGGGACCTCGAAGCCGTGAAGCCTGGGGAGGAGATATTCTATACGGCCTACAACGAGGCCGGACGAAAACGGCGCCTCTTCGAATCATATGAAACCGCCCGGTCCGGGGACCGGGTGTTGTTCTACCATTCCTCGCCGGTACAGCAGATAGTCGGCGAAGGTGTCGTGGTCGAAGGCCTCCATAAGGAGGAGCCGGAATTCCGCGACGAGCCAGTCGAGGGGCTCACGCTCCGCTACGAAAACTCACTGGCGCCCATCTCCTGGGAAACCGTTACCGAAATCGAGGAACTAACAGACTCTCGGGTACTCCGGAACAATGCACGGGGTGCCTTGTTCCCGCTGTCGGAAACGCAATTCAAGGCGACTCGGTCGGCTAGCGATATCGACATGCGAATCGAGGAGCTTCGAGACCGCCTCTCGCCCCCCACGATAGCTATTGACTTCCCAAATGGCCTCTACTTCGAATCTAAGACGGAACTCGAGCGCCAAATCAAGGCCTCACTGAATTCTGGACAGCACATCATCTTCACCGGGCCGCCCGGGACGGGGAAGACCAAGCTGGCCAAGCACATCTGCGAACACGTCGTCGACGAGTACGGCGATTTCGTCGACGGCCACCGCTTCACCACTGCCACCGCCGAATGGACAACCTTCGACACCATCGGTGGCTATGTCCCGAACCGATCAGCTGAAGGCGACGAACTCGTCTTCCAGCCACGTATCTTTCTGGACTGTTTCCGGAAGGACGGCGCCATCCGCAACGAATGGCTTGTCATCGACGAGATCAACCGCTCAGATATCGACAAGGCCTTCGGCCAGCTATTCTCAGTACTCTCAGGTGATTCGGTCCAGCTCCCCTACGAGCGAAAGTCGCCCATCGAGATTGCCTCGCTGGATGCCAGCGACGCGGAGAATGAAGCCCGTCTGGAATCAGTTATCACTGACCCGGATACGTTCCCTGTGACGCCGTCGTGGCGGCTGCTTGCGACGATGAACACCTACGACAAGACCTCGCTCTATGAGCTCTCCTATGCGTTCATGCGTCGGTTCAACTTCATACACGTCGGTGTCCCACCGCTGGCCGAAGATGGGGAGGTCCGGGTCTCACTGCTTGACCCCGAGTTCGACGAGAACTACGCAACGGAATGGATTGCCGAGGACGAGAGCCTACGGGAACCGCTAGAAGCAAGCTACGAACAGTTGGCTGTGGTCTGGCACAAAGTCAATAATCACCAGACCATCGGCCCATCCATCGTCCGGGACATCCTCGGGTATCTCGCAGCGGCCGGCCCAGCGACGCTTGAGGATCCGGGGCCAGCCCTAACGGACGCGGTCATCGCGCAAGTCTTCCCACAGCTCGAGGGGATGGCACCTCAGGAGCAACGGAGTCTCGTCGACGCGCTCACGGATAAGGACGTTCCGACCGAGGACAACCCGGTCGACCTAACCCTCGAGAGAGAGCGGCTCGAGAGAAAGGCGGAGGACTTCTTCGACCTCCCGCCACGTAGCGATGAGTAAGCTCAGTCGAGCGGCCCTGACAGACGCTGTTCAGGAGGAGCTAATTACCTACCTCCGGAATGGGACCATCAACGAACGGTCGGTCACCCGGGCGCTCGATATTTCAGGGCTGGGAATCGAGAATCTCGATCGACTCAAGCGCATCCACTTCTGCCTCAGTGATGATATCGTCGAGTTCGTTGAAGCCCTCCAAGGGCGGCTCCGCCGAATCAAGACCGCCAATCAGCGGGAGCGAGAGGTCACGCGCGGCGAGGTGCGAGGCGGCATTGACTGGCAGGCGACAACTAGGCTTCGGTATTCCGAGGCTCCGGGCGACCGAACTCAGTTTGCCTGCAAGACGCCGTATACCGAGTACGATATCCCTGAGAATCTAGTCCTGAAGAAACTGCTCTGGGTTATCCACTCGACAGTACAGGACGACCTTTCAAATATCGACTATGAGTGGCGGACGGATGTCTGGCCGACCGAGCGCATCACTATGTTCGACCGTATCTACGCCCGGAATGTCCATCTCAATCGCATCCGTGATGGAGACGATATCAACATTAACCAGCGGATGCTCAACACTGCCCGGACAGCCCGCCAGTCGCTCTACACCGATGCTTACACCTACTACGATCGATACCGCAGATTGCTGGCCAGTGCCTATGATGACGATGACATCTCCGAGTTGCTATCGGACACACTCGTCGTCCCGGAGCGACTACCGCAGCTGTTCGAACTGTTCTGCATCTTCCGGCTCCTCAGGGGCTTCAGCGCTCAGGGGTTCCGACTGCATCCGATTGAGTCCGGGTCAAAGCAGCTCGCGACATTAGAGGATAACCGCCATACAGTCGATGTCTACCACGACCGGAGTGGGAGACTCTCCTTTCACGTCCCACTCTCGGAGCTGGAGGGGGTTGAGGAGAACTACGTTGAACGCATCCAGCACATCCAGCGTCGTCACGAGGAGCTGGTCGATGCTTTCCTCGGGAACGACACGCAGCATTCGCTGTTCAGTGGAAGGCCCGATATCGTCTTCGAAGTGTATGACTCCCCTCGACGAGAGAGGCTAGTAGCGGTCACCCTCGGTGAGATAAAATACAGTGACAGCCCACAGACGTTCACGAGCGGCCTTGAGGAACTGCTGGAGTACATCGAGTTCGCCCAGCAGGATAGCTATCTCACCGGCCAGGAAGTCGACGTTCGGGGTCTACTCATCACCGACGGCGTTAAGTCGAACGCGGTGGCCCCACTCGATGGACGCATCACGCATCTCTCGGCTGCTGATCTGACAACTGAGAGATTCGCAACGGACTGGATACCAGAGCGGTTTCGATAGACCGACTCAAATCGACAGCAGTTCCTCGCTTCGTTAGTTGCCTCCCCCATCAAGCGCCGCCAGCAGTTCGGAAGAATCGTCTCGACACGGTTCTCGAGGCACAGATCTTTGAAGACGTCCAGTTGTTCGGACGATATGGCACTGATCCGGCGGCTGCGTTTCTGCCTAGACTCCGCGAGAAACATGGTCTCTCCAATACCGTGTTTCTCGTCGATCAGTTTAGCTATCGGACTTCCCTTGCTCGGTTAGGGTTGAACGGTTGGGTAGACTATACTAACCGAAACCTCATCGAAAAGTGGTTTCACACCTTCAAATGCGTCTCGACCGTTTCCCCAACT
Organism: Natronorubrum halophilum; assembly: GCF_003670115.1. Classification (NCBI taxonomy): domain Archaea; kingdom Methanobacteriati; phylum Methanobacteriota; class Halobacteria; order Halobacteriales; family Natrialbaceae; genus Natronorubrum; species Natronorubrum halophilum. Next base: position 37,269 of record NZ_QQTY01000006.1, read on the forward strand.
CGTGGGTGGGCAGTCGATCAAAGCGTACGCAAGTAAATTGAACAGTTTGTGCATTACTACAACCATCAGAGATCACACCAATCGCTGGATGGACGAACGCCAGCCGACGAGATGCTGAACTAGACAGTGCCAACTAAACTGTGCCATAAGAAGATTAATATATTGGCAAATCAATCAAGTTTCTATCGAATGTCTGAGTGGTATGTTCATGCACAATGTGGCCATGAGTTGGGTATAGAACCCGGTATAGTTCGGTTGGTTGATCTACTGATTGATGCTCCATACATCGTCTCGCGTGCAGCACCGCAGTTAGAATTCGAATTCCCTACGTCTGCTAGACGAATTCAGGATTGGATCAAAGACTGTCCACAGGCTGGCATCACTGCGTTCGATAGACAACTTGGAGCTGATGCTGCTGTCGCAGCAATCGTTCACTATGCGTTAGTTGGCGCACAGCGCATGTTTGACCCTAATAGTCGTTCTCTCGGGAAGGCAATTCCAGCCCAGATCAGGGAACGGCTCGACACACTCTCTAGCGTGTCTGAGATCAAGGGTCCAGTAGCGACTGCAACCAGGTTCTTTGAGAATAACGATGTGTTGATTCAAGATGCCCTAAAGCGCGCTGTCTCAAATAAAAGCGAGGAAAGTCTCTATTGTGATCATTGCGGAAATCCGTTTGAGTCTGCACCGCTGTTGTACTGTTCTAACTGCGGGACACTCCTTGGTGGGTGGCCGCAGATCGTTCATGACGAGGCGAAAAGAGAGCGACAAGATCGCTACAATCAGCGACTCTCTGGTGAGATTACTGAGCACAACCCCAGTTCGAAGTTCGTTATTGTTGGAACAGCGCATCGTCCCCCGGATTGGATCGAAGATGGAAGTCAGGTTGGTTATACGATAAATGATCAGCGGCTCCTCCTAGGAAGAGTAATCAACACCACTGAGAGCGAAGTGCATGTCGATTACGGTGAGATGGGATCACTCCCTCTCGCAGAGGGGATGTCGGTTGAGTTGTGGAGTGCAGAATCACATATCACTACGATTCTACAACAATCGTGGCTGCTCGAGGCGCGACGTGACTTTCAAGGCCTCACTACATCATCACCAGATCACGAACGCCTCGTGCAGAACTCGATGCGCTTGCTTGAGACACTGCACCGCGATTCACCACCGCAGATCACTCCAGAGCAGAATACACGGTTAGAGAGTGTTGGCACTGACAGTTTTCCGCTCAATGACTCGCAGCGCGAGGTTGTCAATCACATCCTCGGTATGAGTCCGGGGGATCTATATACCGTCGTTGGTCCACCTGGAACTGGCAAAACCGAGGTGATCGCGAACGCAGCACACGAACTTGCCAACAAGGGAGAACGCGTCTTAGTAACGTCACATACGAATATTGCGGTCGACAATGTCATCGAGAAACTGGCCGGAAACAATCTACACAAGGTCGTTCGGGTTGGCCGTCCTGAGAAGGTATCAACAAAGGCTAAGGAGTTGATGTTGGAAAAAGTAGTCGATAGCGAGTCGGCATCAGTGAGTGGGTTACTTAACCGGGTTGATGAACTCAAATCGGAGATTAGTACGCACCAAGATCGAATTGGTGGTTTAGAGGAACATAAGCAGTTCCTCAGCCGGGAGGTCGACCATCGGCTACGTGACTCCAATAGGGAAGCCGAGATAGACGCAGAAATTGCAACAGAGCGTGAAGAGCTGACTACCCTCCAGCGAGAGTTGCGAGAATTGTGGGATGAGGCAGAGGCCACATCCGTGAGACAAGCCGATATCACCGGAGCGACTTTGATCCGTTCCCAACTCGGTGGGCTTGCACAGGTCGAATTTGATACGGTCATTATCGACGAGGCGAGCCAAATTAGTACCCCGATGGGACTGCTGGCAATGACAACTGCGAAAAAGTGGGTCGTCGTTGGTGATCACAAGCAGCTGCTACCAGTTCTGAAGAGCGTTAATACTGACTCCGGACGTCCTCCAGTAGGATCGAGTATCTTCAATCTTCTTCGCGACCGCTTTGGTGAGGACGCCTGGCTCCGAACACACTACCGATCCATTGCTCCAATCATTGGGTTTGCGCGTGACCGAGTCTACGACTCGAATATCGAGCTGGCAGATACCAATGGTAGAACGATCAAAACACCATCTCACCTGCGATCGGACGGGATGTTCGTGGATGAGATTTTAGACGAACCACTGGCGATGGTTGCTACCAACAAGGAACAGGGCTGGCGCAAACGCTACGGAAGTCCGTTCAACAGACAGGAAGCCGACGTCTGTGTCCGGCTGGTTGCCCGACTCGTCCAAGATTATGGTCTCGACACCGACCAGATCGGTATCATCACACCGTATCGTGGCCAGCGCAACGTAATCCGCGATGAACTCGAGACAGAGTATGCCGTCGACGTCGAGACAGTCGATGGCTTCCAAGGCCGCGAGCGAGACGTTATCATCTACAGCGTCGTCGGAACTGATCCAGGGAGTCTAAAGTTCGCTGGGGACCAGAACCGATTCAACGTGGCGGCAACACGGCCGAAGTCGAAACTCGTAGTTGTAGGTAATGTCGACCGCATCGGTGCAAAGACCCAGCCTGATAACATTCTTCGCTCGTTTGTCGAATATGCAGATACCCGTGACGCGTTTTTTGACTGGGATACGGAATCAAGAGTATCTCCAGACCTCCCCAGCCCTCTTTCCACCGAACCTGATGACGATCTGGTGGAGGATACCGAACACGAGCTTCCTCCAAGGGATCTTACGCGGCTCAGCGATATTGTTGCGATGCAACCAACGAGTAATGGAGAACTAGCATCTCGGTGGGATCTCAACTCTGGTAAGGAAGTCCATCGCTATCTTTCTTCGGCCCTTGATGAGTATTTCTATCGCGACGAAACGGTTCGTATTCGAGCTACTGCAGAGGCCGAACAACTTATCGAATCTAGTCGGGAAGCGGCACTGTCCACAGCAAATGTCAAAGGAGAAGAACAGGAAGGTGCTACGCAGACTAATCATGAAAAGCCCTCGCAGAAAGACACCGACCATGACCGACGGGGCGAATTGATTGCCGAATTGAAGCACCTCGACGAAAACTGGTCTAACGTCGATAGAAGGCTGCTCTACTCAGTCGGTGACAACCACCCAGACGAGTATGAGGAAATATTCGGAACCCTCAACGCTGCACTGTCCGCCGCTGGCCTCGAGGACACAACTGACCGCGATACTGGCACAGAATCATCGAATACTGGCACTACAAATGACAAACTAGAGCAAGCGCTCAGAGAAGTTGGGCTAGCTAATGAGCCCGGTAGCTGACTCGATGAAGTGCTCTATCGTCTCTTTTGTCGGCTAAACCGTCTTCGTGTCCGTGGAAACACCATGTATTGAAAAGACGTGAATACTATAGGGGCGGTCGCCAATCGACACAGTATGTCAAGTGGATCGCTCGAGGGCACACTCGAAACTGTCCAAGAGGAGTTGGAATCACTAGGGGTGGAAGATGCGTTAGCACGGGAGGTTGTCTCGTATCGACTGCTTGTTGAGAGACTCGGCGAAGAGCGAAACAACGAGTGGTGGGAATCCCTCGTTTTCACCGAAACGGGACGGGATCGGCTCGAAGAAGTAACTCCCAAAACCGCAGTCAAAGCGCGAATTGACCTTGCACAACGTATCGGTAAGAAAGTAGAACAGGACCGGGTATCCGACAACACGGTCTCTCTCTTCTATCTCGGGCCGACTGCGGAGTCACAGATCGATGCTGAACTTGAGAACATCGAGAAGGAGGACGTTCCGTTTGAGACGCTTGAATCGCTTTCAATTACCTTTGATGAGACGGGATGGGCAGATGATCTCGTCGATGATACCGAGCCCGCCATAGATACGACAGATACAGTGATGCAGATCGGGGAGATTACCGACAAATCTGACCTCAAGTCGCGGCGTACACTTCGTGAAGTCGCGCGACAGTGTGTAGTAGCATACGGGCAATCTACTCACAACGACCTTCGAGTACCCTACTACAACATCGATCGATGATGACTCAACCAGATTCGGAAGACGTCGAGTACGACTCTTGGATAGCCCACAATACGACGTATATCGAGGAGACGAAACGCGTTCTCGAGGAGTATGTTGAGCTGCAGTCTTTCGAGGAAACCAAAGAACGAGTCATCGGTGATAATATTCTAAACAAAGATACCAACAAGTATCGAAGGGACGTATTTCGCGAGATCGCTCGTCGGTATATCCCTTATGAAGACGAGTATGCTGAAACACCGCTGATGCGCGTACTGGCATCCGAAGTAGATGAGACGATTAAAGAGTGGATCCTCTACTACGAATTTTCGCAGAATGAGTTGATTCATCGATTAACAGTCGACTTCCTGTACGGGAAATACACGAGTGGCTCTCTCCTTATCCAAGCCCCAGAAATACGTGAGTACATCACTGTACTGGGAGAGGACCATCCTGAGATACAGGAATGGTCCCAGAGTACCCTCGAGGAAGCGAGTACGAAGTATCTGAGCGCTTTGAAGAACTTTGGACTACTGAAGGGAACCCAAGAAAAAGAGTTTGAAGTCTTCTATGTTCCTGACGAAGCGATAGCGTACGTCTGCTACCAGCTCTGCGAAGACGACGCTGAGACGGTAGAGGAACTCGTGTCACATCCTGATTGGCGGTTGTTCCTCTTCGACGAAGACGAGGTGCGACGGAGGTTGCAAGGGATTAGCCCCCGGTACATCCGATACGAAAAGCGAGGTAGTACCGAACGAATCGAACCGGTTTTCGACGACGTTTACGAGGCCATCGATGACTTCTAGTAAGATACAATCCCGAATGGAGGAGCTTGAGTCGTTGACAATAGACAACCGAGAGCGTATCGGCCGACGCACTGGCGTTCCGTTTATTGTGTTCACATACGATCCAAAAGACGAATTCTCGGTCGATGACACGGTAGAAGCGTACGTCAAAAAACTGCGCAACCGAGGACAGTCAGTGGAATGGATCGACATGCGCGACCTCGTCTTTACTCTCCTCGAGGAAGAACACATTCTCGATGCTGTCATCGAGAAAGAGCAGGCCAACGAAGGAGAGTTGCGTCAAGGGCTCTCTTCCGTCCTCCTCGGTGGACGAACCGACGAACAAGGACTGATTGCGGAAACGATCAAGGACCGTATCGCCGATGTCGATACTGCGGTAGTGTACAGAACTGGGGTCTTGTATCCCTTCGCTGGCATCTCTTCGATTCTCATGCAGTTAGAAAACGAAATTGAAACACCGTTCGTCGTCTTCTATCCCGCAGTCAAAGAAGACAAGAGTTTAAAATTCCTCGACAAAACAGAGGGGACATACTACCGCGCTCGGGTGATCTAATATGAGTTCAAACACGATAACAACGATTGACGAGATCTTCTATCGGTCGATAGACCGGCACATCAACCGCGTCGTTAAGGTTGAACAAGACGACACAGAGACGGTAAAACAGGAACTCGACGAGTACGTACTAACCGGGTCTCTCGAGCAGCACTACCTGAAGATTCTGGAGGCGATTCGAGATACAGAGCACAATCCGACCGACGAAACGGGGGTCTGGATTTCCGGGTTCTTCGGCTCAGGAAAGAGCCATTTCATGAAGATTCTCGGTTACATTCTGGAGGATAAGACGCTCCCCGACGGTCGATCCGCCGCAGAGGCGTTCAAGCCTCGAGCGCAAGATGAAACCCTGAAAGCGACCGTCGACGCCGTCAGCCGAACGTTCGATTCGGAGGTGCTGATGTTCCAGATCGGCTCGCGAACGAGCCGAGCCGGCGAGGATTCGATCACCGACGTGATCAACCGCGAATTCAATCGCAAGCAAGGCTACGCGGAACTCCCATGGGTCGCACGTCTGGAAGAGGACCTCGAAAAGGAAGGACGATACGAAGCGTTCAAAGAGGCAGTCGAAGCCAACGACGGACGAAACTGGGAGGAGATTCAGCAGAGCGCTGCGTTCATCGAGCCAAAAATCGAACAGGGGCTCGTCGATGCCGTTCCCAATTTCGACGAGCAGGACGCGAAGAACGCGATAGAGAACGTCAAGGACGAGCCGGAGATCACTCCTGCCTCGCTCGCGGAACGAATTCTCGACTACGTCGAGCAGAAAGAGGCCGAAACGGATCAAGACGTTCGATTCTTCGTCTTTCTGGACGAGATCTCGCAGTTCATCGGTGACGACGAGCAGTTACTCCTTGAACTCCAGAGTATTGCCGAAAAATTCGGAGAAAAGGGGATGGGGAAGCTCTGGCTCGGAGTAACCTCTCAAGAGAAACTCGAGGAACTCGTTCCTGGGGTACTTGCGAAGAACCTCGAAGAGTCGAAAGTCGGCGACCGGTTCCCGCACCAAACGGACCTCATCTCGGATAACCTCGACGACGTCGTTCGTGACCGTATCTTGCAAAAGAAGGGAGATGCAATCCCATCGATCAAGACGCTGTACGGCGATAATGAGGGGCGACTGAGTGCCAGATACAAACTCAACTCATCCCGTCAGATGGAGACGATCGACGATGAGTCGTTCGTCGAGTGCTATCCGTTTCTTCCCTACCAGCTCGAAATACTGCCCCAGATCTTCGCAGCCCTTCGTGGTCGAGGATCCGACGACCGGCTGACCGGCCGCGAACGGACACTCATCGACGTTACGCAGAGCGTCTTCAACGAACCGCACAACCTTCGTAATCGTGAGCTGGGGGCACTCGCGACACTCGATCTCGTATACGAGGAAATCGTTGAGGACATCGACGACGACGACCAGCGGACGATCGCCGATGCGTCTCCACAGGATGTCGATAACGAACTGGCACGCCGAGTACTGAAATCACTATACCTCTTGCAGCGTCTCGACTGGATCCCCAACACCGCTTCAAACATCGCGACTACCCTGTACTACGAAATAAGGGATATGAGCGCCTTCGAGAGCGACGTTGAAGAGGTATTAGAGCAGTTGGTCGAAGAAGGATACGTTGGTCGTGGCGAGGAAGGATACCGGTTCCTGCAGGAATCGGAACGTAAACTCGAGGACGAAATCGCGTCTGTAAAGGTTAACGAAGGGAGAGTCCGGGGCCGCTCAAAGGAATTCGTTCGTGAAGCCTTGGACAGTGCTGATACAGTCCGATACCGAGAACAGCCGTTCCCGGTTTCAGTCGAAGTAGACGGCGAACAGCTCTCCGGTAGCGGCCATATCCACCTTCACGCCTACTCACCGGTTCACCAGCAGTTCGAAGAAATTAACCCACGGACGCTGAAGACCCAGAGCTTCGATCAAGAGGATACAATCTACTGGATCGCTGACGATAGCGATGCAAACGATATCAAGAGCCGAATCAAACGGATCAAGCAGATCGAACAAATTGCGACGGAAAAACAGGGTCAGCAACTCAGTACTGAAGAGCAGGAAGCACTCGATCAAAAGAAAGAGGACCTTGGTCGAATGCGACGTAGTGTCCAGCGGGACATCGAGATCGCTTTCCAGACTGGAACGCTGATTTACCACGGGAACGAGACAGAACTGGAAGAGTCGGGAACGCGTCTCGATCGAATCATCCAAGACCCGGCTCGAGACGCCGTTGAGCGCGTTTTCACCAAGCTCGAAGATGGCCTCGGGAGTGTCAGTAACCGAAACATCGAGAAGCTGTTCGAAGATCTCGAAGGCCGATCGAATCCGGCCGTATTCAAAGAGTTGAACGTCGTTCTCGATGGCGAACTAAATCCTGAGGCGCGGATCGCGACTGAGGTCGCCGACGAGATCGACTCGCGGGAGAAGGCCGGTGACGTTCCTACCGGAAAGGCGTTGATCGAGCACTTCTCCGAGCCACCGTACGGTTGGAGCCGCGATGTTGTCCGGCTGGCGGCGGCCGTGTTGTTCAGAAACGGATCGATTATGGCGATCTACAAGGAGCAAACCTTCGACAGCTACGTCGACGACGGCGCTCAAGATGTATTCACTCAGATATCGAAGTTCCGCGAGGCTTCTTTCAAAGAGCGTGAAACGGTCGATCCAGAAACCCGAAACGAGGCAAAGCAACTGCTCGATATCCTCTTCGATAAGAAAGTCAAGCAGACCGATCAGGAGGTTGCTCAGGGGATCTCGGAGGCTGCAAGCGAATGGATCGAGACGTGTAAGGAGCGACAGACAAATCTCGACGACGCGTTCTTCCCGCTGCGGGACGAACCCAAGCGGCTCGTCACGTTACTCACAGCGATTCGAGACAAAGGTACGTCGGCGGCAAAGATCAACGCCTTCCTCGAGCACGAGGACGAACTCGAGGACTTGGTCGGAACGGTGAAGAAGGTCGTCGAATTCGATCGATCGGGCAAGCTCGATAAGTATGCGATCTACCGTGAATTCCTTGAAAACGAGTGGGAGGAGTTCAAAGACCTCGCGGAGACATCCTCGTTCGTCGAGATCAGTGACGACGTAAACGAGGCAGCACGTCAGCTCGAAGGGGAAATCGACTCGAGAGCGGTAATCGAGAACTGGTCGAACATCGAGACCGACTACCGAACGGTTGCGAACACATACGCCCGAACGTACGAGGACCTCTACAAGCAGCGATACGAGCTGTATTCGCGGGCCGCGGACGACGTGCGGGCACAAGGAACCGATCTCGATGCCGATGATCTCGAGACGGCCGTTGAGCCGCTCACCAATCGGATGGGGAGTTCGTCGATCTCTGTGGATATCGATGGGCGTTCGCATCTGAACCTCAATCCAAGCCTGAAACAGCTGACTGAGTATCTCCAGACCGTCGATTCGTATCGGAAACAGTCGCGCGATCGCATCGACGAGCTTCGGCCGGAGGACGAGGATGTCACGCACTATCGCGTCAACCTCGAGGAGTTCTTCGGCGGTGTTATCGTGACGGAGGAAGAGGAACTCGATGCGCCCGTCGATCGGCTTCGGACCGAAGTGCTGGAGTTACTTGACGAAGAGGGTGATGTCGAGATACACTTCGAGTAGCGTCTGACTTAGAGAACCTGATTCACTAACTTCTCTACGGTCACTTTGCAGATCCCGTCTACGGAGGACTTTCAACTGGCATTAAATCGTGGTGATGGAATGCTATTGGAAGCTCTTCGTTTGTTTCTACATCTCGAAGGATGTACGAGTATGAGTCTGTAATTCGACCAGTTTCTACATCAAGGTCGTCCTTGTGAACTCCCACAATCTCACAGATCATACCATGATACTGGACATCGGAGTCGCCAGAACCGAGGTATATTTTCACCTTGTCTCCAGCAGAGTATGAGCTACTCGATGGCTGTGAAATATCCTCCATTAGTATCCTTTTGGTTGTACCGGCCGTATCAGTCCATCGCCACATTGGTGACCTACCTTCTCTACATGTATCCTATACGAATCGTTCGATAGCACTCTTAGTGAAAACTGAGTCTCTTTCAAAGTATGATTAACGACATATTCGACCAGCTAACGTAATCCGGTACTTCACTGATCAGTAGCTATTCGGAATATGATGTCTGTTCCAGAGTCAGTTTCTCGAACCCACTAGATTGATACGGCTGCTGTTTGTGGGAAGTAGTATACTGGAAGAGGGCAGCCCCCCGTTCCCTCGAATTCACGGACTCTACATATGTCAGCAAAAACTCGACACAACGGTCTCAGCGCGGACGATCGATCGGGCATTCGAAGCACCATTCTGCAGGCTCGTAAGACGCTCGAGGAAGAGTTTGAACGCCAACTCGAGCGCTACGGGATCTACGATGACGAGCGAGTCCCGGTGAGTTCGCTCTCTCATCTGTCCGTCGAGGATATCGCGACACGAAAGGAGATCGATGCAGCGCTCGAGCGTGAACTCGAGGCGACGGATGGACTCTACGGGCGGGCATACCGAAACTATGTTCGAGAAGCAACGAAGGAGTATCTCAACCGGCTCGTCGGGCTAAAGACGATCGAAGCGCGAGAACTAGTGACGGAAACACTTCGGACTCGAGCGGAGTACGGCAATCGCTCGTATATGCACTACACTGTCGACGAAATTGCGGGGGAATTGACCGATACTCCAGACGGCGGTCTAGGAGTCGCACTGGATCTAATCTACCAAGAGATCAGGTCAGAGATCCAGGTTCTGTTCGATGAATCTGACTACACGGCACTTGAGCCAGACTTCGCGGTGCGACGGGAGGTCCTTGAAGAATTCGATGATCTGGGTGATAATATCTGGGCGTCGGACGAAGCGATGGGCTGGGTATACCAGTACTTCGGTGAGAACGAGCGCAAAGAAATCGATGATCGGATTGACGAAGACAATTATAAGGTCCAAGACACGGACATCGCAACGAAGACGCAACTGTTCACGCCCCGCTATATTGTCGAGTGGATGGTTGATAACTCGCTAGGACGGCTGTGGCTTGAGATGCGCGGCAATGAGACGAATATCGACGATGAGGACAAGTGCTTCTACCTCGCACCGCTCGAGGAGTCGTTGATCGATCGCGAACCGAAAGACGTGCGCGAGATCAAGGTGCTAGATCCGGCCTGTGGTAGTGGGCATATGTTGCTCTATGCATTTGACGTGTTGTATGAGATGTATCTCGAACAAGGAGATGTTCCGGAAAAGTATATTCCCCGAGAGATCCTTAAGAATAATCTCTACGGTATTGATATCGATGAAGGGGCCGCCCAGATTGCTGCATTAGCCCTGTACGTGAAGGCAAAGGGCTACTCACCAAATGTTTCAATTGAAGGTGTAAATATAGTTTCTGCTAATGCAGTATTAGTAAATGGTGAGAAGAAGAAAAATGTATTAGAGAATACTAACTTAGAAATAGAAAAGCGAGTACTGGACCAGCTCTGGGATGATTTTGAGCATATTCGAGAGTGGGGAAGTCTAGTTCGTATTGAAGAAAGAATAGAGGATATTATTGAAGAAGAATTCGAAGATGTCGGCACGACAGGCCAAACACAATTCACGAACGGTGGTAATTTGGCAAAGCAATCATCTGTAGTTTCATTCTCTGGTGAGGAGCAGTCATGGGATCAGGTAAAAGAAGGACTACTCAATCAGGTAACTAGATTAGCCGAGGAATCTCTCGAGCATGACAACCCCATTGAAGAGATGTTTGCCGGGGAAGTCAGAAAAAGCGTTCAATTATTAGACCTGTTTTTACAAGACTATGATGTTGCAATTACGAACCCACCATATTTAGGCCGGGGTAAAATGGGTGATGATTTGAAGTCGTATGTAGAATCAAATTATAAAGGAAAACAAGATCTCTATGCAGCATTCATCGAACGTTGCAGAGATTTCATCAGCGAAAATGGGTATGCATCTCTTATTACAATGGAAGCGTTCATGCACCAATATTCTTTCCGGGGTTTACGACCAAGTCTCATCGAGAACTCAAATATAATCGACGCAGCACATATCCGGAGTAGGGCTAAGGGATCTGGTGAATACCGAGGACTAAATGTATCATTCACAATATCACCTCTAAACGAAAGTACACCAGTCCGTCCATCACGGTTTTATCGTTTAGTAAATGCTAATGACAAGCCATCAGCTTTGAGAGAGATAACTAGTGGTATCCGGGAGTCACAGTCCCATCCAGACTCTTATGTAATTGACCAATCAGCATTTGCTGAAATTGACAGAACACCCTTTGTGTATCATCTTGGAGATGACATATTGTCATTATTCACATCAGAAGAATCTCTTTCGGACATGGCGGATATAAAAACTTGGTTGGACACTCAAGGAAATGATGACCGGTTCATAAGACGGTTTTGGGAAATAGATCCACAAACGGATCTTGACTGGGTGAGGTTAGTTACAAACGGTGATGGTGAATCCTACTATGAGCCAATAGTCAACAAAGTCCTTTGGGATAACGATGGCGAGGCTGTCAAAGAAGCTCTTGATGGAAAGCCTAGAAATGAAGATTGGTATTTCACAGAGGGGCTAAATTATCGAGTGTTTAGTGATAAGTTCTGTGCCAGATATCTTCCAGGTGATACCATTTTTGGCAAAAATACAATTGGTGTATTTCCACATGAGAAAGAAAATATATATTGGCTTATCACTTATCTCAATTCAACTCTAATCCGTCATACAGCAGATAGTTTGTCCCCTGGCTTACACTTCTTGAAAGGAGATGGTGGTACATTACCAATTATCCAGTTCTCGGAAACAAAAGAGAGGAAACTGACTAACATTTGTAAGAGCCAGATTCGACTACGTAAAAAGCTAGGCTCATTATCAGAAGTGTCACCGGAGTTTGATCCTGAAGAATTTGTTTCGAATATTTCTTCCGGTGGATTTGGAAATGTCCTCCAATCTGAGGAATTACTTGAGGCAAATGTTAGAAATGGCGAAGGAAAGGCTGATTCAATGATATGGGAGAGCATGGATGCAAGTGAAAAGACAATTAATGACGCACATGACCAATTTGGAATGAATTATTATGAGTTGCCAATATACCAAGAACATACTGATTATTCAGAGCATGAAGGTATCGATATAATAAAGTCGAGGCCGGATGATGAATCGGTCGATCAGATAAGTGGATTAATTAACGATGGGACCGGAGGTATATTTGGATTGTCAAAAGAGGTTGAGTTGTCGCCGGTATCTGTCGCGAAATTACGGTATGAAAACGACCTATATGTAAGGGAAAATCTAAAAGAAGTATGTGGCCGACTCCTCTCTTACTACGTCGGTGTCCTGTTTAGCCGATGGGACAACCTCGAGCAAATCACAACGATCGAAGACGGTATCCTTGTCTTTGACGATCAGTTTGACAATAACGTAACCGATCGCATCCGTAAGTGCATCGAAGCCACTTTCGACGATGTTTACGAGAAAGAAGCCAAAATCGAGGAGTTACTCAACAAGAACATGACCGACTGGCTCCGCGAGAACTTCTTCCGCTACCACCACACAAAGAAGTACCGTCGGCGCGGTCAACGCATCCCTATCTACTGGCACCTCGAGAGCGACGACGGTGCGTTCAGTTGCTTCCTCTACTATCACGCCATGGACGCCGAAACACTCCCAAAACTCCGCGGTCAGTACGTCGACGCCAAGATCGAGACCCTCGAGAACCGACTCGAAAGCATCGAGAGCCAACTTGAGGGCGCGAGTGACAATCGGAAACCTGAACTCAACTCCGAACTGGAGGAGGTTCAGGAACAACTCGATGACGTGAGAGACTTCGGTAAGCGACTCGACGAACTGATCGACGAGGGCTTCGAGCCGGACTTCGAGGCCGGGATTTGGGAGAACATCCAGCAGGTCGATGAGTACGATCTACTGCAGACCGAACTCGATAAACTGTAACTGAGAGTAGTCTGTCAACCAGTTCCCTTCTGTTCAGTGACGCAGAAATTCGTGTTTGAAAATCATCACAGCGCCTCGAGCCGATCGATCGCTCTATCGGTACAGATTCCCTCAATAGTCAATCGAAGCAACGAACCCAATCGCCCACCTTCGCCATACGACGGACGATTCAGATTACCAGCTCGTCTTGGCGATCCAATTTCTCTGATTGCTCGTTGCTTTGCCGACCCGTCATCACTGTTAATAACCCCAAAGACTCGACCGCCTCGGTCTTTGATCAGGGAAAAACACGGAATATCCGTGATTCCGTCACCAATATAAATCATATTCTCGAATGGAATTCGACGATCCTCCGGATCCGTCTGCGTGTTTACTCTGTATGGGTTTTCCTGGGCAGACTCGGGAGAGATTCCTTTATTGATCTCGTAGAGATACCGGGTTTTATCAGTAAACGATATTGGTCGTTGAATACGATTAACGACACCTTCAGCGTCTATATCCAATCGAGATCCATATATTGCCTCACAATGATCAGCGATTTCGGTTCCCTTGATTATCGGCTCGAGTCCCTCCGAGACAATATAGAAATTGACCGAGACATCGGTATATTCGTCTACGATCGCACGAATGTCGCCGAAAAGACCAGACAATCCGGGGTAGAGCATCTCGTTCAACGTTGCTCCGACTGATTCGAGATCCTCGATTGTGAGTTCACCGAATGGTCGGTCTTCCCCAACCTTATCGAGTAATAACGAAAGATAGGCGACTGTTGGATCGTATCCTTCTTTGACACGGGCTGAAAATTCTGCCGACCAGAACTCCTGCGGATCACATCCATACTCTCGAAGCAGTTGCGTTGTTGAATCAGGAGCAAGTGTATCATCGAAGTCGAATATTAATCCGATGTTGGTACTCATCTGCTGTGGTCACTCCTGACCGGCTACTTGCTGGAAGTTATTTCTCTGTGACCGGTGATCTCTCCAGCGGTTTTGCAGATCCGCTGCTTCTCCCTCATCAGTGGCGACGAGGATTCGTCGTCTATCACCATCGCCGATCATCCCATCGACAAGCTCTGGGTCACCAAGCGACTTGTAACGCTTCTCATGTGCGTGTCCACCCACGAGGTGGTCGATATCGCTGGCGATCTCTTGCTTTCCGAGCGTAGTGATTCTATAGTAGGTTTGACGTCCATCAGCACCCTCAGGAGCAGGTATTTTCGCGATAAGATTCGTCTCGAGAAGATCCTCTAAGTGGTGCTGTAAAGCATTGCTGTCGCGGCCTGTTTCCGTAGCGAGGCGCTTCCTCGAGATCTTCCCGTACTCGAAGAGCAAGTAGAGGATGCTATATCTCGTCGGCTCCGCTAGCGCTTGTTTCCGTTCGATATGCCGCTCCAACGTATCGATCTTCCCGCCGAACAGTTGCTGCTCTACGTATTCGATTACGTCCCCGTTGTCCAGCGCATCGAAGATATCCACCTCTGGGAACCTTGTCATGGTAGTCCTATCTACGCAGTCCTCCTTGATTAGGTTAACGGTAGTTAACAAAACTATTCAACAAGAATCGATACCTATTCGGTGTTCATAGAACCAGTATTGGTAATGGGCGATCGGGACTATGGGTTCACGTTCGACGGAGAACCGGTGTTCACGCATATTCAACAGGACGTTCCTCAGCCGCCTGAATCCGGTCTCGATCAAGATCTTTTCGTGTTCGTGATGGGCCCATATACCGCGTTCGACGCGGGGTACGTCTATGATGATGGAGAACAGCTCGAAAATCCGTTTATCGCTGACCCACTGTTTGACCCCGAGAGTCACGTCACCGCTGATGGACGCGGAAGTTTCAGACAAGCTCTTGAGGACATCTGTACCTCATTTCGAGAAGAATTCGGCGTTCATGCGTTCCTCGCGACCGACGTTGCAATCCCTACGGAACAGGAAGCTGGTGACGATGAACCGTCGATGTCCGTGCTTGACCAATCAGTTGCCTTCGCAGCAGTCAGTGATGCCATCGTTTTCGTATTCACGAAGGCTGGACTTACAACGGGTGTCGGGTCAGAAGTAGGCGCTATTCTCGGGGAATTTCATCTTCGGAGGGGGAATCCGGAACCGGTTCGAAAACCTCATGAGCGGTTCCGAATCTTCAAAACGGCAGATTTCAGTAGTGCAAGTATCGACGAAATCCCATCGACATATGGGATCGATACAGTCGAGTTTGAGGAAAAAGAGGAGTTGGTTCGAAGAACTCAGCACTTCCTCGCAAATATAGAGCGTGACGATCCTGATCGGCCACTTCCCGTGTTCAACCCATATACAGGAGTGTAAAGACACGCCACCATGACAAGCAGTGCAGCTCTTAACGAGGCGGGAAGTGGTCGGCTACAGGAATGTATTCGAAATTACTTCGACCCGCTCAAGTTCGTCCTCAAGTTCATCGATCGTCGACAGCACATCCATGTACTCCGATAGCGGTCGTGCCTTCCGCGACTCGCCGTACGTCGCCGGCTCCATGTCTTCTCCAACGATACAGAGGAAGGTTCGTTCCCTCTTTCGACCGAGTCCCATCTCCATCGCCTTGTGATAGCGTTCGAGTTGTCGTTTAATGTCTTGAGCTTTCAGATTTGGCAGTGCTCGTTTCATCTCAATGAGGTAGTCCCCTTCACTGTAGTCGGATTCGACGTACAGATCTGCAGACGGTCGATTGTGCACGTCGAGCCGATATTCCGTTCTGACCGTGTATGGTCCAGTAATCGTCGCTGTGAGTGCACCGTACAACTGCGCTGTAAACCAGTTTTCAGACATTCCACCGTTATCGCCACCGCCTGTCGATGTCGACACTGGCGTTTCTCGAAGCACCGTACGAATTTTCTGTGGCAGCGTTTCCGGCCCCGGAATCAATACCTTGCGACGAATATCCGCCATCGCGTCGGTATACGTAATGTTCCCACTCGATATGTTCCGATCGATCGACTCCCGTATCGAGATTGAGAGATCATTTACCGAAACATCTGTTTTCCGCACCTGACACCACTCCGCTCCGGAATCGCCTGCAGTTCGTCCTTAGTGAATCCACGAAGAAACTGTAGATGAGGACCTCCTCGAGCCATATTGAGTCTCTCGAGCCAGCGCTCTTGGTACTACTGGCTCTTCCATACGATACCGACATGTGGCCGAAAGTTTCCGAGGACACTGAATCGAACTACCTGACTATTATAGTAGCAGTCACTCTATGACCGACAAGTGAGATTCATGCAACGAAGGAAAATCGACTGTACATCGGTGATTCGCTAATGTCGGACACGTTCACGGAGGTCGTCACCGAACTCGAGGAAAAGTTCGAGCGCCACCCCGTCTGGGTCTGGTACGATTCGAGCGAAAAGTACGGCAACGTCATTGACGACATCGAAGCGACGATGGAAGATCGAGGAGTGAACGTCGCCCGATACGATGGTAGTTTCCTCGAACTGAAACGCCGACTCTGGGAAGAGGACAACGACATCGAAGAGGAGTGGCTGTTCTACATCCCGAAATGGCGCGATGAGGCGGAGTGGTTTATGGACGTCCACCGGCTGGGGCGACAGTTCCGGCCCGGCGCAACCGTCGGTGATCGACCTGCTTCGAAGTATCTCGTCGGAAAGGAGGATCGAATCCCGGACGAGTACGCCAACTGGGGGCAGAACGAGACGCAGCTGAGTCGAGCGTTCTTCTGCGTCCTCTTCGAAACGCCGAACCATTCCCCTCGCGACTACATCGTACAGTACCTCGCGGATCCCGACACGTACCGCGATACGATCGAAGAACACGGACAAGGGCACGAGTGGGAACACCTTCTTCAAGAAACGTACGGCATCTCGGCAGGACTCGACGCAGAAGAGATCGCAACCGAAGTACTCTTCGGCGAACTCCAGCACAGCTCTCCCACTGACCGGTATGACCGTCTCGCTGCCGACGAGACCCAAACAGCAACCGAACTCTGTGAGTACTGGCAGAAGATCGATACCGCGACCTATCTCGAGTACGCCGCTTCGGTTAGTGAGGACCGAAATCTCACCCAAGAGGTCGTCGGCTCGGACTCGCTCGAGTGGGCGTCGAATTCGTTCCGACAGGTCGACGACGGCCTCGTCCAACTCTGTCTGAATCGCCTTTCCCAAGCCGATTTCGACGAACTACCCACAATTGCAACTGAGCTCGAGTCAGTCGTCGAACGGCGACAGAACGGGTTCTGGTACGATGAGGGACACGCTGGGTACTGGGATATTCTCGACCACGGGTTGGAAGTTCTCAACGATGCAGGCTCCGCAATAGACGAAATCGAAGCCGAGGGATACGATCCGAGAGCTCTCGCGGAACGGTACACTGACGACTGGTGGACGATAGACGCTGCGTACCGTCGCTACGTTCGCAGCGTCAAAGACAACCGTCGTCCCGTCGAGGGATTGCACGACGTTCGAGACCGGATTACGAACTACTACGTGTCGTTCCTCCGGACGCTCAACCGTCCAGTCGCCGAACACCTCGCCGACGACCCTGTGCTCGGAACGCCACAGACGGACTTCTTCGACTCGCACGTTGATCGTGAAGATGGAACGGCAGTCATCATCTGTGACGGATTACGATATGAACTAGCCCGCGAGCTGGAGGAACGGTTCGAATCCGACGACGAAACCGATCAGCATACTGCGCTTGCGTCGGCTGCACTTCCGTCGATCACGGAAGTCGGGATGGCGACCCACCTTCCCGGCGATCTCTCGCTTAAACTCGACTCGAACGAAGACTTAGTCGTCGAAGTCGATGAAACCGAAATCTCGTCAAAACGGGATCGAAAAGCGTGTTTGAACGATGCCGGGTTCACCGTTTCGGATATCGACGACGTTCTGAGTACACCTCAGAAATCCCTGAAAGAAGAGGGTGTACCACCGAGAATTGTTTACTCCGGTATTATCGACAAGCTCGGGGAAAGTCTCGACGATGATAAGGCACTCGCACAGGCTGCTGACCACGTTCGCGACGTAGAGGACGTAATCCAACGCCTCCGCGCTGCGGGGTACACTCGGTTCGTTGTGACCGCAGATCATGGCTTCCTCTACACCGAAGAACTCTCCGACCGGGATAAGGTCGAATCGCTCGATGGAGTCGCATTCACGAAGCGAAGATTCGCAGCGGCCGATGCTGATGCTCCGGTTATTCCGGGTGAGGAGATCATCGAGTTCGACGAGAGCCAGTTGAGTCAACTGGGGATCGAAGTGGACGATCTGCGGCTATTCTTCCCGCGAAGCGTTGCCTGCTTCAAAGCAGCCGGTGGAAACATGCGTTACTTCCACGGCGGCATTTCGATGCAGGAGCTGGCAGTTCCCTGCCTTACAGTGACGACCGTTGAACGCGAGGACGAAGATGCTCCGATCGAATACGACGTGTCGTTCCCTGACAACGTGACGAACACGATCGTCGACGTAACGATCGCTGCTCGTAGTAGTCAGCTCTCGTTCTCCCGGACGCCAACACTGCGACTCACGGCAACAGTCGATGGTCGAGAGGTGGCGGAACCGAAACTCATCGAGGTCAACCAGGGTGAGAATGAAGCGACGCTCCGTCTGAAAAGTGGCGAACTCGACGAGGACGCAACCATTTTGTTCGAGGCGATTGACGAAGAGACGCGTGAGACGTTGTCCAAGGGTGAAGCGAAAAATGACATCGTTATGCGGGAAGACTTCGAATTCGATATCTAATGACCCAACGTGAACTCGATCAAAAGGCGCTCGAGCACTTTTCTGGGCGCGTCGTCCGGAAAGATCTCGTCCAAGATATCAAATCAGGCGCGAACGTCCCGACGTACGTTCTTGAGTACCTCGTCGGTCAGTACTGTGCGACCGATAGTGAGTCAGCGATTGAGGAAGGCGTCGAGAGAGTAAAAGAAATCCTGAAAAAACACTACGTCCGACCCGACGAAGCGGAGTTCATTAAGTCGGAGGTTCGTGAGCGTGGCCGCTACCGCGTCATCGATAAGGTGAATGTCCAGCTTGACGAACGGCAAGACGCGTACGTCGGCTCGTTCGTCAATCTGCAAATTAGCAACGTCGAGATCAACGAACATCTCGTCAGCAAACACCCTAAACTGCTTGGTGGAGGAGTGTGGGCGGTTATCGACCTCGAGTATCTTCCAGACAACGTTGGATCGGAGCACAGCCTATTTGGAATTGACTCATTCAAACCAATCCAGGTATCAAGTCTTGATCTCGAGGAGATCAAAGAGCGTCGTCGAGAGTTCACACGCGACGAGTGGCGCGACCTGCTGTTGCACAGTCTGGGATACGATCCAGCCAGCTTCTCCGACCGAGAGAAGATGCTCTTTCTCACCCGCTGTCTTCCTCTCTGTGAGAATAACTATAATTACGTTGAACTCGGCCCACGAGGGACTGGAAAGAGCTTCCTGTATCGCGAGATCAGCCCCCATTCGATCCTCATCTCTGGTGGCAAGACGACGGTCGCAAAGTTGTTCCTGAACCTCAACACAGGACAAATAGGTCTCGTCGGTCGATGGGATGTCGTCGCTTTCGACGAAGTTGGTGGACTGCGATTTTCCGATTCGGAGGCAGTCCAGATGCTCAAGGATTACATGGAGTCTGGGAGCTTCTCACGCGGTACTGAAGAGCTCTCAGCCCGGGCATCGATGGTCTACGTCGGGAACATCGATCTCGATGTTGAAGGGGTTCTCAAGAGCTCACACCTCTTCAAGCCGTTCCCTGATGATATGCAAGATCTCGCGCTGATCGATCGCTTCCACTATTACCTTCCCGGCTGGGAAATTCCAAAGATGCGCTCGGAATTCTTCGACGACCAGTTCGGATTCATCGTGGATTATTTCTCCGAGTTTATGCGCGAGTTGCGGAAAGAATCCCACGGTGACGCGATAAACGAATACTTCGCCTTCGGCGATCACCTGAACCAGCGAGATGAACGAGCGGTCCGAAAGACCGTTTCAGGATTCCTGAAAATGCTCCATCCGCACGGTGAGTATACAAAAGAAGAGCTCCGGGAATACCTCGAATTCGCCATGGAAGGGCGGCGACGAGTGAAAGAACAGTTGAAGCGGATGGGTGGAATGGAGTATCGGGCGGTCAACTTCTCGTATATTGATCTGGATACTCGAGAGGAAATCTTCGTCACCGTTCCGGAGGAAGCGGAAGAAACACTCATTCCGCAGGGAACGCAGCAGCCGGGTTCTATCTATACGATTGGGAACACTGAGTCTCAAAATGCCGTTTTCCGGATCGAGACGCAGGCACTTCCAGGGAAGGGGAAAAAGAGTATCTCGGGTACTCCCGGATCTGAGATGAAAGAGGAGTTCGAAACAGCGTATGACTATCTGAAGGCAAACATGCGCGAGCTTTCGCGTGAGGAGTCACTCGACGACCACGATATCAAAATTCAGGTGCTAAACCCATCTGATGCCTCGGAAGGAAAGGCTACCAGTGTTGGATTCCTGGTTGGAATCATCTCGAGTATACTTGATCGACCAGTACGTCCGCGTCTCGTAGTGCTCGGGAGCATGAGTCTCATGGGAGAACTCGTAGAAGCGAGTTCGCTCGTCGACAAACTCCAACTAGCAGTCGACGCAGGAGCAGGAACGGTACTTCTTCCGGCGAAAAATAAGGACAGCTTCAGCAAGATCCCCGACGAGATTCTTGATGAACTCGAACTCGTATTCTATACTGATCCAATAGAGGCAGCAAGCAAAGCACTCCAACTAGAATAAAGGATGTCATATACCCCTTCTCATGGTATCGATTGTACAATATTCTACATCGAATATACGGATAAGTGAATGTAATTTCTCATTAGTTGTCGCAAATTTGATTTATTTATTGACATATTCCTTGGCTTCGCTTGTTCCGACCCACTGCTCTGTCGTCATGCAGTACTAGATCTGTTTAAAATTCCAAAGGAATAGTCCAGCCACTCCCTTTATTTTTGATTAGTGATTATTATTTAGTATGCCAGACTCATACGAAGTTCGAATACCTATTCGGACAGAAAGTATTTCCCTGCCTGAATTTAATGTTAATGGACTAAAAGTAAGGGAAACCCCGAGAAGTAGAAGCGAAGACCGGAGGGCAAGTGATAAGAGATTTGAATTTATTGCCAATTTCCAAGCAGAACAAGATGAACGGGACGAAAAAACAAAAGAAATGCATGAGCGGGCGCAGAGACTTAGTCATATAATTAGCTTCCTCACAGGCCATGGCGTGGTAGCGGAGACTCCGCTGAAAACGTACCGACCAGATAGTCGCGTTCGGATCACCGAGACCTCTGGTGCCACTGTTATTCCAAGTGATTGGGAAAATTTCTTTGTCGATTTGTATGAGGTTTTAGAAGAGTCCGATGAAATCGACACAGAAATACTGCGGGCACTCCGATGGTTTACTAGAGGGTTGGCATCGGAACATCCTACTGACCGGTTTCTGGCATTTTGGTTAGCTTTAGAAATTCAAGTCAAAGCTCAGGAAAAATCAGCAGACGAAATTGATCCGAACGTTGAGGACCCGGTAGAGCAGGCTATGGAAGCGATGCGTAACGGGATCGAATCAGACTATGTTAAGAGTCGCGTCAATCAGTTTATTGCAGAAGCCATTCGGGATGAGACCATTCCAGAAGCAATAGCGCGGGAAATACGAGAAACGCTCGGTGAGAATCACTCTATTGTGAATAATGAGTTGGAAGGTAAAATTAGATCGTTTCAGAGTGATCGGAGCGACTTAGTCCATGATGGCGACCCTATTGATGAGGTGAAGAGTAAGGCGAGTACCTTAGAATCGTATAATCGGTTGTTATTGAAACGGAAACTGGACCCGGTTTTTGTTGAAGAATACGGCTCAGACATGTTCCCTGATGCTACTGAGGTTCCACGAGCAACGGCGCTCCAGATTATTTTGGCTGATAACCCTGATGGATTGACAAAAGCGGAACTTCGAAAGGAGGCATTCGCCGCAACACGGGACTTTCAACAAACTGCACGAATCGTTGAATTGCTCGGCCCACATCATGATCTAGAGAATTTAGGCATCGTTGAGGATAGTGTGTACAAGTTAGATAGAGATGGTCCAGTATTCGTTTGTCCCGTTTGTGGTGATGAATTTGAGGTGGTGTTTGCTCTTATTCGCCATCTCACTGATGCAGATGCTGTAGAAACAGATGAAGGAATGGATTACCATTCGGGTGAGCATGGAGAGTGGAGGGCGGACCAAGAGTTAGCTGAAAATAAACGTGAATGGCGAGAAGTTGATAGTTGGGTGACAAAACGTCGGGAGAAGCTTAGAGCAGACGACAAAGAATAGACCCCTTGCTGCACAAAAAAGTAATCTGCGTCCATTCCTCTCCCATCGTTTTTGTTAGATACTCTGCCTGTACTTATCGTCTCACAAGGTTAGCAAAGCACGGTATAGGGACTGTTCTAGACTCCCTCAGAATATAGTAACAACTGTAACGATTCACATACCGATCGCACGACGGCTGTGCGTTCGAGTGTTTAGTAACATTGAGTGGCTACTATAGCCTGTCTGGAAACAATATACAGTCTCGGAACCATACCCCTATTTCATCTGCATCAACTCGAGCTTGCGGAGGCGTAAGTAATTTTTTGAGCACGTGCCCTTAGGCACACTCGCTAAGGGGGTTGTCCCATCGGCCGGGAACGGATAACCCACCCAAGTCGAATTCTCGAGTTATCGTGCCGATCGGCTCTCCAGTCGAAGCACACGTTCGACGATATTCAGGTGAAACAGACCGCTAATTAGGCCCGTACGATAGTATTGCCACTCACTGGGCCGGCGCTATCTGAGGGTCGGATTCGCTTTTCCGTACTCCCATGAATCGGGATCGGATCGCCACTGAACATTGGCCGCTCGAAGTTCGAGCGGGTCACGACCGATCGAGCGCCACGCGTCGACGCCCTCAGCGAGTATGTCCTGGACACGCGGGTTAGACGAACTCTTCAGCTTCGAGAGAATCGTATCGATCCGTAGCGTCGTATCCTCCTCATCGGCAACGCCGACGAGACTCGCACTGTACGAAGTACAGAACTGTTGCCAGGCGTTCGATGACGCGCTCTTTGTCTCGAGGTTGTAGAGCTTCGAGACGCGATCGGCAGCGTCCTCGATCCCGAACTCGACTTGCTCGACAATCGCGGTGATGTCCTGCTCGAACTTCTTGCTCGCGAAGGAGACGCACGCGTTGTCGTTCCGGATAACACCCCGTAGTCGATCGAGTGTCCGATACACCGTGCTGATACTCCGCCCAGTACTCTCCGCCAGCTCGTTCGGGTGTTGCTCCCCGCCATCGGTGACGAGCGGGTTTTGCCCTTCTAAGGTGTCGAATTTCTCGCCGATTTCTGCCATCGTCTTGCCGTCCTTAGATTTCCCGTTTATCCGGTCGTTAGCGCCTCTCTCCGCAGAAGTAGTCTTACGTCGCCTCCCCGGTAAAACACCCAGGACACGTTCTATCGGAACGAGTGGTAATACTGTTTTACATATCTTCCCCCTCAATCAAGTGCAGCGTGTCACAGAACGCTTCACAAAGAATACCATTGGGCAGATAGAGAGTATATTCCTACAGAAATTCCTCGGAATTTGCACAGTCAATAAGTCCAGTAGAGGTGGTTAGATATTTATTCCCTCTGTCTGTTGCTTGCGTATGGAGTTCAAGGGATTGTGAATCAGGAACTCACACCTTCCGACATTAGGCGATGGAATACCCCAAGATCGGTTAGACAATCCTTTTTTGAGCTTGGGTTAGATCCGGATGAGATTTCTTGGTTTGATATCAAAACAGTAACCGTAGATGACGCTTCAGAGATTGACATCGAGTTCAGAGAAGGGCGGCGTTGTGCGCTGGTGCTTCACGAAAATCTCGAAGCTGCATGGTTAGTTGGGTTTGTTCGACGACCAATTGGGGCCTCATCAGTTCGGTATCATCGGTTTGAACCAACCGAGCTTACCGACTCCAAATCAGAGCTGAGGGAGACACTTGACCGAGTTAATGCACTGGATCCAGAATCATCACGGTCAACAGCCGATGCGCTATCTAAATCTGATCTCAATGACCGATTCTCGAATATAGTGTCAGATTTATATGAAGAAACCGAACGGGAAATTAACGCCATATATAGCTTTTCTGATGAGCAGACTAAATATTTTGCAAGCTCGTTATTGCTTACTGCACTCCGAGCAAAAGTACTAACTGAACACCCAGTACAACCCATTGAGTCATTTCGACAGTCGTTTCTCAATCAATTGAATAGTTTCTTCTCAAGAAATGAGACGCAAAATACACCAGAGACACTTCAGCCACTCTATGCGGCAGTAACTTCAAGTGAACAGCGCTCATTAAATGTTACACCCGATGTATCCGCACAAAGGGAACTTCTGCACACACTTGTAAAGACGTTTGAAAATCAGTTAGATAAATTTGACTGGCTCCTCTCGGATACCGTCTGGGATCAACTTGATCAAGTAACAGCTCATACCATTGGAATTGCTTTAGAACGCCACCTCACCCTGAAACAGAGTGAAGGATACGACACACCTTCAGGTCTGACATGTCCGACTACCGATGAGGCTATTGAAGATGCTATCATCGACCAACTTCAAGTCGCTGTGGATGAGAAGTATACAGATTTATCCGAGATTCTTGGCACATCTATCGATTCTATCACTAGTGAACAATCAGCTGAAACGGATTGTAGTACTTTAAATCAAGAAACTCTTGAAATCATATATAAAGACATACTTCCAAAACTCCGCATTGCTGATCCAGCCACCGGAAGTGGTACGTTCTTACTATCCGCTTTGGACACGATTGTGAAACTACGAAAGTACATTGAGTCAGTTCCTGATGTATTTCGCTCATTTGAGGCCTATGACTATCCTACACAACTAGATAACCAAACTCAGCAAGGACTTACAGCCTGGACCTCAATCTCACAAAATCTATTCGGTGTCGATATCAATCCCGAGGCAGTCGCTTACACACGCTTCCGTTTAGAATTAGCATATCTTTGCACAATCAACAACCAAGACGGGTTTCTCCCTCCTAGAGTCAGCCATAATATTAAGCAGGGCAATAGTATTATTGGAAAACCATTTAGTACAGACCCACCGTACTGGTCAGGCCAGTTACCCCTCACAGCATTTCGAGACGAAGAAGAACCATATTCTGCTTTGTTACAAGGAATTGACTCGTCAGATGCGTTGGCCAATGAGGTCAGACCGGTTCTGGCGAGCTATCGGAGTGCACCATCAGCCGAGAGACAAGCACTGCTCAACACAATAATTGATACAATATCAGATCAAGTTGAGGCGATTAATCCTAGACTGAGGTTTGAGATGTATGGAGGAGTTGAGGAAAATAGTGAGTCAGAGACCAATGTGAAAGAGGAACTCACAAAAAAGGATGCTTTCCACTGGCCACTTGAATTCCCGTGTGTCATGGACGAAGGTGGGTTTGATGTCGTATTATTCCATTCTCCGTGGTCCAATTCTAATATACTCGATTCTCTCGACAAATCAACACGTGACTACCTCTATTCCGGTAGTCAGTATCAACTTCCACCTCCAAAAGGTTGGAGACGCACTGGAGATGTCATAGATGCATTCTTTCTTCATCGTGCCCATGATATTGTTTCTAACGGGGGGACGATCGCAGCACTGGTTGACGAATCCGTGTTGACTACTTCAGCCTCGCACCACGCGCGTGTCCGATATCTTAGTACTACGGATATTGATCGTATTGCTACTTTCACTAATCAAAACACATTCGGTCAAATTGACCGTAGGTTCAAGTATGCAATTATTGTTTCCCAAGCAAGGGAAGACACTGGAAAAATCAATATCGGTTCTGGATTTGTTACCCCTGAAAACTACACCGACATGGAAAAATATCATGAAATTGATAAAGGATTTATCAATAGATTTTCTCCAAAAACGCTTGCCTTCCCGCAAATCGAACATGACGTTCAACTCAAAGCCTTGGATCGAATTCTCGATGCTCCGATTCTTAGTGATGATGAGAAGAGTGATGGTTGGACCATATTTCCAACCGGAGAATTTAATCAAACAAATGACAGTAGATATATTTCAGAAAGTCGTTTCGAGAACAGTAGTCCTATATACAGAGGATCAAACATCTATCAGTACATCTATCAAACTGCACCAGAGGCTACTGTAGATGAACCAGACCTGTGGACTATTCCACGGGAGGCTGAGCAGGGGATATCGACACGAGAGTATCTACGAGAGCGAAAACAAACATCCGGTCCTGTATCACTTTCAGTTGAGTCTTCACGCATTGTCTACCGTCGAATCACAAGCTCAGCAAATGAACGAAGTATGATTGCATCTCTTCTTCCTCCAAACAACTTTCACATAAACACGCTAAATAGCATAGACCCTAACCAAGGGGATCAAACAAATATTAAACAACGTTTAGTTCTCTTGGGTCTCTTAAACAGCGTTCCATATGACTACTTGCTCCGACAGAAGATTACCAATTCTGTTCCAAAGTACACTCTGTTTGAAACTAGGGTCCCCTTTATGACAGAAGATCATCTGCTATTTGAACCAATTTTGAGGCGTGTTAGCCGCCTAAACCTGACTGGCACTCCTTTTGAGGCTCAACGGGAGGCATTGAACATTCAGCCAGCTACCGAATCGGAGGAACGCAGACGGAAATTACGGGCGGAGATTGATGCAGCAGCCTTTGACCTTTATGGTTTCCAGGACCAAGATCTCATAAAACAGGTTCTCAATGACTTTGGATTTGTACGCAGTCCACGTGTGATGGATTCGGACTATCATGATCTTATTTTGGATGTTCTTCAAAAGGGGGAGTATCGAGATGTCTCGTGAAGAATATATAGTTCGGGCCTCCGACGAATTGAAGGACATTATTCGCGATCAAGATAACGAAGCAGTTGAAATTACAGAAGGAGAAGATAGACTTGGAGAGATCTCCGCGAAGGGAACTGAGAATTACCCAATCCTTATCGGTGCAATAGCCGCGAAATATATTGATCCCAATGACTGTCCGGAGTATGTTAATATTGAAGATGACTATTCAGGGGATCGTTGGGAGCGGATGGTCCACCGAGCATTGATGAACGTCATACAGCGTTTACAACATAAGAAGCCGAATGAAAGTAGATCAGATGAAGGAGAAAAAACCTCCGAGGTAATTGATGTACCACCTGTTCTATCCGAACTTGCTGATGCGGTTGATGATACAGAGACAGACTCACAAAACAGTTTAGACCAGCCGTTTGTTGATGTTTCTGATGAGGTTATAGTCGATATGTTTGATAGATGCTTAGCAGAAATATCAGAGCAAATTGATGAGGCAGAGTACAATATATATTTCCCTCTGAATATACGAAAATCAGAACAAGAGAGTTTTTTAGTAGGTGGAACCGAAATTTGTCGAGTAGATAATTCCACAGTAGACCAGATTTTCGAATCCAACGAGATAGGAGATATTTCTATTGGAACCGTACCACTAGAGAACTTTTTGAATGAGTCTAAACTACATCCTACTTCTTACAATGATAATTGGTATTGGTCATGTAGCATTGAAGCCCCATCTTCTAAAGAAGCAGTCTCTAATGTTATCGAAGCTATCGAGATGATGATAGGAAAGATCAATTACACCATTTATTATGATTCTAACCTGTTGAGTGAGGTGACTCTCGATCAGTTGTTTTCCTCAAATTTACTTGATGAAGAAGTGATTGTTGAGCATCCTCCATTCATATTGGTATGCGAGGGTGATAAACTCGTAACTAGTGTTTCCAGATCGGACCGTTTTGGTAATCCAGTTAATTTAGGCGGGAGGTTTCAAACTACGTATTCAGACTTAGGCTTCCGTAAATTCCCACCATCATATGCTCGTCTGTCTGAAAAGTCACTCGCATCTGGCTTGCAAGGGTTCTTTTCAGCAGTGTCTGCTACTAATCCGCGTGATTCATATTTTGCTTACTGGCGCGGGCTCGAGGATATTTCTTATACTGATCCAAGCGAAGATGAAAGTGCAGATGTTCTCAAACGCACAGGACATTTTTGTTCTATTGAGAACGTCGATACTTTGTATCACCGTCTAAAACAGACACGGAACAAACTTGTCCACTCTGGCGGCAGTGCGAATATTACCGTCAGAGACACCATTATTCTACGTGAAATCTTCCTTGATGCTTTTCCGAAAATCTGGGAGATTGAAGATAGCACTATGGACAACAATACAGATATGGGACACATTCTGAACTATATTATTAACGAGTCTGGTATTGAACATACACGTGGAACGCTTGATCAAGAGATTAAGGAGATGCGTAGCCAGATTGAAGAATACGAGCGCAGAAAAACTGCACTGAGTGCTATCGAAAAGTGGCAGGATCCACAATAGTTCAGATTGTGAGCTTTGAGATACTTTGGAAAAACCGTGTTCTCGGGTAGTGAAATTCGCTCACCAGCACGGTCACAAATCGTCTCACGCAACAGTTGGCTGTCCGTCTCAACTGGGGGTTCACTTGCAAATGGAACTCAACGTCGATCGTGAACAGCTCCCGATCGAATGCTGCGTGATGGATCTTACTCAGCAGGAGCATATTCTGGAGATCAGCTTGATACTCTGGATAATCTGACCAAGGAAGGATGTGGGCGACGTCCTCATGTTCGAACTTTTTTGTATTCATCCATTCAGAATCCTTCCATGGAACCGCTTTTTCAAATTTCCACAAATATTGTCCATCTCGTTGAATCACCAGTGTAAATATGCCTTTATCCACCGACTGGTCTTCAGGCATATAATACGATTTGTCACCCTCCATGCCACCCATATGTAGACTATTGATGTTTTCTCCCTTCTCAATTTGAAATGTGATTCTCAGAATTGTCTATGTCTATAATTATGGCCTGTGGTTATCCATAACGTGATTAGAACATACCTCGCTTGTACCGTATCTTCAGAAGGATCATTGGCTACCGAGAAACTCTTTTCGCTGCGGTCAACTACTTGTCTGGGAACGGATGCTCACCTTCGAGATCCATCTCTTCGGCTTCCTCAGCCACCCACCGAATATCAGCGGCATCAACGGCCGCTCCCGTGTTCCTGTGTTTCTCCACGCCGAGTTTGATGTACTCCCGCGTGTCTAGGTCGGGGTCCGCGTCGATATGCGCGAGTACCTCCTCCACCGTAACTTCCGTGTCCCCATACCATTCGAACGGGGCTCCCTTGCCCGTATTATCCTCGAGCACATGGTAGTCGAGTTGTTTGTGGTCCGATGGCCCCGATGTTGGTTCACTCGAGGACGATGATCGAGGGGTCTGATCTGCGCCGAGGTGACGCGTGTTCATCTGCTCCGCAACTAGTGTGGAATCCTTGTTGGCGTCATCAGAGGCGGATATGGATTTCGTATCCGTCTCCATTCCCGGGTCCGTGGAAGTGGCGTTCTCCGCCCATGCGCCGAGTTTCGGGAAGACGTAGCCTTCGAGGGCAACGACCAACACGATGAACAGCAGGAGGCCCGGCCACCCCATCCCTAATCCGAGCATAAGAAACACGAACCCCCACACGAGGGCTTTCGACGCCACTTTTTTCTCCTCATCGGAAAGTTCATGCGTTGTGCCCGTTCCACTAGGGGCTCTCGCGGTGGGGGCCATCCGGTTGCCGTGGATCGAATCGTGGCAGGCCTTGCAATGGGTGATAAGATTGGATAACTGGTGACTCCCACCCTTACTTACTGGGACGCTATGGTGTACATGCAATTCCGCGTCGCCATTCGATCCTCTTTTCCGCCCGCAGTTTTGACAAGTATAATTATCCCGGCGCAGGACTTTACTCCGTCTGCTGCTCCAGTCGCTTGGCCGATTTCCCATGGTAGAGAGTAACGTGTGAAATGATAAATAGGTAACCAGATGTTATTAATAAGGAATGTTAGTCTAACGAAATAGTCTCTGATGTCTGTCAGGGTGATAGTCCGATCGGCACTGTCTAGTTTAGCACCTCGTCAGCTGGCGTCTTTCCATCGAGCGATTGATGCGGTCTTTGATGGTTGTAGTAATGCACAAACTGATCAATCCATTTGCGGGCACTCCGCCGACTGCCCACCCACGAGTTATGGAAACGGTTAACGCGCATTTTGAAGGTGTGAAACCACTTTTCGATCAGGTTTCGATCGGTATAGTCAACCCGACCGTTCAGTCCTACCCGAGCAAGGGCAGTCCGATAGCTAAATTGATCGACGAGAAACACTGCTTCGGAGAGATCGTGTTTCTCGCGGAGTCTATACAGGAACGCAGCTGCCGGATCAGTGCCGTGGCGGCTGAATAACTGAGCATCAAGAATCAACTTTGTATCGAGGTTTATTGCAGCGTACAACCAAGACCATTCGCCGTTGATCTTGACAGCGGTCTCGTCAACCGCGACCCGCGTCGGCGAAGCCGACGACGGGTCAGGAACGCTGTCAGCTAGCCGACGTACCCCATTCCAAACCGCTCCATAAGAGCGTTCAACGCCTAATTCAGCGAGAACCGTTGTTGTCTCTCGAAGCGAACAACCGGTGGCGTGGAGACGGACGGCGACGCCCGTTAGGGCGTTCGCCGTCCGTTCGTTCTCCCAAGCTTCTTCTAAATCCTCATCGTAGCTCTTGCTGAGCAGGTCTGCGAGCATTAGTCCAAATTAACTCAACGGCCTGCTCACTTCTCAAACTGGCTCAACTAGACAATGCCATATACAAAATCGTGTTTTCGCCCAATTAGTTTTCTTCTAAAGTCCAGTGAGCTTTACCTCCACATGAGCACTTCAGTGCGACTTCTTCATAACCCTCCTCGACTACGGATAGGCAGGAGTTGCAGTTGCTACACCAGAACAGGTCGTAGAGTTCTTTAAAGGCATCTACGGCAGGCTGGAGTTCTGCGATGGTGAATGTCGCCCACTCGTCCTCGTTGAAGTGGACGTTCGGGTTGACCGCACCCATCTCGTTGTTGAACTGGGTGTAGACCTGGCTTCGTTTGTCGTCGAGATCGTTGATGTCCGAAATATCGTTGCCCCATGAGCTGCCTGCCCGTTTTGCTTGTTTGAGAAGCTCTTTGAACCGGGACATAGCGGGACCGGAGAAGTCGCCTAGTGTCCAACGCGAATCGGACTTGAACTGGACACGAGCTCCTAGTTGATGGCAGGTTTCACGGAGGAACCACTCGGCAGTATGCCTGAGGCGGGAGGCTGCGGCCTGGACGTCACCTTCATCCATGAGTTCCTCAACACGGTCCCATTCATCGCCGGATTTCCCGATTATCTGTGGGCCATCATCAAGAGACCAGCTGGAGAACTTGATTGTGCTACGCCGGGAAAGCACGCCGACGGTTTTCAGGTGACGGTACCAGAGCTCATCGTGCGTAGTCATCAAGATCTGGAAGTCCGAGGAGATCTCTTTCTCCAGCAGGTTTGCGAGAGGCCGCCTGTGTTCCGCGTCTACCGACATAACAACGTCATCCAGCATTATGAGGGGGAGATCGCCGCCTTCCAGGTAATCACATAGGGCTAGGTAGAGGCAGAGACCCATGCTGTCCTGGTGACCTTCGCTGTGGAGCGCATGAGGTGGATGTTTACCTCTTCCATGGAACCCAACTTGAATATCAAGCCCGGTTTCGGTCGGGCTTATATCTGGTGAGAAGTCTTCCTCTTCTCCGTGTATCGTCTTATAGTATTTTTCAAACTGTTCTGAGATAGCCTCGTAGGTCTCGTTCAGGACGCTGTCACGGCTGTTGATGAATTCCTTCTGTACTTCATCCATCTGGTCTGCGGCTTCCCGGTACTCTTCCGACACCGTCTCCAGCCGTATCACGTCTTGGTAGTTTTCGTAGGCAGAGTTCAGTACGTCCCAAGCATTCTGAAGAGCATCGAGATCAGGAAGATCCTCGGCACGGCTCTTCAGCTCGGAAATGTACTCAACGGCGTTTTCAGGCTTCAATACCTGTTTCCGTTCTTCTCTTTCGTATTCCTCGTAAGGCAGTTCATCAACGATATTGTCTTCCAGGTTTTCCTCGTACTCTTCCAGATCTGTAAACAAGTCTTCGAGATTTTCTGTATCGAAGTCATCGTGCTGTCCTAAGATATTGGTTAGGGAATCCACCGCAGTGCGAATCTCCGTAAGTAGTGGAAGGAGTTCCTGCTGAATACCATTCAGCTCCTCCATTTTCTTGTTGGCTTCGGCCGCCTTCTCTTCCCTTTCTTCCAACAATTCTTCGAGTTCTTCTGCATCCCAGTCGGTTAAGCAGAGCGGACAACAGTCTGCATCCTCGTCAAGGAACTGTCTCCCGTCCTGGATTAACTCTAAAACGTCTAAGGCGCGCAGTGCCTCCTCGTCAGAGCGTACTGCCTCGGTTTTCTCTCTGAGTTCAGCTTCCAGTTCAAGAAACTCTTCAACATCGTTCTCAAACCATTCCTCGATTTTAGTCAGGAGTTCCTTGGTTTGTTTCGACTGAATAGGGCTGGCACTCGCCCGATCAGTAGGAGACTCGAGCTCGTTCCGAAACTCGGTATCTGGATCAAGTTCGTCCAGAGGTTCGCCATCCAAGTCTTCTCTTATCTGGTTTACCTTCTGCTGTACTTCCTCTAACGACTGTGCTTCTTCCTCAAAAAGGCTGAACAGACGTTGTTGACTACTGCTGTATTCTCTTTCTTTCCGGTCGGCCTCAGTACCTAGTTGATCTGCAGCTCCCTGGAGCTCTAACCGCTTCTGCTTGATATTGCTTAGCTTCAGTAGTGTGCGTAGTTGCTCCGACCGTGACTGTTTCCGTGCTACGATAAAGTTGAGTATCTCACTTCGGGACAACAGATGCTGTCCTCTCTCTGCAGCATCAATAAGCAACTCAAGTGAGTCCGGGAGTTCGCCATCATACTCCAGCGAGTTGTCCTCGACTGTACGCTTCAAGGTGATTTTCTCGGAGTCGTTCGAGAAAGTGATCTCGACCCAAGAGTCCTCAGGATCACTATCGACGTGTGGTCCGTGATCCTCAATTGAGATGTCGCCTGTTCCCTCCCCGGTCATTCTCTGTACAGTACCAGTTAAGAGGAAGTCGATAGCATCCATCACAGAGCTCTTTCCAGAACCGTTCGGCCCAATCAACCCGATATTATCGCCTTTAGGTTGTTTCTCAAGTTCAGTGATGCCTCGAAAGTTGTTGATCTGGAGCTCCTCAATCTTCATCTTCACTCACCGCCTCCAAGGCCTGTTCTGCGACTTGATCCCGGCCTCCGAAATCATCCTCATCAGAAAGACCAGAGATAACAGTTGAAACTTCCTCTGAAACTATATCAGACGATTCAAGACTATCTATGAACTTGTCTACAATACTTTCCTCTAACGATTCCGAGCCATCTGGCATATACCATCACTATGCCACCTGACTGTCATAAAACTATTCCAAAATATACTCAGTTAACTGATGTAGAGGACTGAATCGAAACAGAAAATATCTTCTACTACGAACGTCTTTTATGACATCTTCAAAGATGATCCAATGGCGGGTGATGGCTCCGGGATGTAGGAGTTCAAAACTGAGTCTTTCTCCATCTCCATCTGGCTGCTGATCTGCTATCTTAGCAAGTACTACGTCCTCGACGAAGATCCTAAAGAAGCCATCCACGAGTTCGTAGTCCAGTTCCACGAACGCTGGAAAGACCGGAGTGATGACGATCAGGACATCATGTTGTCCGACAACCGTCAATAGAGCGGTGGCGAAATCGGAGTGCGTGATTGGATTGTTCGACAAGCCTTCTTCGAGTATATTCGGAACAAGAAGTCGAGCTTACCGTTGTAGATGACCGTAGAAGCCTCAACGAGACCGAGTGAATCAAGATTTGTCGACGTGACAACGGTCTTTGCCAGGAATGCCTCGACGAAGGTAAGCCCGGAAAAGAGGCAAAAGTCTGAGGACTACGAAGCCGCTCACATCTTTCCTCATTCTAAAGGTGGCGAAACAGATATCGAGAACCCCCAGCTACTCTGCAAACACCACAACCAGGTAAAAGGAAGTAACAGTGTTTAGAAAGCAGAATCTCGGGGTTGGTGGGGCTGACCGTGGTATAGGTCTGGTAACTCGCGCAGCCCCTCTAGATGCTTTCTTGGATACACCTCGAGGACGTCGACGAGACCAATCTCCTCTGGCAGGATCCGATCCCCGATTGCGATCACGTCTGGAAGGAGTTCGACGAGCTCGAGTACTGCGCTCGCTGTCGGATAAACTGCACGTACAGTCACGAACGAACGCGGTTTCTATACGACAACATGGGCTTCTTGGGCCCTCTCGAGCGCCCGGACGTTCCGAAGGTGCCTGATCTCGATCCCCTGAACGTACGAACACGCAGTCGTCAACCACCGTGGAGACGACTGGCGCGCAACATGGCTACGGAGGGTGGGATCCTCACGGGATCCCTGACTGCGACTACGGGAAACATGATTGGAAAGAACACTGGGCGGATCAGCACAAAGGCAGCTGTCGGAAATGTGGTGTCTCAGTCGACATGGATAGACTCCCAGGATCGGTTACGCAGAAACTCAACAACCAGAGTACTACCACGACCGTCGAGATCCAGCCGTGCGACTCGATCCTACACAATACTCCCGAACACAACTGGGTCAAATACAACGAGTACGGCACAGTTCAATGCAACCGGTGTTACATGACCGTCACAAGAGGGCGCCTCCCCGATTCAGCTGAGATTGAGGATCAAAGTTCGCAACGGAAGAATAGAACTCCAATCGATCCATGCGACGAAGGTGGTGATCACAATTGGGCAGATACCGGCCGGACTGCAGACGTTGTTCAATGCGTAAAATGCTACGACACCGTCGATCGAGATCGGCTCCCTGACTCAACAGAGGTTGAAAAATCGTGGTGGTGGTGAGAGCTGCGATCAGAACGGTATCAGATATCGTCGATCAATTTGCCCATCTCTGACTCGAAGACCACTTGTGAGGCCTTTTCCAAAGCAGATGGGAACCGATATCATTGTCTTAACCAACAAAACTATGGAGTGGCGTTCCGTGTTGGTTAACACGAGAACAGCCGATGTCCTACGAGCCACCAACCCCACCGGCGGACCTCCCAACGGAGATGGTCACCACGCTCAACGAGTTCACTCCGGAGCGCCTCCGTGACGTTGCCACGTACGCCGAAGAGCTAGCCGAACACAAGGAACGCGAGGCTCGTCTCGAGGAGGAGGCAGACCAGGATGAGGTAGAGAAACGACCAGACGACCTACCAGACAACGTCCCCGCAAAGGCGACAATCACGATCAAGGAAATCAACGACAACCGCTACTACTACTGGCAGTGGCGTGAAGGGGACAAGATCAAATCGAAGTACAAAGGCCCGGTCAACCCGGATGAATAACTAAGAAGCGCTCCAGTTAAATTGCCAGTTGTTCAGGGTAACACCCCGTCTGCGAAGTGAAAAAAGGGCTGTTAGCGCCCGGGTCGCGGCGCGGTTTCGTAGCGTTTGATGACGTCGGTTTTCTCCACGTGGTCGTAGATCTCTCGAAGCGTGTCTTGTGCCCGGTGGAGCTTATGCTCCTCGAGGAACTGTCGACCACTCTCACTGATCCCGTAGAACTTGTACGGCAGGTCATTCTGGCGGCGATCTTCTGGCAGGAGCACTTCCTCGACGATACCAGCGTCGACGAGCTGCTGAAGGTGCTGGCGAATCGTCGTCTGGCTCTTGCTCGGGTTGACGTAGTCGAGTTCTTTCAGCGTCGGTAATTCCGACGGATGCCCAAGGATGTCCTGGAGGAGCGCAAACCGCGTCTCCTGGGTGACGACGTTGAGCCGCTCTCGAACGGACTCCAGGTCGCTTGGCGGGTGATCGGACGTACTCATTACCTCATTGTTCGAGTAGTACGTGCAAGAGCGTTTCGCTCAAATACGAATCGGTCTGAGGCGATACAGTTGCTGATGCGGTCGTCACATTGAAGCAGGATACAGGAGAATTCCCGCTCTAATAACCGTAGACAGAGACGAATCGGAGACTTACACTCCCCCATTTCCGTCGTTTCTCCACGATGTCCTCGTCATCAGTGGCACCGACGACGAGAAAATCGTAGGACACACCCCCCGTTTTCGAGTAGTAAATGGGAAAGGGCGAGGAGAAACCATATCACCGTAGTAGAACGTCGACTCTCTTGGCTCACCCACCCCCCGTTTTCGAGTAGTAACGAGACACACCCTATTTTCGAGCTGTAACGAATCACCCCTGGCCGTGAACACCCCCCGTTTTCGAGTAGTAAATGGGAAGGGGCGAGGAGAAACCATATCACCTGTAGTAGAACGTCGAATCTCTTGGCTCACCCACCCCCCGTTTTCGAGTAGTAAATGGGAAGGGGCGAGGAGAAACCATATCACCTGTAGTAGAACGTCGAATCTCTTGGCTCACCCACCCCCCGTTTTCGAGTAGTAAATACGGGGAGATTATGTGCGAGATTAGTTCTTGCTACGGAACTGCTTCAGCCGTTCGCGGACAACTGCGCTAATAGTCGCCTCTTCGTGAGCCAGATCTTTGAACCGGGAATCCTCACGAATCGTCCCCATAATCGTTTCCGGATCCTCGGAGAGGGAGAAATACATATGTACTCCTCTGCCTCGACCCTTGCCTCGGCGCTCAAAGTCCAACACACCGTATGTACTCTGCTCGGTTACGTGATTTACGAAAGTCTCACGACTGTACTGATCTGCATCCATCGTGTCAGCAATGAATTGGTACGTCTTGAACGCAGGTCCAGCGGGTATCCACTCAGGATATTCTCTTGCGTAATGGGCAGTGGCCGCCACGGCGTAGATGGAGAGTTTCTTTTGAGTCGAGATTCCACTAATATGGCGGAGTTTTCGATTTTCGGTATATTTCTCCTGGGCCTCACGGACATCAGTCTCGATGACCGTGTCAGCACCACGCCGCTCAGCTAATTCGCCAGCCCACCTGAGAAGGTCAATCGCTTTCCGCGCATCCCCGTGTGTTTGGGACCCGAACGCGGCAACAAGCGGAATGACGTCATCCGAAAGTGATCCCGATTTGAATGCGTCCTGCCGATTTTTGAGAATACTACGGAGCTGTGTCGCATCGTAATCGTCGAAGAAGATGTCGTCAGGATTGTAGGAACTCTGTGCGCGGCTGTTGAGATCCTTCATGAAATCGGCATAGTTCGTGATAGTCGTAAGCGAGATCGGACCATCAAAATCAGCGAGTTTTCGAGCCCGAGAAAGCTGGTAGATGAGAGAATTGTATTCTGCCTCCTGGTACGGTCCCTCGAGCGTGTCGATCTCATCAAGGATGAAGATGACACCGTCGTAATGCTCACGCATTAGTTCGTACAACCGCTCGAGCTTTTGATCCGTTGAGACACCGGTTTGGGGAACACCAGGATCAACACCGAGGTCTTCGGCAGCAGCTTTAACTAACCGATAGACAGCACGATCTGCTGTCTTCGGCCCCTCGCAGTTGATAGAGAGGACCCCGAAGGTCTTGCCCTGTGACTCACATAGTTCGACGATCTGTTTACAGACTGCATGAATGATAAGCGACTTCCCAGTTCCAGAGGGCCCACTCAGGAGCATATCAGGAATTCCTTCGTTCTGGAGCACCGGTTTTAGATTGTCGACGACACGACCTAGCTGGTCATCACGACCGACGATACGATCCTCGTCAATGATAGTATCTGACCGAACGAGATCTTTGTTCGCGAAGACTCCACCGGACGACTCAGTTTGTAGCCGATCCCGGATTGAGATGCCACTATCGTCGCCGTTTGTTGCGTCTTGAGATGAATCGGTAGGATTCGATTCATTTTCGAACGTCATTTGTGACGTATCGGGAGACTCTGCATCCTCACCCGTTGACTCAGGATTTTCAGGATCAGCAGAAGAGGGTTCGTTATCCTTCTCACCTGCCGGATGATCCGATCCTATTCTACGTCCCTCTCGTCCCATTATGAACCCCCTCGAACTCTGGGTATAAAAATATGGACCCTTGTGGAGTTGTAACCGGGCGAAAACAGGCCATCTAACAACTATATCCCCATATTATCAAAGTGAGCCAGATACCGTCTTCGGAATCTATCACCCTCCGTTGTCGAGTTGTAACGGATCCTCAAAGATATTCATCATCGAAATCCCTGCGTGACCCAAACCCCCCGTTTTCGAGTTGTAAGACGTTGAAGAGCGGTAACATACCTAGTACAATTCACCACCCACCCCATTTTCGAGTTGTAAGTACAAGTAAGTCGAATCAAGCACAGGAGTAACCTCCGTATAGTTTGGATGTTATGAATGATTACCTAGTTGAAACGGTTCGTTCCACACTCCCCGTTTTCGAGTTGTAAGCACCAGAATCGTCGCGAAAGGACGACGCTCGTAGGAGCAGTTCACGAATGACAGTAATACCAATCTACAAATACCATAACTACTTGGTCCGGTTTGCTAATCCGAACGCACTACCCTCTCCCCCCTTTTTCGAGTTGTAAGTCGCTGAGTGTAGGTCACTCAAAACAGCGAGTAGTGAGAGTCGAGGTTATCAGAGAGGATGAGGAGACTCTGAAATACCATTATTCACGGAAAAGAAACTACGAACGAGATTAGGAGATCGTACACTCTTTGAAATCCCAATCATCTAGCCCAGCTATATGATTTGTTTTCTCATTCTCCAGTACGGTTGTAGTTAGTGAATATATAGCATAAGCTTTCGCATTTCTAGTTGGAACTTGTAGATTTAGGTGCTCAGACCTTCCATTGAGTGTATCCGCCACAATCGACTGTTTTGTTGTCTCTTCTGCTGTTCACCCCTCCCCTCCGTCAGCAGTTTACAACTCGAAAAAGGGGGGAGGGGGTTCGTTAGAGCCAGTTCATCATCAATGAAGAGAGTCACTCCTGTTCCACGTCTACACAAGGCTCTCTCTTATGGACCTTCCCCTAGCCTCTCGGCTGTTTTTCACTCTTGACGAGGGGTGTGGGTCACGTGCTTCGTCTATCTCTCCCACCCAGTATAAACAGCTTCTATCTTAACCAACAAACCTCCGCTACTCTCGATTCTGTTGGTTAATTCTTGTCGAGCACGGTGAAGGCGGACAAGTTCGTTTCTCGAGTCTCAGCGATTTTGCGTCGAATCTCCGTCCGATCCCTTCCGAGCGCTGACAACACATTCTCGACAGCTCTGACGAGCTAGTCGTTCGACGATTCCGAAACCCGTCACGACGAGATGTACAGCACGATCTAGGGTGGGCCGATGAACTCGTCAAATGGTTGACGTTCGGTAGTGGATGTTTCACTACAACCGAATGCTCGTGTGTTTTATTAACCAGCAATGATGCCTCTGTATTGGATGATAAAAGCAGCACTGTGGGAATCTTGGCTCGAGGACACGCTCCTACAGGATCTTCGCTCTGACGAGACTTCAGACCCGGTCCCGTTTTTCGAACACACAGAGGGCGAACCCGAGACGAGCAGTGCACTGAGCAGTTACAAGTGGGGTAAGAACGACGGAGAGTACCTATATCTGGTGTATCTGTTAGATGAAGATGATACGGACGTCTGCGACGTGACACCGATCTACGTCGGCGAATCTGCCGATATCAGTTCGCGAATCGGGCAGCACTCCCGAAAGATCCGGAATGCACTCCCGATCACGGAGTGGGAGGATGACGGTCAGTGGGGTAGTTTTTCGAAATACGACCATATCGCTGCAATCTACGAACTCGCAGATAGCCCACTGTATGTCTGGATCATTGACGTCGATGAACTCGAGTACGGTCCGTACGGATATGACACGTATAGACAGGAACTCGAGGCCAAACTCGTCGGACTTGTACATGCACAGGACCACTACGAGCGGATATTCGCGAACCGCGAGTTCGTTCCAAATCGAGTTCTTCACGAAATCGGAAAGGCTGGATCCGAATGGGTCGCAAGCGAAGCCCCATTGTCCGCTAGACCGTCAGCTGACGGCAAATCAAAACCAGTGCAGCGTTTCACGACGAAGACGGGGTGCTGGAGAGACTGGGTTTCGGACTACATGTTGACTGACATCCAAAACGAAGAACGATCCGATCCAGTTCCATTGTTCGATGTCACCGACGATCTACAGGTCCATGTGAACGATGATGGCATCCTCGAACGGTCTGCCGAGATCGATACCTGTATTCGCCAAGAGGGAAAGAAGTGCGTCGATGATTCTGGCGTCCTCGAGGATGGCTGTGATGGCCTGTTGTATGTCATGTATCACCTCGAGACGTCTCCAGAGCAGGCGACCCCATCCGACGTCGTACCACGGTATATCGGTAAGGCCGAAACATACGGGAAGAAGAGGGAGCTGAGTTCAAACTTCACGGAGATCGCGTACGATCGAAATTCGACGCGAAGCTTTGCACGATGGGGCGGCGGGAACTACTGGCATGTTGGAGAGCTGTCGATGGCCCTCGCTGGGGAAGATGAACGAAAACAACACTGGGTTCAGGCACTCTTCGATTCTGACTCACAGACACTCTCCCAACAGACGTACCTCTGGGTGCATGCATGGAGTGTTGAAGACGACATTGGACCGTATGGAACACCAGCGACGCTCGCGGAAGTAGAGCCATTGCTCATCGGTACCGCGTACGATGCATATCCTGGTGAATTCCTGAATAAAAGTGGAGTTCCGGACGTAGCACCAATCAAGGCAGATATGCTAAAATCCTCTTCACATTGATCTCCTCCTGAGCCTGAAGAGGCAGCAGTCCTGGAGAATGACGAATGATCAACCCGCATTGAACGATCGCTCTATTTATATACAGTTCTGGAACGATCGTGTCGACGAGATAGGCGCCGAGTCGATCTCGAACCGTATTGAACGGGGAGAGATCCGCGATGAAATTAGCGTGGTCACCCGTATCGCTCCTCGAGTTTAACCAAGGCCTCGTTCGCGAAAGTGGCGAACAGGTCGTCGCCAAGCCAATTGATCTGCACCTTGAGTTCGATACGCTATAGCACGATATAACATAGTACGGAACTTGCATATGAATGAGTTTCGAGTAGTGTTACAGCTAACGGGAGCAACGGGCCAATTCAAGATTGTCTTAACCAACAAAGCTATCGCTTGCCGGTTCGTGTTGGTTAACGCGAGGCGACAGCCCATGTCCTACGAGCGACTAATTCCGCCGGCAGGCTTCCCGACCGAATTAGTCAAGATCCTTGCCGAAGAGCTGGCTGAATACAACGAACGCGAGACTCGCCTTAAGGGGAAATCAGATGAGGACAACATCGAGGAGCGGCCCGACGATCTTCCAGACGACGTCCCCGCAAAAGCGACGATCACGATCAAGGAAATCAACGACAACCGCTACTACTACTGGCAGTGGCGTAAAGGGGACAAAATCAAATCAAAGTACAAAGGTCCAGTCAGCTCGGGTGAGTGAAGATGAACGCTACACCACCATGTCCGGAGTAATTGACACAGAGAGCCGTTATTACGTGATATAAATACCATAATGTCTGCTGTTGTAGTCGTTGCGTGAGTGGATGAGACTTGGGGAATGGCCAGCTGAAAACGAGCCCAACACCACCATGTCCGGAGTTGTGCTCGACGAGTATTCGACAAAACCAGCGAAGAACAGCGGACATTGTGGTGTGAGTAGGTGAATTACTGTTAGCGTAGCTACGGAAACGGTGGTGTATTCGGATGCTATCACGCAATTTTATTGCAATTAGACACACCACTATGTCCGGAGCTCTCGAGCAGCGATACTAAGTGAACAGCAGAACAGCGGACACGGTGGGGTGTTCAACCGGTAGCTGGAAACACGAAACAAGTCCAGAACACCACGGAGAAGTCTGGGAGGGACTGATATGACGAAGATTGCCGAACTCAGGCGGTTGCCACGACGGTGTGAACACTCTCCCCCCAGTTTGTCCGCTGTTCTCGAGAAAAAGCGTGACTCGCGCTGAGACGGGAACTCGTGACGAACGGAGAACAGACTCGATTTCCGTGATCTGAGTTGAGAATAACGCGGTTTCTAGTGAATGAGGTGTACACCACACTCATTCACGCCTGTTTGACCCACTGCGGACTAGTAGAGACCTCTAACACATAAACTTTTCCTGTGTCAATAGTTTATTTGATGTGTTGAGGCCCCCACCCTAGGTGTGATGGTTGGAACAGCGGACATGGTGGGGTGGGTGTGGACGGACATTCTTTTATAAACAAAGGAACAGCGGACACTCCGGACGGGGTGGTTTTATTATACGTGACACCAATAGGTCAGGTAATTGGAACTCATCCATGGGAATGTTTGAACGGGATACTGACATCTATAAGGATCGCGATGCGCTTCGCGAAGATTACCAACCGGAGGAACTCGTTGGTCGCGACGATGAGCTCCGTGCTTACCAAACGGCGTTGCAACCAGTGGTCAACGGCGAGCAACCGAACAACATTTTTCTCTACGGAAAGACGGGTGTAGGGAAAACAGCGGCAACGAATTACCTACTCTCCCACCTCAAGGAAGATGTTAAACAGTACGAGGACATCGATTTCGACCTCGTCTTTTTCAACTGTGACGGGCTTACTTCTTCGTATCAAATCGCTACGCGACTCGTGAACGAACTTCGCGATGATTCAAATCAGATCAGTACAACCGGATATCCCCGGTCAAGCGTCTACGAGATGCTGTGGGAGGAACTCGACGATGTAGGCGGGACGATTCTCATCGTCCTCGACGAGATTGACCACGTCAAAGACGATTCCATTCTCTATCAACTCCCACGTGCCCGGGCAAACGAAAATCTTACCAAGGCGAAAACTGGAATTATCGGGATCTCTAACGACTTCTCTTTTCGTGACGATCTCTCACCGAAGGTGAAAAGCTCGCTCTGTGAACAGGAGATCCATTTCCCCGCGTACGATGCAGGTGATCTTCAGCAAATTCTCACCGAGCGAGCAGATGTTGCCTTTTATAACGGCGTTCTCGACGACGCTGTCATTCCTCTCTGTGCAGCATACGGCGCTAAGGATGCAGGAGATGCTCGCCAGTCGATCGATCTGTTAATGAAAGCCGGTGACCTCGCTCGCGACGGCGATACCGAGATCGTGGTCGAGAAACACGTCGAACGTGGTCGTCGGGATCTCGAGCGCGGACGGATCGAGGAAGGCATCAATGGGCTCACCCAGCATGGCCATCTCGTGCTGTACGCCCTGTTAACGCTCGATCTGGAGAATGAAACGCCGGTTCGATCTCGAGATGTCCGCCCACGATACACCCGATTTGTGGAACGAGCCGGTCGGGATCCACTCGTCCCGCGTCGGATGCGTGATCATCTCTCCGAGCTTGCGATGCTCGGCTTGATCTCTGTAACCGAGCGGAATGAAGGTCGGCGAGGGGGAACTTACCGAGAGTACAATCTCGATATGAATGCCAGTCTCATCCTCAACGCTCTTGATGATATCCTCGAGAATGTTGGCATCCACGAGTCCGTCAATCAATATTTCAACGCTGATGACGAGTTCGAAGAGGAACCTGCATTGTCCGACTTTTCGTGAATCAGTATCACATGGATCACACCACTGTGTCCGGAGTAATATCCACACGCATGTCACAGTCCACGAACTCACACCACCATGTCCGGAGTAAAACCGATGAATAGCCAATGAGATGT
Organism: Natronorubrum halophilum; assembly: GCF_003670115.1. Lineage (NCBI taxonomy): Archaea > Methanobacteriati > Methanobacteriota > Halobacteria > Halobacteriales > Natrialbaceae > Natronorubrum > Natronorubrum halophilum. Next base: position 81,320 of record NZ_QQTY01000006.1, read on the forward strand.
CTGTTGATCCGCCCCACCCTGTCCGCTATTTCTTGTTCAGATTGAGACCACGTCCGTTTCGAATATACTGAGTATCACACATCCGATGTAATCCATCATATGAATTCGGGACGCCAGTCCACGGGCCCACACCACCGTGTCCGCTGTTTCTCCTTTCCAAATCTGGACGCATTCGATTTGGGAATTCTGAACACCGCCATGTCCGGAGTAATCTCATAATAGACAGTCCCTATTTCCGTCTTCTCGAGTCCTAATCCAATGTCCACACCCCATCGTGTCCAGTGTCTTCTCACAATCTGCGAACCGAACTGCACCCCACCCCACTACGTCCAGTGTCTTGGGTAGCTCGAGAGTCGCAGGACACCCCAGTTTGTCCAGTGTCTTCGCGGCCATTTCGGTACTCGGACGACCACCCCAGTTTGTCCAGTGTCCAAATCACCAGCAGGCGACAGAATACACCCCATCGTGTCCAGTGTCTTTCGGGTGTCAGAGCTCCTGATCGAGACGCTGCTGAACGGCGTCAGTTACCCCCACCATGTCCACTGTCTCGTCGAGAGCGTCGAGCAGGAGATCGGGATTCGTGTCGAGGGCGTACTCGTAATACCGACCACCCGATTCACCTCTGTTCCGCTCTGTACGACTCGCAATCCCTAACATCGAGAGCTCGCCGAGATGGTCACGCATCCGTCGGGGAACGAGCGGGTCAACTGCAGCTCGGCCACAGATAATCTCGTATCGATCCTGCACGTCACGCGCCCGAATCGGTGTATCACCCTCTTCGTGTAACATTAGGAGGGCGTACAACACGAGATGTCCCTGTTGGGTGAGACCAGCAACACCGTCGACGATCCGACTCCGCTCGAGAGACTCTCGAGCCTGGTCGACGTGGTCGACGGTTACCTGCGTGGCGTCCTGTTCGACAGCCACGTCCCCTGCTTCCATAAGCAGATCCAGACTCTGTCGGGCGTCTCCCGCGTCTTTAGCACCGAACGCCGCACACTTCGCGATGACTTCATGCGGCACGACATCGTCGAAAAACGCGATATCAGCGCGTTGGCGAAGGATATCACGGAGTTCATTCGCATTATAGGCAGGGAACTGGAGTTCCTTTTCGCACAGGCTCGACTGGACTTTCGAACTCAGCGACTCGCGGAACTTGAAGTCGTTTGAGATACCGATGATTCCGACCTTCGATTTCTCCAGATTGCCGTTTGCTCGAGCGCGTGGGATCTGGTATAGAATCGAATCATCGTCGATGTGATCGACCTCATCGAATACGATGATGACGGTGCCGCCGATAGCGTCGAGTTCCTCCCAAAGCCACTCGTTGACTTGTCGTCGGGGATATCCGGTCGGCTTCAAATGATCCTCTGGGTCGCGGAGATCGTTGATCAGTTGAATCGCGACCTGATAGCTCGTACTCAGATCCTCGCAGTTCGTACGGATAGTTGTGAGATCGACATCGAATTCAGCCGCGTCGTCTTTGAGTTCCCGAAGAAGATAGCGCGTACAGGCGGTTTTCCCGACGCCAGCTTTGCCATAGAGAAAGATATTCGCAGGCTGATCGCCGTTGATGACGGGCTGCAGGGCCGAAATATACTGCTGTAGCTCTTCATCGCGACCGACAATCTCCTTTGGTTGGTAATCCTCCCGGAGGACATCTCGCTCCTGAAAGATATCCGTGTCAGGCTGGAACAAGCCCATAGTGATCTTGCCTTAGCGTATTTGGGAACCGACATAAAACCATCGTGTCGAGTGTGTCCAGTGTGTCTAGTGTCGCGTTTCTCACCCCCTCTCCCCCACCCCACTATGTCCAGTGTCTTCCCGGAATAGCAAGGGAGACTCCGCTGCCAAAGAACTCTAAACATGAGAAAAGTTTAAAAGGTCTATCCACAAACTAGTCCGAACGATAGCTAATGCAGTAGTGAGTGAATGGATTTCTTGGGTTGGAGTGACTCCAACAGCTTTCCGATCAAACTGGTGCACAAAGACACTGGACACGATGGGGTGGGTGTGTCCACAGCCATCGACTTTCGGAAACCAGAATCGTCGGTGTAACGTTTTTCATTGAAAATGAGGGGTGTCTTCCAAAGTAGCGGAATCGACCGTATCTGTTACATCTGCTCGACAGTGACCCTCTACCGACAGCTTGGCGACCTACACCTTTGTGTTTAAATCACGCAACTATCTTGATAGACGGTCGCAAACCATCGCTGAAACGATGCGAAACGGCACATATTTGTTCGATAGCGTTGCACAGAGTCACAACTACCAGTCCGCGACATTGCCCGAGGCGCGATTGGCATGACGACCGCTGACGCGATCACGCCGCGTGTTTCACCTCAAATGGCTCTGTGAATCGTTAGACTACAGTGACTTTTGGCACTAGATTCGGTGAATCGATGCGATACTCTTGGACAATTCTGGCTACAACTTTCAGCGAATCCATGTTGGCGAAGCAGTCAGATTCATGTACAGGGCCACTAAGACTGTCTAACCCAACACCCTATAGCGATTCACCAGACCTCTCAAGAGATTAGTGGTAACTTATTGACTGCCTCGAGAACGTTTTTTCGCGTCTGAAAAGCGTGAGGAGCCATCAGATGCCTTAAGTTAATTTCCTAATTTCACTTACAATCTCATCAGTGAGACGGTGATTTTCGACCAGATCAGTTTGGAGAAGTAACTCAACTAAGTCAGTAGCTGCGAACAACCGAACCGGATAGGTTGTCGAATTTTCTTTTTGTGCGCTGTGTGTGAAGTGGGAAGTAGTAAAAAACAATCCAATTTCACCATCATCGATCCTAGAAGCCAGTCTGCTGAGTTCTTTCCCAGAGATACTACTGGCCGTGTTTTTTGCCTGTGCCTTGAAATCTACCGTTGTTGCAGTTCCACTCAGATGAGTATCTACAAGGAGATCGATACTCCCTGTGAGATCTACACCCCTATCACCGCTTGGGGGAGTCAACTCTACATTAGTGAATGCGGGGAGTTGTTCGAGAAGAAATTTGAGAAGATACTCGAGTTGGACCCCCTTATTCGGACCGTCGAGACGGTTCCGGATATCATTGAGCAGTTCTTTCTCGTGTCCGTCTGGGTATTGGGTCTCCTTTGCGCGGATGCTGTCTTTGTATATCGAGTACCGTTGAATCCGTCCATCTGACACCCACTGGTTCCAAGCGTCAGGCCCGCCGATATCGACACCAGTCCGGGCCTTTCGATGAATCCATTCCAGACTGGCAGCATCGGTATCTAGGATCGAAAGCTCAATCAAGTAGTTGACAGCCGTTTCGCCCTCATCTTTGTGACGTTCAATTCTGAGATCAGTAATTACGCACACTCCACGGAAGGTGACCTTACCTGATTCTGGCTGTTCAAATAATAACACTGGTGGAGCGTCTGCACGCTTGCCCTGAGCGTAGGTTTCAGTATAGTCTGTTTTGACCCATCTATTACCCGTGGGAGCGTCTGGATCAGGACGATGCCTTGCTTTAGCGTCGCCCCAGTAGTGAGCAATGCCATCAGACATATTGATGACGTCTTCCCATGGGTTTTGAGTCTGAGAGGTGCTGGAATCAGAGTAGAAGACTAGGAACTCGCGTTCACTGGTGTTGGGATTATTAATCGAGCGGATGCCGCCTGAATTTCTTATTCCTGTATCAATTGGTCCGTTCAGCCACGTCTGGAATTCATCTTTCGCTGGGTCCATCGAACTCCGGTATGTCTCATTTACGACGTACTTGTCGCCATAACTGGTCATAGAGCATAGATTCTACCAGGGGTGTTTTGCTCTTATCCTTCAGAGACTGCTGCTCATTTTGTCGATACACTCCCGATACTGTATCCGTGAATTCCATCCTCTATGACAATTCACCTCATTATCGGGGACAGTTGCTATACTGATAGCCCATCTCGCTGAGCACGTCTGCGAGCATTGTCCCAGACAAACTCTACGACCTACTCGATCCTCAAATCGGTCTAACTAGACATTCTGTCTGCTGTGAATAGCCTCACAGATATACACAGTACCTTTACAGACAAACTTATTATCATATAACAGAGCCTATATTTCGTGTCAATCAAACGGTCGAAACCGATCGATCGGCTGTACGAGGAGATCTCCAGGTGCGACCTCGTCGTCGTTCCCGATGCACCACTCGCGAGCGCGCTCAACCGCCGTCTCGAGCGCTCCCATTTCGGGCCGTTCGCGATCACACCGCGACGACTCGCCGCCCGCCGTCGAGAGACAGCCGAAGATCGGCTGGCTTTTCTCGAGGTGATCGAACAAACCGACCTCAGCTGGAAACAGGCCGCCTATGCGATCGGGAACGTGTTGCAGTGCTGGGAGCACCAGGGCAATCCCAATGCGATTCTCGAGTACGAGGCGTTCGATACGCCGGCAACACGAGCCGTCATCGATTGCATCTCACCACTCGAGACGACCTCGCGAAAACTCACGGACTACCGTATCGACCACGAGGAATACGAGTCAATCGCCGTCGTCGGTGAGTCCCAGCTGACGAATCTCGAGCGATCGATCCTTCCCGAGGAGTACACCGCCATCGATCGGTTTTGCGACGAGTCGTTCGAGTTACCCCCGCTTCGAATCTTCGACTCGCCGGCAGCGATCGTCGACGCGATCCTCGATACGGTTACAGCGGAAAACGCCGAGGATGTCGCTGTCGTGCTCGATGCGGGTAGCGAGTATTCGGCGCTCGTCGAGTCCGCGTTCGAAGCTGCGGAGATCCCGTTCTATGGCGGGCCGGATTTCGTCGACGCGCAGGATCACCGTGGCTTCATCCAGTTGCTCCGGTGTACCGTCGCGGGCTCCGATACCCGTATTGGGACCGTAAAACCGTTACTGACCTGTCTCGGGTCGACAGTCGACGTCGAGCACGACGAAAAGCGCCTTTTCGAAGTTGACGACCCGGAACTCGAGTGGCTTTGTGAGTTCTGTACGCGAGCGTCGACGCTCACGATCGGTGACGCCTTGGAGGCGTACGAGGACCGAGCAGCATGCACACTGGATGCGTTCCGTGAGGAACTCGAGCGTCTCGGCCTCGCCGAGGAACAGCTCACCGAGGTGGTCATCGATCGACTCACGTTCTACCTCCAGACTTACGACGTCCCCATCGACCGAGAGAACGACGGCGTTCTGCTCGCAGATGCGAAATCGGCGTCGTTCGTCGATCGACCGGTCGTCTTCTATCTCGGCCTCGACGAGAACTGGACACACGATTCGCCACGACGCCCCTGGGTCGACCGTGACTACGAGTTTGAGCGTAATATCGACCAGTTCCAGTCGCTGCTCCAGAACGGAGCCGAGCAGTACTACCTCGTTCAGGATACCGCCGGCGGATCACCAGTGACGCCCTGTCTGTACTTCGAAGAACTCCTCGCAGACGAGTTCGACCGCTTTAGCGATCTCGAGTCGATTCGACACTCACGGACGTTTCGACCGACGCACGAGGGATTCGAGAAGGAGTCAGTTGACGTCTCCACGAAAACAGTGTCGACGCTCAGCCAGTCGAGTCTCAACACCTACGCGAACTCTCCGAGGGACTATTTCTTTGGACGACTCGTCGATGGGCCAGACAAGGATTACTTCGCCGAGGGGAACCTCTTCCATGACTTCGCAGAATTCGTCGTCAATCATCCGGGTTTCGTCGACGAGGACGTCATCGAGGAGATCGCCGGCGTCATGTTAGAGGAGACGCAGGCGTTCCATCGCGACGTCGATCTCGGCACCCGTCGCACGGAATACCGTATTGGCCTCGAGACGATCGTCGAGTATCTCGAAGCGCACGCCCCATCGGAGACGGACTTCCTTACGCCTGCGAGTGGCTGGGGCCAGAATTTCTTCGAGGACTATTTCGATCGGTCGGTCGATTCGCCGGTCACTGAACGGTGGTTCGAAGACGAGGATATCGGTGTCAAGGGAAAGATCGACCTGATTCAGTCGCCAATCTCCTTACTCGATTTCAAAAGTGGCAGAAAGAAGTCTGCCTCGCAGGTGACGAAACACGCAGCGCTCGAGCCACCCAGTGATCAGCCGAATTTTCAGGCGTTGCTCTATCTCACCTACTATCGGCATCAGCAACCGGACGAACAGCTTGAGTTCACCTTCTTCCACTTCCTCGAGACGCTCGATGACGTCATTACGGGCGGTGGCAACCTCGCAGATTGCCTCACGACGATTATGTATCATCCGATCCCATTCGACGAATTCGTGCAATCGCGAGCCGTCTTCGAAGCGTTGTGTGAGGAGGCGTCGAACGCCTGCAACAAGACGTTCTCCAAGAGCAGCTACGATGTGTATCGAACGGTTCTCGATAGACACCAGATTCCTCGAACTCGAGACGCCGACGAGATGGCGGATTCATCGTTCGGCCAGGCGCTCACTGAACAGCTGATTGCAGATGTTGGTGACTACAAGTACGTCACTAAAGGTTGTGTGCAGGCGTTCAGATTCCTCTGTGGGTATCGTACGGAGAGCTACTTCGCTGAGGATATCGACGAATTCGAACGGTTCGTCGACGAGCAACTCGAGGAACTGAATCGTTATCGTCGGGGCGACGCCCGCTTTCCCGTTAACGGCCGGGCAGGAGAACCGAATTATCGCTATGTAGACCACCGTGACCTGATTCTGACTGACGACCGTACGATTCGCGGTAACGAGCAGACGACTGGTAATACAGACGAGTGGACTGCCGATGATGAACGTGAAATCAATGGTGACCGCACCGACGAACCGGTCGACGCTGCGGTCCGGGGGGCGAATCGATGACGTCACCCAACGCGAAACAACGCGAACTGATCGAGAATATCGATGGGTTGTCCCTCGTCGACGCCGGTGCTGGCACCGGAAAGACGTTCACGGTCACCCGACGCTACGCCGAAATCGTCGCACAGGACGACGTTGAACCTGACGACGTCCTCTTGATTACGTTCACCCGCAACGCTGCGACAGAGATGAAAGACCGTATCGTTTCCCACTGCGACTACGGTATGCGTGCGCTGAAGGACGCGCCGATCCAGACGTTCCATAGCCTCTGTCACGATATTCTCGAGGAACATGGCTTTCACGCCCCCTCTCACCTCGGAATCGACGATGCGATCACCGGCTCGACACAGATTCTCGAGAACGAGACGATTGAACGGGAGTACTTTCAGGAGTTCATCGGCCAGTTCAGTGACGAGCACGAGGAATACGACGATTTGTTCAGCTGTATTTCGGATCCAAGTGAGCTACTCAGACTCGTCACCACCCTCGCATCTAAAGGCGTCTTTCCGACCGCCGACGGCTGGTACCGTGACTGTCAGCGCCACCTTGAGGGCGACTTCGACGCCTTTCGGGAGGTCTTCGACGAGTTGAACCAGCCTCGAAATGGCGGAAGCAAACAGTCGGAACTACGCTCGAAGCTAGGCCGGTACGGCTCGGACAAGTGTTACCTGCCGGAGGCACCCGATCGGTCGGAACTCCGAGGGGAGCGAGGATCGAAGACAGTTCCTGACGAGGTCATCGAGCGCGTCTTCGAGGAAGATCGCGAGCAGCTCGTCGACTTCGTCCACGACGTCTACATCGGGTACCTCGAGTTCGCGCTCCGTCGGAATTACCTCAACTTCTCGTTCCTCCAGCTGTTTGCGTTCGTCCTCTTGTGTGAGGACGACGAACTCCGTAGTTCTCTGGAATTCGAGTACGTGATGATCGACGAGTTTCAGGACTCGAGCGAGAGTCAGTTCAAACTCGCACTGTTGCTCGCCGGAACGGACAACATCTGCGTCGTCGGCGACTGGAAACAGAGTATCTACTCCTTCCAGTACGCCGCCGTCGAGAACATCACCGAATTCGAGTCACGACTCGAGCGCTTCACGGCCGAGTTGAACGACGATGCCGACCGTGTCGCCTTCCCGACTGACTCCGTCTCTACGATCGAGCTCGAGCAGAACTACCGATCGACTCAGGACATTCTCGATTTCGCTGAACATGCCCTCGTCACACCGGCAAGTAGTCGTGAATCGGTCGATCGAGAGTCGATCCTCGAGCGGATCGTCTCCCTGTCTTCGAACACGGGGCACGAACACTCTCAGATCGAGGCGTTCCAGCACGAGGACGAACACGAAGCGATCTTGACGAAGGTGCAGGAGATCGTCGACAACGACGCCTATGCGATCGAAGAGGATGGTGAGCTTCGTTCCCCAACGTACAACGATATTGCCGTGTTGACCCGGACGCGCGACTTCGGTCGTGACCTGCTTTCGGTCGCCGAAGAGTACGAATTCCCGATGGCCTACGAGGGTGGGATCGAACTCTTTCGAACCGACCAGGCAAAACTCCTGCTCGCCTGGTTACGTGTCCTCGAGTCCAACGAGGACAGGGGCTGGGCAGTCGTCCTCGAGCGGGCTGGCTATACGCTCGACGAGATTGATCACATCCTCGACGTTGAGGCGTACCCCCAGAACATGATCACGTTCCGGACGGAACTGTCGACACTCGAGACCATCACTGCGATCACACGACGCGTGTTCGATCGCTACGGATACGATGGATCGACGGCGGACGTCGTCCTCACGACGATCCAGTCAGTTCACAGCGCGACGACGATGACGCTCGGAGACCTGATCCGTTTTCTCGAACAGGGGATCGATGCAGGACACACCGAGGAAGTAAACGCTGCCGCAGGAGCCGACGCGATCACCGTACAGACGATCCACTCGGTCAAGGGTCTCGAGTATCCGATCGTGATCCTCGGAAATATGAACAGTGGGAAGTTCCCACCGTCCGGCGGACGCAGCGGGATACTCACGTACTCGGAAGTTACTGGGCTCCGTCAACGCAAGTGCTACGCAGAGGCCCACGGCGAGCCACACATATACGACAACTGGCGATCCGACGTTCTCCGGCGATGTCAACCGACGGAGTACGACGAAGAACGCAGACTGCTCTACGTCGCGATCACTCGAGCCAAAGATCACTTGCTGTTTTCTACAGGGGCGGACCAGAACGCTTTCCTCGAGGAGCTACCAGTTTCGATCGAATCCCTTGACCCAGTGGTCGAGATGGACAGTACTGATACGACTGTCCAGTCCAGGCTCAGTGTCTCGATCCCACAACCGGACGGCCCCGACGGATACTCACCGCATTCATTGATGAGCGACGACGTCTACGAGGGCGCGACCGACGGTAAGGGCATGGACTTCGGGTCGGCAGTTCACGATTTTGCGGAACGATACGCTCTTGGTGAGAAGATTTCCCCCCGAAACGAGGACGAACGGAACGTCGAGGCGTTACTCGATTCGCTCGAAGGAACTGTTGCAGTCGAAGAACCAGCATATCTCCCACTCAAGATCGATGGTGAACGAGTGACACTCTCCGGAATCGTCGACCTTGTCCACATAACGCCCGATCGCGTCGAGATAATCGACTACAAGACGGACCGAGGGCGCCACGCAGAATCGGAGTATCAAACGCAACTCAGCGCGTACTATCATGCACTCGACGATTGGTTCGACGGTCGAGACGTGACTGCCTCGCTCTACTATACGGCAGACGATACTCGAGTTGAGATTGATCCGCTCTCGAAAATAGAACTTGTTCGTTTAATTTAATAAAGTCAATACGGGCACTGTCTAGTTAGAATACGGTGCTATTCGAAGTCGTAGCCCCACTCCCGAAGAACGTCGGCAACTTCGCCGATGTGGTCCATCCCGACGAGGAGGGCGGCTTCACGAAGATCTGCCTTCTTGACCGACTCTCCGAGTTCGCTTTCGGCGTCTGAGAGTGCATCCGTCTGACGCTCTCGAGTCGACTCCTGGAGATGGAGCTGGACGGTTTTCGCACGCCCGTCAGTGATACTCGAGCGGCGATATATCCACGGCAACCCACTGCTGGTCGATGCTGTCTCGCTGGTCTCTTCGTCGTCCTCAACTCGACGCTGTTCGTGATTGTTTGTGCGTGCTGATGTCGTAGTCTGGTCAGCTGTGGAACTACCGATATTGGTCGTGGTGTCGTCCTCATCGTCGGTGGTGTCATCGTCACTATCGTACGGCGAGGAGGATGCACCGCTCTTAAACCCGGTCATACTTCCACCTTGAGCGCACCTGGTTCTGGCGGGTTCGGGGCCTCAAGGCCACCCTGGTCCTCGAGGTATCGTGCGATTCGGTCGAGTTGAGCCAGCGTCTCGACCTCGTAGTCGCGCTGTCGATCTCGATGTTCCTGGACGTACCGGAATGCCGAACACTGTTGCTTCCACGAACCTTCGAGTAGTGACGTCCGGTCACCGATCACCTCGGGTGTCGGGAACGCGATCTCGTCGATCATCTCTTTCTGATCACTCGTGTTCTTGACGCCGTTCGGAACGGCGCCGAGCACACCGACGTCGATATTCAACTGGCCAGCGAAATTGGTCGCGAGTTCCTCGAGACCTTCGACCGAGGCCTGCCCTTTCGCCGACGGCTCGACAGGGATCACTAAATTCCGCGTCGCATATATCGCGTTATAGAGGTGGTCTGACTCCGTGGCTGGCGGATCACAGATCAGAACGTCATAATGGTCGGCAACGCCGGCATCCTGAAGGACGCGCTGCAGTTGGGCGTAAATATTGTATGCGTCACCGAGAGTTTCGGCCTGTTTTTGTTCACGGTCGAGGAAATCCGAGAGATCCGAGAGCATGTTATGTTCTGGAATGATATCGACCCCCTCTGCTGTCCGAATCAGGTCTTCGAACTCCCCCCGTGGACTCTGAACTATATGCCGGACCAGGTTATCTGCATCGCCGTCGGCCCGGTCGTCGTCGACGCCAAGGAGTCGACTGAGATCGCCATCTTGTGGATCGAGTGGAACGACCAAGACATTGAGACCCGCTCGAGCGTGCGCGACGGCGAGGTTTGCAGTGAGCGACGTCTTCCCAACGCCGCCAGCTTCACTGTAAACTGTGTACGATAGCATGACTGTCACTGATGAGTTACTGAGATATGAAAGTTTGCAAAACAAGTTATCTAAGATTGATGGGTAAGTGAGATGTCTAAGAGAGCGATCTAAGAATCTTAGATTAAATTCTTAGGTTAGGTTTGCAGGCAACTGATTCCGTATACCTAGAGAAGGTACTTTCTCGCATGCTGTGCAGTTAGAATGCGGCCGGGGTCTCTTAGATTCCAATCTCAGACTCATATCTTGGATGGCGAATGCACCATACGGTAGGAATATGCTCTCTACGTTCATCTGGCGAGATCTCTGTTACTTAGATTCCAATCTTAGATGGGTGTCTTAGCCACCCGACTTGGTATCCTGGGTTAGATGAGTAACCATTCGCAAAAGGAGAGTACGGCGGAACGAAGTCCATGAGATCAGCGAAACCGACGGTTCACCAAATAACGAAAGACCAACTGTCTGTCGAAATATGTTCCACAGATTGCGTCGTCACACGGAGCCAACTGCCTCACGTATCGTGTTCTGTAAAGGCGTCACCAGCGTCTTTAGCCATCTCTTTGGCTTTCGATGTGTGAGTACGACTGTTGAACGACTTCCTCGATGTTATCTAACAGACGGGCTACAGCGGTAAACCCGCGTTGACGGACCATCACTTCGCCGGCGCCGCGTCGGCCGCCGTGGGGTGCGAGGTAGCCGTGTTTGTCGTCGAGTTCGATCCCAGCGTCCTCACACAGCCGTCGCATAATCCGCCGGCGCCGTCCGTGTTGATCGACGGTGGTGTCAGTTCGTACTCGCGCAGTGCGTCGAACACCTCGAGTTGACCGGTGAGATCATCGACGAGCATCTCGATCTCACCCGTGGCCTAGCCGTGTTCGTCCCGTAGTCCGTACAGTGCGTCTTGTAGAGCGAGGGCAGGTGAAACGTCGGAAGCACCGGCCACTCGTCGCCGACGGGATCGTCGATTCTTTTATATTGCGACATGGGATTTATGGACTATTTCGTCAGCGACCTGTCGGACCAGTCCTGTTTTTTCGCGAGGACGGCCATCCACTGGTCCTCGAGGGAGATATTCCCCCATCTAAGACCGTTTCGCCGCTCGCCTTTCGGATTCGCGAATATCTCGCCGCCGCGGACACCGGAGTAACAGAGCACGTAGACGAGCGCCCGATCCCGATACTCTCTGATCGCACCGAATCCCTTCTCATCGGTAGCGTCGTGGGCGCGTTTATCAACGTACTGCGTGATCAACAGCCGGTGTTCGTCGGTCCAGGCCTGCTGATCGCCCGACCGACGCCCGTTGACTCGTATCGGAACTCGAGTCGTATGCCGTATCTGTCCGCTCGATCGGACCCAGTACGGATCTAGTGTTTACTGTCGGTAAACGCCATTCGAGTACTGTTACCGCTCCACTAGGCTGTGTTCCGCTTGGATTCCTGCGGTAGTGCCGGGAGCGTTTACAGCCATACTGATGTAAATCCGACCGACTTTTGGCCGTTACACTCCCGTCCCCGACTGAGCGTGTGGACTGCATGCCGCGTGCTGACTCTCGTCCGCCAGACAGTTCACGGCGACGTTGACGAGCACTTCGAATCCCTCGCCGCGAACGCGTCGTCGGTTGTCGCCGGCTCGGACTCTTCTAGTCGGTCGTTCGACGTCGATTTCCCGTCGCTCGAGTCCGTTTTCTACCTGTTTCGCATTTCTCGGCTGGTCTCGTCATCGGTGAGGATCCGGTTCGGGTCGGAAATTTCCCCTTCGAGCGGCGTGTGTTCCGTCGTCTCAGGCTCTTATCGCAGCAATTTTAGTCCCGATGCTCGGTCTCCGTTTACGCTGCGAAAACGCGATTCCCGAACGCTCGACGTTGCGGACCTCGCGCCGTCTCTCATCCGTCGTCACGGCGCCCATCTCGGTGCTCGCCCGATGATACGTTTCGTGTGGGACGTGGAGACGATTTCGCTTCCCTTTGGGTTCGCTCTACTGGAGCCTTCTCCCGTCGATACGGACCGAATCGATTTTCGGCGGCTCACGCGACTGCAACGTGTTTACCATGTCTAAACGACTGTTGCAGTGGGCTGCCTCTCGAGCGAGAGTGGGAGCAGTGACCGTCCCTCGAGAGGCGTTTCAGCCGAGCAGTCACGAAGCCGCGAGTAACCTCGACCCGTGCGCCCGACACCTCGTCTGCGGCAAACTATAAGTAACCGAACGCGTCATTGAGTGATAGATGGCCGATATTGGTATCGTCGGATTAGATACGAGTCATGCCGAGTCATTCGCCGCGGCGATCGGCGACCACTCCGGCGCGAATCTGGCTGCGGTCTGGGACGGCGGCGACGTCCGCAGCGAATCGTACGCACGCGAGTTTTGCGAACAGCACGAGGCGACACGGTACGACAACCCGGCGGATCTGATCGGCGTCGTCGACGCGGTGATGATCCTCACTGTTAACTGGGACACGCACCGGGAACTCGCCGTTCCGTTTCTCGCCAGCGACGTTCCCACGCTGATCGATAAACCGATCGCCGGACGGCTCGAGGACGTGAACGCGATCCGATCGGCGATCGGTGAGACACCGTTCTTCGGCGGGTCGGCGGTCCCGTACCACTCGTCGCTGCACTCGTTCGATACCGGGAACGGCACCGACGATCGGATGTTCTACTGCGTCGGCTACAACGATTCGTTCTATTACGGCGTCCACCTCGTCGACACGCTGTGTCGACTCGTCGGCGACCGGTGGGTCTACGTTTCGCGCGCCGACGATCCGGGACAGACGGTCGACGTCGCCTTCGACGACGGAACGCACGCGACGATCCGACTTGACAACCCGGGTGAGGAGATGCAGTTCTCCTTTTTCAGCATCGGTGATCGAACGCGAATGCGAGACGTCGGCACCACGAGCGCGGAAATGGACAGCATGTACCGCTTGTACCTCGAGACGTTCCTCGAGGTCGTCGACGGGGACGCCGACCTGAGCGGGTACGTCCTCGATGCGGCGGAACTCCTGCTGGCGATCGACGCGACGCTGGAACACGACCGCCCGATCACGCCGAACTGTCGCGTCCTCGCCGATCACGCCGTCGACGGACGGGCATTTCTCGAGAGCTACAGCCCGTACTACTGACCTCCTAATCCGATAGCTTATACCGGATTGCGGCGATGATGCCGATATGTCTTCCACGCGGATCGGCGCCATCGGCGCCGGGAATCTCGGACGCGTTCACGCAAAGACGCTACAGTCGATCGGGGGAACCGATCGCGGCAGTCGCGGATATCGATCCGGACGCGCGAGACGCGTTCGCCGAGACGTTCGACGTCCCCAACACCTACGAGAACTTCCGAGCGATGCTCGAGAGTGCGGCGCTCGTCCTTGTCGTCGTTGCGGTGCCGAACGCGCTGCACGCCGACTGCGCCGTCGCCGCGCTCGAGGCGGACGTTGACGTCTTCGTCGAGAAGCCCCTCGCGCACACGCTCGAGGCCGCGCACCGAGTCGCCGACGCCGAGGTCGTCCGCCGGCGGGGGATCCCTCGCTCGGAAGCTAGTTCACCCAGAAGAACGCCGCGGGCGGCGGCGCGCTCATCGACGTCGGGGTGCATGTCCTCCACCTCGTTCTCCGGATTTTGGACTTCCCCGAGATCGCGTCTGTCTCGGCGTCGACCGGCGGCCACTTCGGGATTGACGAGGACTATACCTACCTCTCGATGTGGGGCGGCGGCCCGGTCAACGGCGGCGCGTTCGACGTCGACGACTACGCGCGGGCGTTCGTCCGGATCGCGGACGGCGCGACGATCCACGTCCACTTCGCGTGGGCGGCGAACGGCACCGCGACCGACGGGATCCGCGTCTACGGCGCTGACACGGGCGTTACGATTGACGCGACCGACGGCTTGCCGAAGGCGACGACGTACTCGGCGAGCGGCCGGGCGCTCACCGACATCGAGTTGTACCTGCCGGAGCGCGAACGGTTCGTCGAGCAGTGGTCGTACGCCGTCGATGTCGCCCGCGGCGAACGCGAATCAACCCGAAACACGCTCGAGGAGGGACTCACCGTTCAGGAACTCGTCAATGCGATCTACGAGAGCGCCGAACGAGGGCGGGAGGTCGTCCCGTCCGAATTGTCGTAGCGGTGTAACGGAGTCTACTCGCCGTCGACCGTCCCGCCGGGTCCGACGCCGGTGACGCGCTCGAGGCCGCAGTAAGTCCTCGCGGTGAACGCTGCCTCGACGGTTTCGCCGGCCCCGATCACCTTCATGGTCCCGTTCTCCCGTTGTGCGTCCGGATAGCTGCCGCTGGGGTAGGCGGTCGTCGGTTCGAGACCGATGTTGTAGTTGCGGTTAAACCACGGCGACTCGTGGTAGCCACCGAACGGCTGCCAGTACCAGAGGCACTCGAACGGCTCGAGCGGGAAGGTCAACGCGAACCCGAGGTCGAGGTCGGGGTTGGTGAGCGCGTACCAGCCCTCGGCCATGTCGACGGCGTACGACTGGTCGTGGACCGTCGCGTCCCGCGGCGGAATCTCGCGCAGATCGACGGCGTCGCCGTCCCGACCCGGCGCGTTCGGCCACTCGAACCGCGTCTCCTCCTCGAGGCGGGCGTTCGGGAACGCGTCGCCGTACGGCGGCGTGATCCCCGTCGCCTCGGGGAGGTCGAGCCGAGCGGCGGGGGAGAGCAGCGGTTCGCCCAGGGTAACGTGTTGCTGCCAGACGTATTCGAGGGGGACCTCACCGACGTTCGTGACCGATTCGCTGATCTCGAGACGGGGGCCGTCGGCCGGGAGCGTCAGGTCGCGCTCGACGGCGAACGGGTAGCGCACGAGTTCGACGGTCAGTCGGAGCGTCACGGCCTCGTCGTCGTCGCGGACGACCGCCGCATCCCACGGAAGCAGGGCGCTCTCGCCGTGGAGACCGTAGGCGCTGCCGTCGATTTCCATGCCGTCGCCCGCGACGGGGAGGTTGACCTGCCAGCCGCCGGGGTAGTGTTCGTTCCAGGTCGCCCTCGAGGCGGTCGGGACGTACCGCTCGCGTGGCGGCGTCCAGTTGTGGGGCGTCCGCCAGAGGACGTCGACGTCCGTTCGCTTATCGCGAAACTCGAGGATGTCCCCACCCTTTCCCGGCAGGACCATCACGCGGAGGTGCTCGTTCTCGAGGAATGCGGCCTCGAGTCCCCGATACTTGAAGTCGGTCGAAATTCGGGGGCCGGTGGCGCCGCGGAGGTCGGTCACGCGCACCTCCGTCGGGTGTCGACGCGGCGGGTCACACGTCCCTCTGCCGGGCGCCGGCGCGCTCGGCCACCGCGACCGATTTCGAGAGGATGCGCTCCTCGGTCGAGGGCGCGTATGTCCCCTCCTCGAAAGACTGCCACGACTCGTAGCCGCCTTCCGCGAGGATCCGAACCGTCGGCAGGTAGCCGGTGTTGTTCGCGTACGCCGCCACCCAGAGGGGCGACGCCAGCGTCTCCTTCAGTCGCAGGGCGAACTCCGCGACGACTTCGCCCGACAGCGAGAGGATCGTGAGGTCGGTGCCGAACCCAATCGCCTGGATTGGATACGGGCGGTGGTCGGTGACCTGCCGCCCCTCTCGAGGCGTCCCATCCTTCATCGGCGTCTCGATCTCGAGAGGGATTTCGTCTGCGACCAGTTTCAGGGGGCCGCGAACCGGCCGTGGTTCCGTAACGAGCGCGCGTTCGACCGCCGTCACCGCCGTCTGCGCATGGCGGTGGACGAGGTCGCGGGTTCCCTGCGGGTACGCCTTCTGATCGCCGGCGCAGCCGATGACGAACACGGCCGTTGCGTCCTCGAATGTCTCCTCTAACTCCGCCATCGCGTACCCCGGCCAGTCGCCGTTGACTTCGTTACAGTGGGCCATCCCGACCGTCGGGTGGCAGGCGTAGCCGAACAGGACGGCCTTCGTCGCACCGTCCGCCGTCTCGGCGGTCAACACCGGCAGGTCGTGGTCGACTGGCCCGTCCGGGTGCGGATCGAAGCCGATGCCGTCCTCGGTCGGCCGCCGTCGGTTCATCGCGATGGCGCACGACGCGGAATACTGCGACAGCGATGCGGGCTCGAGGTCGTCGAGCGCGTCGCCGATGACCTCGAGCAGCACACCGTCGACGTACTCGCGGTAGGCGGCGACAAGGTCTTCGTCGCGGTCGATCCCCTTGTCGAGCCCCTTGGCGTGGACGTCGTAGTCCGGGCCGTAGTGGGTGTGACTCGGCGTGATGAACAGCGCCTCGGGTTCGAGCTCCCACCGCTTCGCACACTCCTCTTCGAGGTGGGCGCGCTGGGTCTCGAACACGAACAGCAGTTCGAACGAGAGGACGACGAGTTGTCGGCCCGTGCGGTCCTCGAGCGCGACGGCGCGTGCGTAGATGTCGTGCTCGACGCCCTCCATCGTCCCCTCGCGGGCGCCGAATCCGATGAGTCGATGGGACTCGTCGGGATCCGGAGTGATCGGTGCCTTCGCCGTGCCTACCCGCCACTCGGCGGTCACGTCTCCCTCGGTCTCGCGGCCGTGTTGCCAGTCTCGATTGGATCCCATGAGTGTGTTTCTGTAGCTACTCGCGGTACTACCTATAGGTTTTGCGCCGGGCCGATGTCGATCCCGATCTACTCGCTCGACTCCTCGTCACCGGTTCGCTCCCGCAGCGTCGCGCCGACGGGGTCGCCCTCGAGTCGCTGCTCGACCTTGCCGGCCTCGAGCGCGTCCCGGACGACGGTGAGACACTCGTGGTAGACGTCCAGCACGATCTCGACGTCCTCGTCGGTGTGGCTGTAGGTGGGAATGTGGGCGCCGGTGTAGAGCACACCCCGTCTGTGGGCCTCCTGCATGAACAGGCTCCGCAGGAGTTGCCCCGCGGAGTCGTCCCCCGTCGACGACCCGATCCGCACGTCGTCGCTGAAGTCGATCGCGAACCGCGGCGGGAAACCGTTCGCTCGGGTTACGTCCCCCAGCTCGAGTTCGGCGGCGAGTTCGTTGTAGCCGTTCATGAGCGTCTCCCCCTGCCGGAAGATGTGTCCGTGGACGTCCTCCTCGCGCTGGACGGTGATCGTCGCCTTGGCGGCCGCGAGCGAGACCGCGTCGCCGGCGTAGGTCATCGAGTAGAAGAAATCGTCGTCGTCGATGGTCTCCATCACCTCCCGCGTGCCGGCCAGCGCTGATATCGGGAACCCGTTGGCCATCGCCTTCGCAAAACACGCCAGGTCGGGCGTGACGCCGAAGTACTCCTGGGCGCCACCGATCGCGAACCGGAACCCGGTCAGCACCTCGTCGAACACCAGCACCGCCCCCTCGCGATCGGCGAGGTCGCGGAGGTCCTCGAGGAAACCGTCTTCGGACTCCTCTAGGTTCACTGGTGTCGTCACGATCGCGGCGACGTCGTCGGGGTGGTCCTCGAAGATCCGCTCGACGCTCTCGAGGTCGTTGTACGCGAACGACTCGGTGTAGTCGCCGACGACGTCGGGGATGCCGCGGTTGAGGTCCTCGTTCGCCCCCATCCAGACGTCGGGCCAGCCGTGGTAGCCCTGAGTCGCAATCACGTTGCGGCCGGTGTGCGCCCGGGCGACCTTCGCGGCGAGCGCCGTCACGTCGTTGCCACTCTTCGCGAACTTCACCATCTCGGCGCAGGGGACGACCTCGGTGAACAGCTCCGCGACCTCCACATGCAACGGGTGCTCCATCGTGTACATCGTGCCGTCCTCGAGTTGCCTCGAGACGGCCTCGGTCACGGCAGGATAGTTGTGTCCGAGCAGTACCGGCCCGAGCGCGGCGTTGCAGTCGACGTACTCGTTGCCGTCCGGATCCCATAGCCGGCTTCCCTGTGCGCGTTCGATGTGGGTCGGCGAGACACCCTGGACGAACTGCGACGGCCGCTTGCTGTTCGTCTGGGAACACCCCGGTACAACGTTCGCTGCTCGTTCGATCAGTTCTCGCGATCGACGTGTCGATCGACTACTCGAGGCTAACGGTGAACCGCTGGACATTAGGACGCAACTCACTCTCACCGCTGATAAGTTCTTCGCTAACGTCCCTCATGGACGGATGACCGTCGGCGAACACTCGGTCTCACGATAAAGTTAAGCGATGGGCAGACCAGAGTGAGTCGCATGGAGTTGGCCACCGATTTCGGACGGGAGGTTGTGTAAATGCTGCCTCACGAAGCGCGACTGCGCGCGGGAACCGCTACGGCGGACGTCACGCCGGACGACCCCGTCGTGATGAGCGGCTACGGCGCCCGCGACGGCCGCTCGACGGGCGTCAACGATCCGCTGTTCGCGTCGGCGCTCGTCCTCGACGACGGACACACGACGGTCGGCGTCGCCTCGGTCGACGTCCTGAACGTCTCCCGGGAACTCACGCGGGCGGTGACCGACTCGCTGGCCGCCGAGGGCGTCGACCTCGAGACGGTCGTCCTCGCGGCGACCCACACCCACGCCGGACCCTACGTTCCGGCGCGAGCGCTCGACGTCAGCCCGCCGCTGCGAGCGACCGAGGACGTCTCCGAGGTCGTCGCGTCCCTCGAGCGCGGGATCGTCAACATATTTGATCGCGCGTACGAGCGCGTAGAGCCGGCACGAATCCGCGTCGGTCACGCGTCGGAGCGCGAGACGCTGGTGAACCGCCGCGCCGGCGGCGGCGTGAGCGGGAACGTTCGCATGCCGGCCGGCCCGATCGATCCACGGGTGACGGCGCTGCTCGTCGAGACCGAGTCGGGGGCTGAGACCGTCGTCTACAACGTCGCGTGCCATCCGGTGTGTACGACGGCCGAGGAGACGCTGCTGTCGGCCGACTGGCCCAGCGCCGCGCGAGCGCGGATCGAAGCCGAGCGCGACGGTGCGACGGTCCTCTTTTGCAACGGCGCGGCCGGGGACATCAATCCGGCCGGTCTGGACGAGCACCGCTCGGGGTCGGCCGTCTACGACTGCATGGACCGCGTCGGCTCGCGGATCGGCAACGCGGTGTGCCGGGCGCTCGAGGACGCTGAATCGGGCGACGCCTCGACGCTGCGCCGGGCGCCGATCTGCGTCGACGAGACCGACCTTCGACTGCCCGTCAAGCGGACGCCGGCTCTCGAGACGATCCGGGCGCGGATCGACGACCTCGACGCGCAACTCACGACCCTCGAACGGGCCGGCGACGAGGTCGGTCACGAGAACGTGTGGCGGGACCGCCAGTACGCAGAAGAGCTGCTGGCGATCGCCCGGTGGGACGCGCGATTCCTCCCGGCGAAACTCACCTTCGTTGAGATCGGTCCTATCGGCCTGCTGGGGATGCCCGGCGAGATGCATGCGCGCCACGGGCTCCGCCTCAGGGAGCGGGCGCGCGTCCCGTCGCTCCTCCCAGTGGGCTACGCCAACGGCTACGTCGGCTACGTGCCGACGCTCGACGATCTCGAGAACGGCGGTTACGAGGTTCGAACGATGAAGATCGCGCCCGACGCGATCGTCGAGTTCCGCGACTGTGCGCTCGAACTCGTCGGCGGACTCGAGCCGCACCGACCTGGAACGGTGCCGAACTCCGAACGACAAAACAGCTATAGGGATCGTGCGTGATCACCACACGTGGACCGTTCGCACACCGACTCCGCACCGGTTCGGACTGCGAGGTATCGCGTCCGTACCGCGACCGTCACGAGCAGGTCGCCGTCTGCGAGCGAACGACCGTGAGAACACGATGATATGACATCGGACGACTCGGGCGAAACGACGGATTCGGAGCCGCTCGTCACCGCGGCGGGCGTGCGAGCCGCCGCCGACCGACTCGACGACAGCCGGTCGCTCAGCCGAGGGCGACGACGCAGAGTTCGTCCACGCCTTCGACGATCCGGGGATCGTCGCGGGCCAAGGGACGATCGCGCTCGAGATCGGCAGCGGACTGATCGGCGATCACGTCGATATCGAGGGCGAAACCGCGGTGGCGGTGCTCTCCGGGGGCAACCTCGACCTGACGATGCTCGACACCCTGCTGACCTACGAACTCACCGCGCGGAGCCAGCACATCTGACTCGAGGTGCGCATCGACGACGGACCGGAAAGATGGCGGAACTTTCGGGGATCATCGCGGGTCGCGGGGACAACATCCAGACGGTCGAACACGTGCGATCGGACGACCGGCTTGACGTCGGCGAGGCGCTCCTGACGTTCCTCGACGAGACCAGCGGCGGGGCCACGCCGAGGCGGTCCGCGAGGCGATCGCTGACCACGAGTACGCCGTACAGCGAGTGAACTAGGACACTATGACAACGAATCCAACCATCGTCTTCACCGACGTCGAAACGGTAACGATCGAAGAACACCCGGTTCCCGAGCCGGACCCCGACGAAGTCGTTATTCGGACCGACCGCACGCTAGTGAGTACTGGAACGGAACTCACTATCCTCTCGGGCGACGTCCCGCCGGGGTCCGCCTGGGACGACCACATCGAGTACCCGTTCACGCCCGGCTACAACAACGTGGGAACGGTCACGGCCGTCGGCGAGTCGGTCGACGATCTCGCCGAGGGGGACCGCGTCGCCACGTACGGCTCGCACGCGAAATACGTCGTTGCGAGCGCCGAGGGATGCCGACCGATCCCGGATGGCGTGAGCGACGACGAGGCGACGTTCTTCACCATTGCCGAGATCGTGATGAACGGCATTCGCCGGAGCGACCTCGTGTGGGGCGAGACCGCGGTCGTCTACGGACTCGGCCTGCTGGGACAGCTCACAGCCCAACTTTGTCACGCCGCCGGCGCCCGACCCGTGGTTGCGGCCGACGTCGCGGACTTGAGGCTCGGCTACCTGCCCGAGCGGCCGGGACTCACGGCTGCGAACCCGATCGACGACGACGTTCCAGCGGTCGTCCGAGTGGCCGCCGGCGATCGGCTAGCCGACGTTGTCTTCGAGGTGACCGGCAACCCAGATGTGATCACCGACGAACTCGAGTCGCTCCGAGAGCAGGGCCGGTTCGTCGTCCTCAGCAGCCCGCGCGGGGAGACCGCGTTCGACTTCCATGACCACTGCAACTCGCCGAGTTACACCCTTGTCGGGGCGCACAACTCGTCGCACCCGTCGGTTGCGACGCCGGCGAACCCGTGGACGCAGCACCGACACGCCGAACTGTTCTTCAACCTCGTCGCCGAGGGTACCCTCGAGGTCGCCTCGCTCGTCAGCCACCGTGAGTCGTACGCGGCGGCTCCGGGGCTGTACGACGACCTGCTCGCCGATCGAACCGAGGCGATGGGCGTCGTCCTCGAATGGTAGCGAAAAACGCGTTTTTTCAGTACGCCACGTCTACGGGTTCGCCGCGCTCGGCGGACTCGTAGGCCGCCTCGACGACGGCGACGGCGGCGACGCCCTCGGCGCCGGTCGTCTCGGGCGCGCGGTCGGCGCGGATCGCCTCGACGAAGTCTGCCACGAGTCCAGCGTTCGGATCGCTGCCCCAGTACAGCGACTGGATCCCGTCACTCTCGTCACTGTCGTCCGTGTGGGTGAGTTTCTGCGCGAAGCAGTCGACGTCGACCGTTGCATCGGTGCCGACGAGGCTCACGGTCGCGTCGCCCCAGAAGTCCCACTCGTCGGGTCGGCTCCACGAGCCGTCGAGCGAGAACTGCGTCCCGTCCTCGAGGGTCATCGAGAGCACGTTGACGTCCTCGACCGAAATGTCGTGGAACCGCGTGCCCGTCTCGGCGTACACCTCGGCGACGCGGTCGCCGGTCAGCCAGTGGACGAGGTCGACGATGTGGACCGTATGGTCCATCACGGCCCCGCCGCCCGTGGCGTCGGGATCGACGAACCAGCCGCCGGGCAGCTGTCCTCGATTCGTGCCGCTGATCGCCCGCAGCGAACCGATCGTCCCGTCCTCGAGGGCCGCCTTCGCCCGCCTGGCCGGGAGACTGAACCGAAGCGGCATGGCGACCCCCAGGTGGACGTCCGCGTCCCGGCATGTGTCGACGATGGCTCGAGCGTCCTCGGCTGCCGGCGAGAGCGGCTTTTCGGAGAGGACGTCGACCCCGGTGGCGCTCGCTCGCTCGATCCAGTTGCGGTGGCGGACGTTCGTCGAGCAGACGACGACACCGTCGGCGCGCTCGAGCAGCGACTCGGCGTCGAGGAAGTCGGTCCCGTGCGTCTCGGCGAACTCCCGACCGCGGTCGTCGTACTCGTCCACCACGCCGACGAGTTCGGCGCCGTCGAGCGAACGGAGGACCGACGCGTAGGCGCCCGCGTGCAGGTGTGCGGCCGACAACATGCCGACGCGGACCGGATCGGCGCTCATGCGCGCACCTCCTCAACCTCGACGGGTCGCCCCTCGGCCGCAGATCGGAGCGCCGCCAGCGAGACTCGCAACGCCTCGACCGCGTCCTCGGCGGTCACGGGCGGCGAGTCACCCGTTCGTCGGCTCTCGAGGAACGCCTCGAGCTGGCGCTGGTAGCCGTCCGCGGCGAGCGGACTCTCCGCGTCCGTCCCCGCCGCCGTCCGCGTCGTGACGGCCGGTTCGTCCCCGTCGAACTCGACGAGGCCGTCGTCGCCGGCCAGTTCGAACGAGTGCTCGAGGCCGTGGTCCGGCGGGAGCCCCCACGACGCCTCGACGTAGCCGACGGCGCCGTCGGCGAATCGGACCGTCGCGTGGGCCTGCTCGCCGCGGTCCCACGTCGTCCGGCGCGCGAAGACGCGATCGATGTCGCCGACGACCCACCGGAGATAGTCGAAGTCGTGGATCGCGAGATCGAGCAGGACGCCGCCGCTGCTGTCGCGGTCGGCGTACCAGTTCTCGTGTCCCCACGCGGGAAATTCCGAGAGCCGGCGCGCTCTGGCGACGCCGGGGTCGCCGATCCCGCCGTCTCGAACGAGGTCTCGAATCCGGGCGTACTGCGGAAAGAACCGGAGGACGTGGCCGACCATGAACATCACGTCAGCTTCGGCGACGACATCCGTGATCGCGCGCGCGTCGGCGAGCGATCCGGCGATCGGTTTCTCGCAGAATACGTCGAGACCGCGTTCGACGGCCGCTTCGACCATCGGTCGGTGCGTTGGCGTCGGCGAACAGACGTCGATTGCGTCGACGTTCGCCTCGTCCATCATCGTCTCCGCCGAGCGGTAGGTCGTCGCCTCGAGGCCCGCGCGTTCGACGAACTCGTCGGCCGTGTTCGGCGAGGCGACCGCCGCGACGGTCGCGTCGTCGATTTCGGCGTAGGCGTCTACGTGCATCTGTGACATGAAGCCGCTGCCGATCAACCCAATGCGTACCATGACAGGCCCATCGGAGAGGCGGAATAAAACGTTGCCGCCGGTTCGGAGGACGGGGACCGGATGAGGTGCGTGCGATCGCGAGCGACGACTACACCAGCGGCAGGACGAGCCACCCGAGGCAGACGACGACCGGAAGCGCGCTGACGGTCATTGCCTGGCGCGTCGTGAGGTCGCTCAGGTGCGTGGCGACCAGGGTCCAGACGTAGCCGCTGCAGAGTACGAACAGCGCCGCGATGATCGTTCCGGCGATGACGACCGGGTGGCCGGCCACCGCATCGACGTAGGCCTGGTACGCCTCGTACTCGAACTGGAATGCGGAGAAGTGTGGCTCCGGCGGGGCGTCCACACTTTGTAACGCGTAAAGGCGCGTGCCGCTCGAGACGGCGCCGGCCGCGATCAGCGGGGCCAGCCCCCAGCCGACGAGCCGAAAGAGGAGTTCGATCTGAAAGTAGCCGTCGTAGACTCGAGCGCCGAAGTAGATGGCGACGGTCGCGAGCCCCCAGATGAGGAAGGGAACCGCTAGGGAGACGCCGGTCAACACCATAACCGGGCCGGACACGCGGGAGAACTCGGGACCGAGGACGGAGGAGACGCCGATGTGCTGGAGGCCGAAGATGACGCCAACGACGATGGCGATGATGCTCTGGGTCTGAATCCCCGGATACTTCGATTGACGCGCGACGAACGCGTGCGGATTGCTTACTAGTCTCGCGATCATGCCTCTACTTCCCCAATCCAACCTCCTATACGTTGTGGTTTGTATCCTGATCGCTACGCTGTGTAATATACGTCGAACGCGGTGGTCCTCGTCCGTTGCCCGCGAAAGGCGACGTCTCGAGTCGACCGGCAAAACGATTATGGGGGTCCGAATATATGATACGAGTATGCATCCCACAGTCCGTGCCGAGCGGAACTCCACTGTCGCCTCCGTGAGGGGGGTGGTCGCCGAGTACGCGATCCTGGTCTGTCCACTCCTCTTCGGCGCCCTGCTCATCGCACTCGCCCTCGCGCTCGACTTGCTCGGTAAAGGCGTCGAAGCGGGCGTGACGGGTGCGATGGGTGTCATCATCGGTGCGATCGCCGTCGTCGTCTACGCAACCCTCTGGCTGCTGGGGCGGTATGGTCACTGAGCACTGAGCCAGAATTCGAACGTGCGTCCCGAAGAATCAGTATAAACTGAAAGTTCGTCACTCGATCTGCAAATTCGGAGAACACATGTCTGATAAAAACCGAAGTTTTTAATATCGCTTATTGGCACCTGTAGACTGATACCATGCGAAAAAGTAACGCAGGGTCTGGGAGGATCCCCTCTCGACATCGAGCTTTGCTCAACCGACGACAGCTGCTAGCCCTCACCGGCGCGGGGACGGCGGGCTTGCTCGCCGGATGTACCGGCGGCAGCGACCGGGACGAAAACGAATTCGTCTCGACGTACCTCGGCACGGTGGAGGACGTCCAGTTCAATCCGCGAAACATTACGCTCGAGGCCGACTGGGGCATGATGGCGGCGCTGTACGCTGACGCCGCGGTCGAGTCACGGACGCACGGCGAGTTCTATCCGGTCGGGCTGTCCGACTACACCATCGACGGGGACCGACTGACCGCGACCGTCCACGACTCGCTCACGTGGCACAACGGGGACTCGGTCACGGCGGAAGACGTCGTTCGATCGGTTCAAGTCGGCTATATCGGCCGCGAAAACGTCGTCGACTACTTCGACGATATCGAGGACATGTACGCCGAGGACGATCACACCGCGGTTTTCGAGCTCAACGACACCTACAATCCGGTGGCGATCCAGACGTACGTCCTCAGCGAGCACCCGATACACGCTCACGAAGAAGTCTACGGCGACCTCGTCGACCGGTACCTTGACGCCTCGGAATCCGAACGCGAGGATATACAGGCCGAACTCGCCGAACTCAACCACCGCGATCCCGAGCCCTACGCCTGCGGTCCGTTCGAACTCGAGAACATCGACAACCAGGGCGCACACTTCGTCAAGTACGACGACTACCCGTGGGCGGACATCAAGG
Source organism: Natronorubrum halophilum (assembly GCF_003670115.1). Taxonomy (NCBI): domain Archaea; kingdom Methanobacteriati; phylum Methanobacteriota; class Halobacteria; order Halobacteriales; family Natrialbaceae; genus Natronorubrum; species Natronorubrum halophilum. The sequence continues at coordinate 107,498 of NZ_QQTY01000006.1, forward strand.
GGAACCTCGAGGACAACTGGGATCTCGACCTGTCGTCGTACCCTGACGAACTCAACTACGACGGACTGCGATTCAGATTCTTCGGCGAGCGGGCCGCGCTGCACCAGGCGGCGATGAACGGCGATATCGACGGCGGCGACGGCTTCGAGATCGAGTCCGAAGACGAACTGTCCTCGAACTACCCCGATGGCGCGGACTACAACCCGATCGTCTCTGGATGGAACGACGCGTTTGTCTTCAACTGGGTCAACGGCGAGCACGCCGACGCGTGGCGAGACGCCCGCGTTCGGAAGGCGTTCGCACACATCCTGAACTTCGAGGGGATCAGCGAGCAGTACCACGGCGAGTACGGCGTCGTCGACACGACGTTCGGCGGGATGACGCCAGTCATGGAGGAGTACGTGTCGGACGACTTCCTCGACAGCCTGACGACCTACGACGAGGACTGGGACCGCGCCGAGGAGTTGCTCGAGGACGCCGGCCTGACCAAAGAGGACGACCGGTGGTACAAACCGAATGGCGAACTCCTCGAGGCGCGGTGGGCGGCGCCCTCGACCGTGCAGTGGCAGATCGATGGGATAGAGTACGCGGCGTCGAACTTGAACCAGTTCGGCATCGAGTCCGAGGTCACGGTCGTCGAGGGGACGACGTTCTTCGGGCAGACGCTGCCGAGTCTCGACTACGAACTCACGCGCGGGTTCATCGGTTTCTCGAACGTGATGACGGGGTGGGACCTCTCGTGGACCCGGTACGACGGCGAGAACGAGGACGAGGAACCGTTCTCGTACTACCTCAGCGAACCCTACGGCGAACCGGGCGTCGAGGTACCGCCGGTCGGAGAACCGGACAGCGACGACCGGATCGAAGTCGATCCGGTCGAGTTGGTCAGCCAGCTTACGTACACGACCGACGAGGCTGAACTGATGGAGCTCTCCGAGACGCTCGCCTGGACGTTCAATCAGTCCGTTCCGAAGCTCCCCGGCTCGGCGGGGGTGTACGGCTGGTTCATGATGGGCGATCGGTGGGACTACCCGAACGACTACGGCAACGACCCCACGGCGGGCTTCATGCCCTTCACCTACTCGCTGCCACAAATCGGCGCGCTCTCCCGGAAGGAGTAGTTGACGTTCCTTCGCTCGGTCCGATCGCGGCGCGACAGCGACGTGTGACTCGAGCCGATCGACTCGTGTCGACGGACGGTTGCTTTTGCTGGATGATCCTACACGGACCCGTGAAATAGCGTTCGACATTCGCTCTATGAAGGGGAAGATATAAGTAATCGAACGAGAATTCGAGTTGTATGACGCGCTATGGGACAAGTGAACACACGTCTACCAGCGAGCACGTTGCTCCGAGACCGATTCGACGAGTCCGTGTGGTTGCCAACGCCTGAACATGGTCGCAATTGAGTACTTCGTGAAACGAACGGGGATGGCCGTCGCGACGTTCGTCGCCGTCATCACCCTCTCCTTCGGCCTCGTTCGGCTCATGCCGGGCGGCCCGATGGACTACATCCGACAGATGAACGAGGGGGCCGGCCAGAGTCCGGACGAGGTCGCCCGGCAGGTGGAACTCTACGCGGCGATGAACCCTGACGAACCGCTCTGGCAGCAGTACCTCTCGTACCTTGGGAACGTCCTGCGGGGCGATCTGGGACGATCGACCTGGTACCACGAACCGGTCGCCGAGATCCTCGGCAACGCGATGCCGTGGACGATCTTCGTCTCGATCATCTCGATGATCCTCATCTACCTGATCGGGATCAGCATCGGCGCGTTCATGGCGTACGTCGAGGGGACGCGATTCGACGTCTCCTGGTCGGGCGCGTCGATTCTGCTCACGTCGATCCCGTTCTACGTGGTCGGTCTTGTCCTCGTTTCAGTCCTGGGATACAACCTCGACCTGTTTCCGACGGGCGGCCACTATGGCTCGGGGATCGACGAGGGGTTTAACCTCGCGTTCATCGCGAGCGTCATTCACCACGGCGCGCTCCCGATCCTCTCGCTGGTGCTCGCGGGCTTCGGTGCCGTTGCCCTCCAGATGCGCGGCAACGCGATTCAGGTCCTCGGTGAGGACTACCTTCGCGTCGCGCGACTCCGGGCGCTGTCCCAGCGCCGGATCGCGCTGCGGTACGTCGCGCGGAACGCGATCTTGCCCATGTACACCTCGATGATGATTTCGATCGGCTCCCTGTTCGGGAGTTCGATCATCTTGGAGCAGATCTTCCAGTACCCCGGCGTCGGCTACTTCATGTTTCGAGCGATAAGCGCCCGCGATTACCCCTTGATGATGGGGACGTTCCTCTTCATCACCGCCGGCGTGATCGTTGGCGTCTACCTCGCGGACCTGACCTACGGCTACATCGATCCGAGAGCGGAGAGTGGTGACAGTGAAGCGTTCTGAGTCGAACACGGCGACCGACGGCGGCAGCATCGCTCGCGAACCAGCCCAGTCACCGTTCGAAACGGTGTCCGAAATCGAGATCACGCGCTCGGAGCGCTATCGAGCGCTCGTCAACGAGTACGTGATCACGCCGGCGCACATCCTCTGGGACGACTGGCGGGCCAGGGTCGGCTTCCTGATCACGCTGTCGTTCCTGCTGATCGGGACCGTCGGCGTCCTCCTCGTCGAGGAGACCTACGCGGGACACGGCGACACGCTCGTCGCGCCGTTCCAGACGATGGCTCATCCGCTCGGCACGGACGGACTCGGCCGGGACATCCTCAGCCAACTTGTCCACGCGACCCCGGCGATGCTCGAGATGATGGCCGCCGGCGCCATCTTCTCGACGGTGATGGCGGTCTTCTGGGGCGTCACCGCCGGCTACAAGGGTGGTTCGGTCGACCAGACGATGATGGCCGTCACAGACGTGCTGATGACGATTCCGGGACTGCCGCTCGTCGTCGTGCTCGCGGCCGTCATCGACCCCTCGAGCGCGTGGATGATCGGCGTTGTCCTCGTCGTCAACGCGTGGGCCGGCTTCGCCCGCGCGCTTCGATCCGAGGTGATGAAGCTCCGCCAGGAGTCCTACGTCGAGGCCTCGCGGACGATGGGCATCTCGCTGCCGGCGATCGTGACGAAGGACATTCTGCCGAACGTCATGCCGCTAGTCGTCGTCAACTTTGTGACGACCGCGCGAAACGTCATCATGATGTCCGTCGGGCTCTACTTCCTCGGCTTGCTGCCCAACACGGGCTTCAACTGGGGCGTGATGATGAACGCCGCGTACGGACAGGGCGGCGTCTACCTCTCGTCGCTGTTCCACTGGTTCTACGCACCGATGGTCGTCATCGTCACCCTGTCGCTGGGACTGTTGTTGCTCGGCCAGGGGCTCGACCGTATCTTCAACCCACGAATCCGCGCTCGACACATGAACACCGACGACGAACCGACGTCCGAACCACAGCATTAGATACCGATGCCCCAATCAGCAACACGCGCGACCAACACCGAATTCGAGATCGACGACCCGATTGTCTCCATCCGAAACGCCAGCGTCACCTTCGACATGGAACGCGGCCGATCGAAGGTGCTGAACGACGTCAGCATGGATATCGAACGAAACGAAATTCTCGGCGTCGTCGGGGAGAGCGGCTCGGGCAAATCGATGTTCGCCGACGCACTGCTCGACGCCGTCGTCGACCCCGGCGTGCTCGGCGGCTCGGTCGCCTACTATCCGACGCCCGGCGAGGTGGTCGAGATCTTAGAACTCAGCACGAAAGAGTTGAAGCAGTACCGCTGGGCCGAGATTTCGATGGTGTTCCAAGGGGCGATGAGTTCGTTCAACCCGACGATGAAGATCAGGACGCATTTCCAGGAGACCCTCGACGCTCACGGCGCGAACCCCGCCGAAGGCATGCGACGGGCCAGGGAGTTGCTGACGGATTTGTACCTCGACCCCGACCGCGTCCTCGACGCCTACCCGCACGAACTCAGCGGCGGCATGCGCCAGCGGACCCTCATCGTGCTCAGCATGATCTTGCAGCCGAAGGTGCTCGTCATGGACGAACCGACCGCCGCGCTCGACCTGCTGATGCAGCGGTCGATCCTCAAGCTGCTGACGGAGATCAAAGAGAAGTACGACATCACGCTGATCTTCATCACCCACGACCTGCCGCTGGTCGCCGAACTCGCCGACCGCGTGGCCGTGATGTACGCCTTCGAGTTCGTCGAGGTCGGCCCGACGCAGGAACTCCTCGCGAACGCCGCCCACCCGTACACGCGGTCGCTGCTCAACACGACGCCGAACATGAGCACACCCGTCGAGGAGATGAAACCGATCGACGGCTCAAGTCCCGACCCAGTCGACGTCCCGACCGGGTGTTCGTACCACCCGCGCTGTCCGCTCGCGACGACGGAGTGTCGGACCGACGACCCCGACTACCACCAGATCCGGCCGGAACATCGGAGCAAGTGCTTCCACTGGCGGGACGCCGAGGCGGAAATTCCGCTGTCCATCCCTGACCTCCGGGAGGTGAGCGACTGATGGCCACCGATCGCGACGACGTCGTGCTCTCGCTCGAGGACGTCGAAGTCTACTTCGAAGACAACTCGGGGAGCGTCCTGAACCCGTTCTCGAAGCCGAATACCGTACGGGCGGTCGACGGCGTCTCACTCGACATCCACGAGAACGAGGTGATCGCGCTGATCGGCGAGAGCGGCTGCGGGAAGACCACCCTCGGCAAGACGGCGATCGGCCTGCAGCAACCGACCGGCGGCAGCGTAACGTACCGCGGCCAGAACGTCCAGGACGCGAAGACCGGCAACGGCGAGATCGAGATCCCGTTCTGGGAGATCCGGCAGGCGCTCCAGATCATCCACCAGGACCCCGGCAGCGCTCTAAACCCGAACCGCAAGGTGATGGCGAGTCTCGAGTCGCCGCTCAAGAAGTGGGAGAAACACCTCTCGAAGGCGGATCGAACCGCGCGCGTGTTAGGGTTGCTCGAGCGCGTCGGCATGTCGCCGCCCGAGGACTACGCCTACCGGTTCCCCCACCAGCTCTCGGGCGGCGAGAAGCAACGCGTCGCGTTGATCCGCGCGCTTCTGATGAATCCGGATGTAATCCTGGCCGACGAGGCGATCAGCGCGCTCGACGTCTCCTTGCGCATCGAGATGATGGACCTGATGCACGAACTGCAGGAGATGTTCGACACGTCGTTCCTGTTCATCTCCCACGACTTCTCGAACGCGCGGTACATCACCGAGAAGGTCGGCGGCCGAATCGGCGTGATGTACCTCGGCGAACTGGTCGAGATCGGTCCCGCAGAGGAGGTCGCTCAGAACCCCCAACATCCCTACACCAAGTCGCTACGGTGGGCGACACCGGACTTCCAGACGATGGGTCGATCCGAGGAGATGCCGATCCGCAAGATCGACGTCCCCGACCCCGTCAACCCGCCGAGCGGCTGTCGGTTCCACACCCGCTGTCCCGAGGTGATCCAGCCCGACGGGCTCGACCTCGAGTCGGACGAGTGGGGGCGGGTGCTCGACTTCCGCCAGCGCATCGAAAACGGTAAGATCGATCTCGAGGCTCGCCGTCGGACCGTCGCGGCGACCGACGGGGCTGCGGATGCGGAGTCCGCGGCCGCTGAGGTGTCCGACGAGGCACTCGCGATCAAACTCCGCCACGAGTTCAGCCTCGAGGGTCCCCTCACCCAGCAACGGGCCGAGACGGTGCTCGACGAGGCGATTCGGGCGCTCGTCGAAGGGCGACGCGATGAGGCAGTCGCCCAGCTCGGCGACCTGTTCACGACGCCCTGTGAGCAGCGGCGCCCAGTCTCGGAGGAAGTCGGCCCCGATCACGTCGCCGCCTGCCTCCGCCACTCCCACCGTCGCGAGGAGTCGGGCGCCGACTCGAGTTCGAGTTCGTCGTCGGAGGCGGCGGGCGACTGATCGACTCAAGAGATAGGTTTACGTCGCCGCCGTCACTCTGTCTCTACTATGTCCAACCGGTTCTGGGAGATCGTTTGCGCCGGGGCGCCGCTCTGGGGCATCCTATTCGGACTCAACGTCGTGTTGCTCGTCTTCATCGGCCTCTCGCTGTTCCTCGCGACGCCCGAACCCGGAACGTCCCACATCATGGTCATCAACCTGGTGCTCGTCGTCGGCTTCCTCGCCGTGCTCGGGTTCACGCTTCGTAAGTGTCGAACCGCGGAGTACTAGGGTCGACCGGCACTTCGATCGAGCGACTCACCGCAGCGGGGCGTCGAGAGATCGCGAAAACGGCTCCTCACTTGAGGTGCTCGACCGACGCGTCGTGCAACCGGGTGAACCCTTCGGCGTAGGTCGCGCCCGCCTGCCGGCCGAGGGCGTGGCCCGTGGCGCGCATGCCCTCGACGAAGTCGCTGAACTCAGCGTCGATGCCTCCGTGTTCCTCGAGCCACTCGATCTGCGACTCGTGGTGGAGGGCGGCCTCCTCCTTCCGTTCCTGAACGTCGGTAATGTCGACGACGACGTCTGGGTCGAACGACGACGTCGGCTTGCCAAAGTAGTAGACGTTCGACGGACCGGCGGGCGGGTGTTCGGTCTCGAGCAGGGGCAACGAGGACATGTAGTAGGCGTCGGTCACGAGTCGCGACGTAGCCCGGTGGTCGGGGTGCATGTCGTCCGCGTAGTGGGTGAGGACAATATCGGGGTCGTGCTCCCGGAGGGTGTCGACGATCGCGAGTCGGTTCTCGAGCGAGTAGGTGATCCGGCCGTCTTCGAACTCGAGGAAGGTGACCAACGCGCCGAGGGCGTCCGCCGCGCGTCGGGCCTCCGCTTCGCGGGTGTCGGCGAGTTCCGCCTGGGTCGTGTCAAAGCCGCCGAACTCGCCGCGGGTCATGTAGGCGATCGTGACGTCGTCGCCGCGGTCGGCGTGTTTTGCGAGCGTTCCACCGCAGAAGATTTCGGCGTCGTCCGGATGGGCTACGATTGCGAGCAGATCCATGGCAGATACGCTCGCTCCGGTCACATATAGGTTCTTCCGCCGTCGGTTCGACCGTCGGCCACTCGAGTGTGATCGAAGTCACCGGTAGAATTAACCGACCCGAGACGAATCCGTCTACCTGCGACCATGGAACCAATTCACACAGACGACGCGCCGGCGGCGATCGGACCGTACTCGCAGGGAGTGCGAGACGGCGACCGGATCTTCGTCTCTGGACAGGGACCCGTCGACCCCGAAACCGGCGACATCGTCGGCGAGGACATCAAAGAACAGACCGAACGAACCCTCGAGAACGTCGCCGCGGTGCTCGAGGCGGGCGGCAGTTCGCTCGACAACGTCGTGAAGGCGACGGTGTTCGTCACCGACATGGACGACTACGCCGACGTGAACGAGGTGTACGCCGAGTACATGAGCGACCCGTTCCCCGCACGGAGCGCGGTCGAAGTGGCCGATCTACCGATCGATATCGGCGTCGAAATCGAGATTATCGCGACCGTATGAGCGACCGAGAGCACACCGAAGCGGTGCCCGACGGCGGCGTCCAGCGGGCGGTCGTCACCGACGGAACCGGGACCGCGTGGGCCGAGGATCGCGAGATTCCCGACCCCGGGCCGGGCGAGGCGCTCGTCCGGGTCACCGCGATCGGCATCTGCGGGAGCGACGTCGGCCTCGTCGAGGGCGAGGGACCGCCCTGGACCGACTTCCCCGTCGTCCTCGGTCACGAGGTCGCGGGCGAGGTCGTCGAACTCGGCGAAGGCGTCGACGATCTCGAGGTCGGGCAGCGGGTCGCCCTCCACGGGTTCGTCTACTGTGGCACCTGCGGGGCGTGCCGGGACGGTCGCTACTACCAGTGTGACGACCTCAAAGAGATCGGCTTCACGGTCGACGGCGGCTACCGAAAGTACGCCGCCTGGCCCGCCTACACGCTGACGCCGCTGCCGGACGACGTCTCCGACGTCGAGGCGACGCAGATCGACTCCGCTGGCTGTACCCTCCACGCGATGAACCGCGTCGAGACGTCGTTCACCGACACGGCCGCCGTCCTCGGCCCCGGCGCGCTCGGCCTGTACGGCGTCCAGTTGCTTCGAGCTCAGGGCGTCACGGACGTCGTGCTGACCGGGACGCGCGACGAACCGCTCGAGGCCGGGCGAAAGCTCGGCGCGACGCGGACGGTCAACATCTGCGAGGAGGACCCGGTCGAGGCGATCAGAGCGCACACCGACGGCCGCGGCGTCGATATCTGCGTCGAGGCCGCCGGCGCGGGCGACGTCCTCGAGACCTGCGTGCAGAGCGCGGCGAAGCAGGGGAAGATCGTTCTCACCGGCGTCTTCGGCGAGCGCAAGGCGATCGATCCCGACCAGATCGTCGCGAAGGAACTCACCGTGGTCGGCGGCGTCACCGCCTCCCACGCCGTCGACGAGGTCATCGAGCTCTTCCGACGGGGCGACCTGACCGTCGACGGCGTCGTCACCCACGAGTTCCCGCTCGAGGAGTTCGAGGAGGCCTTCAAAACCATCAGAGAGCGCCGCGACGGCATCGTCAAGGCGGTGCTCCGGCCGTAGATGTCGGCCGACGACGGCCCAGTTATCCTCCTCGCCGGCGAATCCTGGCGGACCCTCTCGTTCGAGATCAAGGGCCGGAACGTGGTCGCCGACGGCGAGTACGTCGAGGGCGCGGATCACCTCGTCGCCGCCCTCGAGGCGGCGGGCGCGAGCGTCGAGTTCCAGCCCTGCCACGTCGCGGTCGACGCCTTTCCGCGTTCGCGCGAGGAACTCGACGCGTACGACCTCGTGCTCCTGAGCGACATCGGGGCCGACTCGCTCCAGATCACGCCGCGGGTCGCGGCCGGCGAGACCGACGTCGACCGGTGTGCCCTGCTCGAACGGTGGGTCCGCGACGGCGGCGCGCTCGGGATGATCGGCGGCTACATGAGCTTCGCCGGCGTCGGCGGACAGGCGCGGTACGCACGCACCGCCGTCGCCGACGCGCTTCCGGTCCGGATCGCGCCGCACGACGACCGCATCGAAGTGCCGGGCGGCGTCGCGCCCCGCCGAACTGGCGGCCCGGACTCGCTGCCCGAAGAGTGGCCCGTCGTGCTCGGTTACAACCGCCTCGAGGCGGACCCGGACGCCGACGTCTGGGCGTCCGTCGGCGACGACCCGCTGCTCGTCGTCGGCGATCACGGCGACGGGCGCGCGTTCGCGTTCGCGACGGACTGTGCGCCCCACTGGGCGCCCCTCGACTTTCTCGAGTGGGAGCGGTTGCCCGAGATCTGGGACGCGATTCTCGAGGCGACGGTCGGCTCCTAGCTCCTCGCGAATCGATCGGCCGACTGGCTCGAGCGGTGATCGTCTTCGACCCGTTGTGGGTACAGTTAACTTATCCCGGTGACAACCGGGTAGCCGAACACGCGATTATGTCGACAGGTGTAACCATCCACGATCCCAACGCGACCGACGAGGGGTACACGCTCCTCTGTGAAACATACCAATTCCCGGAAGAGGCGCCCGACGGAACGGGGAAGATCTACCTCATCGATATGGACGGCGAGCCGGTCCACGAGTGGCGCGTCGACACGGCGGTCCAGTCGTTCTGCACCCTCCTGCCGAACGGCAACCTCCTCTACCCGACGCGCGATCGATCCGACCTCTCGCGGGCCGGCCTGCGGGAGCTTACGCCCGACGGTGAGGTCGTCTGGTCGTACCACTGCCGGATCGACCACGATTACGCGGTCCTCGAGAACGGCAACCTGCTGTTGCACACCATCTCGGACTACATGGTGCCCGAGATCAGTCCCGAACTCAAGCGCAACTCCTACGTCCTCGAGATCGATCGCGAGAAGGAGATCCACTGGGAGTGGCGCGGCGACGAGCACTTCGAGGAACTGGGCGACCTGCTCCCCGCGGAGGACTGGGCGTACGTTCGCGACCGCATCGAGTCCGAGTTCCCGTTCGACTGGGCGCACAACAACACGCTCCAGGTCATCCCCGAGAACGAGACCTACCGAAGAGAACTCGAGGGCGACGGCCCCGTTCGCTTCGAGCCCGGGAACATCGTCTTCTCCTACCGGAGCGTGGACGTCATCGGCGTCATCGACTACCCGAGCGGCGAGATCGTCTGGGCGTGGGGGCCCGGCGAACTCGACGGCCAGCACCTCCCGCACGTCCTCGAGAACGGCAACGTGCTCGTCTTCGACAACGGGACCGAGCGCGGCTACTCGCGGGTGCTCGAACTCGATCCGCTGACCGAGGAAATCGTCTGGGAGTACACCGGCTCGCCGAAAGAGGAGTTCTTCAGCAAGTACATCTCCGGCGCGCGTCGCCTGCCCAACGGAAACACGCTCATCTGCGAGGGCGGAAAGACCCACCTGTTCGAGGTGACGCCCGACGGCGAGGTCGTCTGGGACTTCGTCAGTCCGTTCGGCGAATCGGGATCGATGGGGACTATCTACCGGTGTCAGCGGTACTCGCCCGAGTACGTCGAACCGCTGCTCGAGTCGCTCTGATACGGGCTCGTCGGTTAGCGTTCAGTCGGAACCAGTCTCGGTCTCTCTCGAGACGACGAGTCACACGGTGAACGGAACCTCGAGTCCAACGCCCATCGACGGCGAAGACGAGCGTCCTGCAGTCGCTGGCGGCTGTGATTTTCACCTCCTCCCCAGCCGATTCGCTCCGTTCGCTTCAGGCTCACGGCCACTGGCCGTTCGCCTCGCCGCAACGCGCCGCGCTCTCACTCGCTCATCCACAGGAAGACGCTTCGCGTCTTCCAAGCCTTCGCTCGCGAGGCTCGCGAAGACCTCGCACGATCGTTGGCCCGAGACTCGCTGGTCGCTCGTCACGGTCCAGCGCGCGCCACCGCATGTGGTTCTGATCGGACCGAGGCGAACCACGGATCACCGCCGATTCTGCGTTCTCACTCGAGTAGTTCGTCGACGTTCGCCCGAATCTTGCGAACGGCTTCGGCCACCGAGCGAATCCCCGCTTCGTCGGCGAGCAGCAGTTTGTGGCTGTAGGTGACGTTGGTCCGGCAGATTTCTTCCGTACCGGGGAGGTGGAGGTTGGGATAGTCCGGAACCTCGGTTCCCCGCGGGAGGAAGCGAGCCACCTCGTTGCGGTAGAACGCCGGCTGTCTGTAGAGGGGCAGTTGATACCCCTCGCTCACCGGAACGCTCTCCGCGACGAGCGCCTCGATGAACCGATCCCGGTGGAGACCGCCGAACGCGTCGGCGTCGTACCGGAAATTCTCGATGCAGTAGCCGCGAGCCGTGATTCGGTCGTCTCGCGGCTTCGTCGCGATGCCGTCGATCGACTCGAGTTCGGCGAGCAGGACCTCCTCGTTCCGTTCGCGGATCCGGTTCTCGTCGTCGAGTTTCTCGAGTTGAGCCAGCGCCAGCGCGGCCTGCAGTTCCGAGAGGCGGCGGTTCGACGCCAGGAAGTGGTGGTAGTAGTCGACCGTCCCCTGCCGGCGGCCGATGTTGGCCATCGTGCGGGCGCGGTCGGCCAACACCGTGTCGTCGGTCGTCACGATGCCGCCCTCGCCGCTGGGCAGGGACTTCGACTCCTGGAAGGAGAACGTGCCGAAGTCGCCGAACGTGCCGACCTTTTCACCTCGCCATTCCGACCCCTGCGCGTGGGCCGCGTCCTCGATCAGGAACAGGTCGTGCTCCTCGATAATGGGGAGGAGTCGATCCATATCCATCGTGTAGCCGGCGAAGTGGACGCCGACGACGCCGACCGTCCGGTCCGTGATCACTTCCTCGAGGTGGTCCAGATCGATATTGTACGTCTCGGGGTCGGTGTCGACGAACCGCGGCACCGCGCCGACGCAGGGAACCGCGCTCGCGCTGGCGATGAACGAGTACGACGGGACGACGACCTCGTCGCCCGGTTGGACGCCGCAGGCCCGCAACGCGAGTTCGATCGCGGTCGTGCCGTTGCTCACGGCGATCGCGGTCTCCACGTCGTGGTACGCGGCGAACGCCTCCTCGAGTCGATCGCAGAACTCGCCGCCGGTGGTCCGACACCAGCGTCCGCTCTCGAGTGACTCCGTTACGTACTGCCTGCTCGTCTCGGTCAGTCGCGGCCACTCGGGGAGTTTCAGTGCCTCCGCTGCTGCCGGTCCGCCGTTGATGGCTAACTCTGGCATGCTCTTGCTCGAGTGCTTCGCGTCCGAGACGATAAGTCTGTGCGTACTTGTCTCACAGTCGCTACCGATTAGCAACTCACGACGAGTCGACTACGCGGTCGCGAACGTCGGCGAACACGGCGCTCCCGTACTCGAGCGATTTCAGTCCGTCGTCGGTGCGGCCGTTCTCGCAGACAAACCACTCGGTGCCGGCGGCCGCGGTGGCGGACGTGCAGGCCTCGATGTTGACGGCGCCCTTCCCGACGTCGGCGTGCAGGGCGGCCGGATCCGACGGGATAGAGTCGGTGAGGTGGACGACAGGGGCCTGACCGTCGACGGCCTCGAGGAGAGCGAGCGGATCGTAGCCGGCGTGTTTCGCGAGGCCGACGTCGGGTTCGAACCCGAACCGGCCGTCCGCGCGGTCGACGAACCGTTCGAAGGCGACCCTGCCATCGACGTCCGCGAACTCGAATGTGTGGTTGTGGTAGAGCAGGTCAATGTCGTACTCGGCGAGTTCGGCCGCCGCGTCGCCGATGCGGTCGGCCGCGGACTCGATTCCCTCGACGGTCGCGAACGCCTCTGGCTCGTAGGTGGGGACGACGAGTGTCGAACAACCGACGGCCAGGCAGTGTCCGACGAGGTCGTCGAGTTCCGTCTCGAGCCGGTCGATGTCGACGTGGGCGCCGGCGACCGCGAGCCCGGCGTCCTCGAGCGCGTCCCGCGTCCGACTCACGGCACCGTCGTAGAACTCGTCGAAGTGCGCGTCGTAGAACTCGACGCCCTCGAACTCGGTCTCGCCGACGCGGGCGATCAGCTCCGGCGTCGACTCGTCGACGTCTTTCAGCGTGAACAGCTGGATGGCAGTCCGTAACACACGTCGAGTAACTCAGAACGCGGCTAAAACCCTTTTGCTCGAAACAGGAGTCGGGAATCGGAACCGCAGTTAGCTGCTCGAGGCACAGTCGTCCGAATCGCCGACGTCGTCCGAGCCGGCCGTCGTCGTGGTGAGCGCCCCGTCCTCGACGAACCCCTCGGGACGATTCGAGAGTCGGTCGACCATTGCGGTTCGTCCCCGCTTAAGGACGTCCGCGTACGCCTCGTCGTCGGTGCGATCGTACAGTTCGTTGGGGTCCTCCTCGAGGTCGAACAGCAACTCCTCGCCGGTCGCCGGATTCCAGACGAACTTGTGTCGGCCGTCGACGACGTACTGACAGCCATTCTCCGGGTCGTAGCTCCCGGCGGCGTGCTCGCCGTGGTACCACTCCCGCCAGTCGTCCCGGTCGGGGTCGCGAACCAACTCGAGCAGGTCGCTCCCCTCGACAGTCTCGGGGACGGGGACGTCCGCGACCGACAGCAGCGTCGGCATGACGTCCTCGAGGCCGACCGGCCGGTCGACGAGCTGTTTTCGCGGCAGGTCCATCGACTCGGGGAGTCGCAGCACCATCGGAACCCGCGCAGAGCCCTCGTAGGCGTAGGTCTTCCGCCAGAGGTAGTGGTCGCCGAGCATCTCGCCGTGATCCGAGATGAACATGACGAACGTGTTCTCGAGTTCGCCGATCATCTGCAACTTGTCGAAGACGCGTTTCAACTGGTGGTCGATGTGCGTGATGAGGCCGTAGTAGGCGGCTCGCGCGCGACGAACGATCGTCGGCGGCAGGTCGGCGACCCAGGCGTCGACAGGCGGATAGTCGGGGATTTTCTCGCCGTAGACGTCGTCGGCCCACTCGCCGATGGACGGCGCCGGGATCTCGCGGTCGACGTACATGTCCCAGTACGCTTGGGGTGGATCGAACGGGGTGTGCGGGCGGACGTACGAGAGGTTGAGGAAGAACGGCCGCATCTCGTCGCGCTGGTCGAGGAAGTCGAGCGCGCGGTCGGTCGTCCAGTTCGTCGGGTGGTAGTGTTCGTCGACGTGCCACGGTCGGGGGTCCCACGAGTTCCGGCCGAGGCCGTGGGAGAGTTCGTCGAACAGGCCGTCGCTCTCCTGCTCGAGCCAGCGCGTGTAGTCGTCGTCGGGGTGGGCAAAGAGCGCCTCATGCTGGTCCAGGCTCTCGAAGCCGACGTGGCTGCGGATCGGGATAGAGTGAATCTTTCCGGTGAGTTTCGTCTGGTAGCCCGCGTCGCGGAGCACGCTCGGCAGCGTGTCGTCGAAGTCCCACGGCGTCGTCACCCAGCCCGGCGCCCCGTTCGTCGACGGCGTCTGGCCCGTCAACAGCGACCGGCGAGCCGGGATGCACGACGGTGCGGGGGTGTAGGCGCGGGTGAACAGCGCGCCGTCCTCGACGAAGCTGTCGATGTTCGGCGTGTGGACGAGCGGGCGGTCGTCGTCGTCGGTCGGCGAGTCCGGGTCCACACCGAGGCAGTCGCCGCGGTGCTGGTCGGTCATGATGAACAGGATGTTCGGTCGACTCGGCATACCCATACCTTCCGTTCCGATCACAAATGTCTATCCCTTCCCCGACTCTCGAGGCACACGTATCGGCGCCGCAGACGGTCTCTTTCCCGAGAAAACCGGTCCGCCATCGAGCTTATAACGAGAGTACATGTGTAGTTACAGTTTTATCGGAGTACCCAGTAGTGGTGATTGATAGCATGCCTCGAGAATCACGCGACAGTGAGAGTGAACGATACCGAACCCGAACGAGTGAAGCGAATGCAGATGCGAGTCCCGTGGGGCGAAACCTGCCAACGCGGCGGTCCGTCCTGCGCACCGCTGCCGCCGGGACGGCGGTCGTCGGGCTTGGACTCGGCGTAACCGGATCGGTCGCCGCGAGCGACGAGTACGGCACCGTCGTGAACCTCGTCGACGACTTCGGCGCCGACCCGACCGGTGAGGAACCGATCGACGACGTCCTCGACGAGGCGGTGCAAAACGACACGAAGGTGATCTTCCCCGAGGGCGAGTACTACCTTGAGGAGGGCGGCTTCCACCGAAACGGCGCTGGCACCGCGGCCTCGTTCGATCCGGATGGAACGCCCGAGGAGTACGTGTTCGACGTCGCACTCGTCGGCCAGGGGGACGTGACGCTTCGGCCGGCAGAGGGCGTGGAGACGTTCGTCCTCGCCCTCTGGGGTGACGGCGTTCGCGTCGAGAACTTCCGGATTGATCAGACCGCCGCGGAGACGAACGTCGGGATGTCGTACCTGGTCCAGAACGACCTGGTGGTGCGCGACATCGTCTACGAAGGGCTCGCGGACACGTGGGGGACGGTCAAGATCGGTCCGGGCATCGTCGAACCGGACGGCACCGGCCTGATCGAGAACTTCCACGTACCGGACGGCTCGATGGGGTACGGCCGCGAGACGGGCGCCTGGGTGTTCCCCGACCACGCGGGTGACCTGCTGTTCAAGCGGTGCTCGTTCAAGGGGTTGGCCGACAACGCGATCTACGCCTCCGGTCCCGGCGGGAACGGGAACGGCTCGGTCGGCGTCGAGAACTGCTACTTCGAGAACAACAACGTCTCCTCGATCCGTCTCGGGACGCCCGGCAGCTACGCGAAGAACTGCACCGTCGTCCTCGACGGCTACATCCCCGAGTACGACACCTGGGGAGCGGTCACCGCCCGCGCGGTGTGGCTGTGGAGCGAGTTCGGGGGCGAACTCAGGAACATCGACGTGCGCTGCAACCACGAGAGCAGCTACGGCGTCCTCGATTACGCCGGACACGACGGTGCGGTAGCGATGCGCAACTGCCGGTTCGAGATGAACGCCGACGGCAACCAGGCCGTCGACCTCACCAACGGGACGGCCGACATCGCGATGAAGAACACGAGCATCACCGGCGACGCCAGCGGGGGGACGGCGCTGGAACTCACCGACAGCGCCGTCGCGATCCAGAATCTCTGTCTGGCACAGTCGGGCGCCGACCGCGACGGTGTCACGCTCGAGAACGCGACCGGAACGATCCGGAACGCCAGGATCGACGTCACCGGCGAGCAGGTCGTGACCGACGGCGACAGCGACGTCGCGGTGACGAACCTGAGCGAGCACGGCGACTGTCCGCCGGCGCAGGCCCGGCACCCGCTCCAAAACCGGTTCTGATCGACCGCACGCGACCGAACACCGACGGCGACATCGTTCCCGTCTCCGTTCCCATCTTCGTCCCGTCGACCGGTCGATTTTATGCTCGTCGCCTCGAGTGAGTGGGTATGGCCACGGTACTGACTATCGGCGGCGCCCGGTTCATGGGTCGATTCACCGTCCGCGAGTTTCTCGAGCGCGGTGACGACGTGACGCTGTTCACCCGCGGGAACAGCGAAATTCCGTTCGCCGAATCCGACGTCGACCACGTCGAGGGCGACCGACGGAACGAGGCGGACCTGCGGGCGGCGTACGACGCCGTCGATCCCGACGTCGTCGTCGACTTCGCGGGCTTTCACCCCGCCGACGTCCGCGCGGCCGTCGATATCTTCGCCGACGTCGATGCCTACCTGTTCGTCTCGAGTACGAGCGCCTATCGGCTCTCGACGGCCGTTCCGATCCGGGAGGACGAGACGCCCCTCGAGTCGTGTACGCCCGAGCAGGCGACCGACGATTCGTGGGAGAGCTACGGCGCCCGGAAGGCCGAGTGCGATCGAATCCTCTTCGAGGCGGCCGACGACGGGGTGAACGCCATTAGCGTCCGCCCGACCGCGATATACGGGCCGCACGATCCGACGCAGCGACTCGACTACTGGATCGACCGCGTGCGGCGCTACGACCGGATCGTCGTTCCGGGCGACGAGTACTGGATGCCGATGCACCTCGGGTACGCGGAAGACGCCGCTCGAGCGATCACCGTCCTCGCCGAGGAGGGGACGCCGGGCGAAGCGTACAACGTCGCGAACCGTGAGCAGTGCCAGTTCGATCGACTGATCGAACACATTGCGACGGCGCTCGAGACGTCCGTGACGATCGTTCGGCCCTCGCCTCGGGAGTTGGCGACGATCGACCTCTTCCCCAAGAACTTCAGCCTCTGTCGCCCGTTCCCGTACGTTGTCTCGACCGAGCGGCTCGCCGCGCTGGGCTGGAAGTCGACGCCGCTCGAGGCGGGAATCGAGACCGCCGTCGAGCACCACCTCGAGACCGAACCCGACGGGAGCCGGCACGGACCCAGTCGGGAGACGGAGGAGCGACTCCTCGAACTGTGTGCCCACGGCGTCCGTTCGATCGACGGGCGCGGACGTGATTCGTGATCGCGCCGTAGACGGCGTTCAACGCGTCGCGATCACTCGATCGGGAAGAGGATATCTCGGTTCTCGTCGGTGAGTTGGCCGCCGTACTCGCAGTGTTCGAAGGCCTCGGCATACCGAACCTCCGATCCGCGCTCCTCGCCATAGCGCTCGACGAGCGCGTCGCGGTGGCGGTCGGCGACGGCCGCGAATCCGGGGAGTCGGTCCTCGGCCAGCCACTCGCGGCGTTCGTCGTCGTCTTCCGGCACTTCTTCGAGTTTTCCGACGTTGTATGGGAGCCACTCGTACATCTGGGAGTCGTGTTCGTGGATCGCGTCGAGTTTCGTCTCGACCACGTCGTCGATGTCGACGACGACGTCGGGATTGAACGGATACGGTTTCTGGAAGTCGTCGTGGAGGTAGCAGATGACGGGGTTGTAGGTGATGTGGGGCGTGTTCGTGCAGATGTTCGGGACCGTAACCATGTATGCAGAGTCTTGTACCAGGTCGGAAGTGTACCGGTGGTCGGGATGGTAGTCGTTCGGTCGGTGCGTTAGTATCAGATCGGCCTTGAACTCGCGGATGAGCCGAATCACCTTGTTTCGGTTCTCGATGCTCGGCCTGAGTTCGCCCTCGTGGGTGTCGAGGAACGTGTACTCGACGCCGAGGATCTCGGCGGCTCTCCGTCCCTCGGCCTGACGCCTGCGGGTGAGTTCGATCCCGCCGATCTCGTGGTGGCCGGCCTCGCCGTTCGTCATCGAGACGAAGCGGACGTTGTGGCCGAGGTCGGCGTACTTGCGCGCGGTTCCGCCGAAGGTGATCTCGCAGTCGTCGATGTGGGCGCCGATGACGAGCACGTTGAGCGGTCCGTCGGGTACCCTAACGTCAAATGTTGGCATGGGTCGTCGTCCACTCTTTTTTCCGAATCGGTCATAGGTGTTTCGCCCTGACGACGCAGCGTGGGTTCGTCGAGACGGTGACGACACCGGAACCGGCGTCCCGAATCGCCCGGGTTCAGCGAACCAAGAGGTGGCCGTTCACTCGAGGTACGATCGGATGCGCTCGACGACGTAGTCGGCCTCGTCGTCCGTGAGACACATCGGGTTCACGGTGAACGCAGACTCGTGGAGGTTGTCGGGACCAACGAAGATCCGGGGGTTCTCCTTGCGGAGCTGCCCGACGAGGGTCGTCGCGTCGATTCCCGCCGTCTCCGGATCGATGCGGACGAACACCTCCGGCGCGACGGCCGTCTTTTCCCCCTCGGTGACGGTGATAGACAGGCCGGACTCCTCGCGCAGTTCGGCGGCGATGCGGTCGGTTCGCTCCGTCCACTCCGCGACGCACGCCTCGTGGTCCTCCTCAACGAACAGTTCGAGCGCGCGAATGAGTCCGACGATCTCCTCCTTGCCGACCTTGAGCGGCCGACCGACGCCCTGCCGGGGGACGCCTGCGTACCCCTCGAGGTCGATCACGTCCTGCGGGGGTTCCCACACCGATTCCGCGACGTGCATGTCGAGGTGCTGGAGGGCCGCAGACTCGATCAGGTCCTGCTTGCCCGCGAGGATGCCCGACGACTGGGGGCCACGGATGGCCTTCCCACCGCTGAAGACGACCAGATCGGCGCCCTCGTCGATGAAGCGCGTGAGGTTGCGCTTGGGCGGGAGTTCGGCGGCGGCGTCGACGATCACTGGCACGTCGTGTTCGTGGGCGACATCGGCGACGTCCGATAGTTCGGGCTGGGAGTACGACTTCTGCATGTAGGCGATCGCGGCCGTGTCCTCGGTGATCGCGTCCTCGATCTCCCACAGCTCCGTGTTCACCGAGCCAGTGCCGAGATGGTTGTCGTTGTTTCCGACGTCGACGATCCGAGCGCCCGCGAGGCGAATTGCGTGATCGTAGCCGTTGCGGTGCGTCCGGGGCATGATGACCTCGTTCGGCGCTTCCGGGGCGTGGGGGAGCCGGCTCATCGTCCCCAGGTCGTCCCGGGCGATACACGCGGCGGTCCCGAGCGTCAGACACGCCGCCGCGCCGCTCGCGACGTAGCCCGCTTCGGCGCCCGTCACGTCCGAGATGACCTCGCTGGCGCGGCGCTGGAGGTCGGAAATGCGAACGAACGACTCCGCGGCTCGAGCCATCGCCTCGACCGCTTCCGGTCGGATGAGACTGCCGCCGATTCGCGTCTTCGTGCTCGCCGCGTTGATGACTCGCGGAACGCCCAGTTCGTCGTAGATGGAGTCCTGTTCAGGCATCTGTGTCACGTGAACCGCATTCGGCCGGTGAGCGATAAAGGATGTGGTAGGGACCGGAACGGCGTCCCGATCGGTATCGGTTTCCAAACCTACTTAGGGACTGCTTGTGACGCTCGAGTCATGGCACCGCCAGCACTGCGGAGACGGAGATTCATCCTTGGAACGACAATGGCTGTCACGCTCGCGGCCGGGTGTTCAGAGAGCAGCGACGACGCGGCCGAGGACGGAACGATCGTGGACGCGGGTGTTCCGGGACGTCGGTCGAACCGGGTGAGTACGCGGTCCGCGCGGAAGGCGAAGAGTTCGAGGCGGCCGAGGAAACGATCGCGGTCGACGAGGGCGCGCCGAGGCGACTCGCGACCTTGAGTCCCCCCTCGACCGACTCCTCGTAGTCCGCCGTCCCGACGCGCAGGTACGAGCCGTACACCGGAATCTCGAATCCGCGCCGGTTGGCCGCCGCGCGAATCTCGTCGCAGGTCCGCGGTGATCGATCGCCGACGTTGTCTCGCCCCCAGAGCTCGACGCCGCGGTAGTCGGCGTCGGCGGCGACCGCCAGGGCGTCCTCGACCGACAGCGATCCCGCTGCGATGGTACAACCTTCATACGTCGTACGCCGCCGCTACCCAGTTAGCTGTGCTGCCGCCGGGCGCGAGTGTCCCAGGTCCGCGGTAATCGACTTCTCGAGTCCGATCGCCGTCGACTGGTAAGTGAACCGTCACCGTCCCGCACAATTATAACCTATCGCCACTATCGAAGGGACGAATGCACGCTCCTAGATCAGCCACATCCGGCGCCGACGCGCCGGAACATGAACCCCCGCGGACGACGGTCGCGATCGGCGTCGTCGAGTCGCGGCCCGCTCGAGTCTCGAACGCGGGTGAGCGACGATGAAGTTCGGCGTCTTTCTGAACCAGTACTACACGCCCGATGGCGATTTCGAGGTGACGAATCTGTACGAGCAGGTCGAACTCGCGGAGTCGGTCGGCTTCGATTCGGTCTCGATCGGCGAGCGCCACGTCCACGACGACGGGGTGGCGGAGCCGCTGACAACGCTCGCCGCCCTCGCGGCGCAGACCGATCGGCTCGAACTCGCGACGATGGCGATGCTGCCGGCGCTCTACAACCCGCTCCACCTCGCCGAGAAGGTCGTGATGGTCGATCGGCTCTCGAACGGCCGGATGCGGTTCGGCGCGGCGATCGGCTACCGCGAGCGCGAGCTGACGCCCTTCGGCGTCTCGATGGAAGACCGCGTGCCGATGTTCATGGAGTCGCTGGCGCTGCTCAAGCGACTGTGGACGGAGGAGTCGGTCACCCACGACGGCGATCACTGGTCGTTCGACGACGTCTTCATTAGTCCGCGCCCAGCGAACGGGATGCCGGTCTGGATCGGCGGCCACGCCGACATCGCCATCAAGCGGGCGGCCTACCGCGGCGACGCCTGGATCGCGAGCGCGTCGTCGACGACCGAGAACCTCGAGCGCCAGATCGGCGTCTACGAGGACGCCATAGAGGAGTTCGGGATGGACCGCTCGGAAAACGACGTCATCTTGATGCGAGACTGTTTCGTCGCGGACTCGTACAAGGAAGCCCGGGACACGATCGAGCCGTACCTGCTTGAACTGTACCGGATGTACGCCCGATGGGGGCAAACGTACATGGACGAACACGAAGTCGAAGTGGACTACGACGAGTTGGCGGAGAAGTTCGTCCTCGGCTCTCCGGACGAGTGCATCGAGCGGCTTCGAACCTACCGCGACCTCGGCGTCGATCACGTCGTTGTCCGCGTCCAGTTCCCCGGACAACCGCAGGAGACTACGCTCGAGTGCCTTGAGCGCTTCGGGGACGAGGTTATCCCCGCTTTCAGCTGACCATGACCGAACGAACAGTCGGATACATCGGATTGAACCATCACCACACCGAACCCTACCTCGCGACCCTCGGTGAACTCCCCGTCGCTGTCACGTGTGCGTGCGAACCGGACTGCCGGTTCGACGCCGACGCGGTGGACGGACTCGGCGACGTCCCGATCTACCGCGATCCGACGATGCTGCTCGACGCCGAAGCGCCGGACGCCGTCTGGATCACGCTGCCCAACCGGGACGCGCCGGGCGTCGTCGAGGCCGCCGTCGACCACGGGATCGACGTCTACACGGAGAAACCGGCCGGCCGAACCGCGGCCGACCTCGAGTCGCTCGCGGCGACCGTCGAGGACGCCGACGCGACGGTCGGCGTCTCATACACATGGCGGGGTCACCCTGCCTCGCGGGAGCTTCGAGAGCGCGCAGCGGCCGGCTTCTTCGGGGACGTTCGAGCCGTCGAGGCGCGCTTTCTGGCCTCCCAACTGGCCTACCGGGACAGCGACCACTACCTCTTCGACGAGCGCGCGAGTCGGGGCGGCATCGCCCAGTGGCTCGGCATCCACTGGATCGACCTCCTGCCGTGGATCCTCGAGGACCCGATCGTTCGCGTGAACGCGAGTCTGACCTACGGGGTCGACGGCGTCGACGTCGAGGACGGCGCCGTCCTGCAGTTCGAACTGGCCTCCGGCGCCCTCGGGACGCTCCAGTGTGGTTACTACCTGTGGGAGGGTCGGTACGACACGGCGCTCTCGATCACCGGCACCGACGGCCGGACGACGTGGGATCCGATGGGAGACTACTTCGGCTTCGACGACGAGACGACCGTCGAGATCGAGTCCTGCCGCGAGGCGCACGCGAGCACGCCTCGTCGGTACCTCACGTACGAATACGACCTCACGCCAGGCTACGGCGGCGGCTTCGGTCTCGACTTCGCGCGGCAGTTTCTGGACGCTTGCGACGATGATTCCGTCGATGTCCCTGCCGACCTGTCCGACGCGCTAACGGTGCTACGAGTGCTTGACGCGGCGTACGAGTCGGCCGACGCCGGCGAGTGGATCGACGTTCGGGACGCCGGTCGCGTCCCGGAGGTCCTCCGGTGAGCGGCGCCATCAGATAGCCGCTCGTCCCTTTTCAGCTGTCTTCGATCTGTTTCGGTTCAGGTGTGTAACGAGCCGCGCGTCTCTGCTTCGTCCGAGTCGCGTTCCGATCGACCCGAAGCGTTTACCACACCTAAACATTTATCTGGTATGAGTATCCATACCATAACCATGCCTACCCCGTTCGACCCCCCGGACGACGCCAAACGAATTCAGGCAGTACAGACGACGCTGGACATCTTCGACGTCCTGCAGGAGCGAGGCGGCGCCGGCGTCACCGAGATCGCCAACGAAATCGGCGTCACCAAGGGAACGGTCTACAACCACCTCGCGACGCTGCGCTCGAACGACTACGTCGTCAAGGATGAAGACGACACGTACTCCCTCGGCCTCCGGTTCATCGACGTCGCCCACTACGCCAAATCTCGCGTTCCGGTGCTCGAGTTGGCCCGGGCCGAAGTCGACAAACTAGCCGAGCAAAGCGGCGAGATGACGCTGTTTACGGTGGAAGAACATGGCATCGGCGTCTGCCTATACGTCGCCTACGGCGACCAGGCCGTGAATACACCGCTCTACGTCGGCCATCGGAGCGAACTGCACCACACGGCCGTCGGCAAGGCGATCCTGGCCCACCTCCCGAAAGAACGCGCCGAAGAGATCATCGAAGCGCGCGGCCTCAGCCCGGTGACCAGACACACAATCACCGAGAAATCCAACCTCTTCGACCAACTCGAGGAGGTGCGAGAGCACGGAATCGCCTTCAACGAACAGGAGACGATCCACGGTCTGGTCGGCGTCGGCGCGCCGATCAGGAATCAAGACGACACCGTTCTCGGCGCGCTGAGCATCATCGGCCCCTCGAGTCGGCTCGACCAGGAACGATTCCAGCGGGAACTCCCGGAAATGATCATGCGGAGCGTGAACATCGTCGAGATCAATCTCACGTCGCTGGCGTAGCGGTTCGACGGGCGAGCAGTTTACGCGTGCTATACGGCGGCATGCGTCGTGTCGTGTAGCGGGTACGGACGGGAGTACGATGCTCCGGCGCTCGACGACATCTCGCGGTGACGAGTCCGGATCCTTCGCTCCTGCATTACAGACGTATGTGTGTAATCTCAGAGGCCATCGTGTTTCCCAGTGGTAAACACTCGGCCCCGGCCGGGTCGCGCAGGTGACGGCGAAGAGCTCTTGTCGTCGTTCGTCTACTCTGCGAGGACGGGTCCGTGCGAACGGCTACCGAACCGAAAGACCATTAATCAGATAGCGCGAGCACACAGAGGATGCACACCGTTCGATTTAGAGATCCGTCCGGACACGTCCGGACTGGAACGTGGAGCGACGGACGTATCAATACCGGTTACCGAGAGTACGACGCCGCAGCAATCACGATCTTGCCGCCGAGCGAACCCACGAAGATCGTCTGTCAGGCGGGGGGCTACATGGACCACCGCGAGGAGTCCGGCTTCGACGACCTGCCGGAGCGACCCGAACTGTTCCTCAAGACCCCGAACTGCGTCGTTGCCCACGACGAGGCGATCGAACTGCCGCCGGGACGGGAGGAAGTCGAGTTCGAAGCGGAGTTCGGCATCGTCATCGGCGAGCAGTGTCGCGACGTCTCCGAGGCCGAGGCAATGGACGTCGTCGAGGGTTTTACGTGCGTCAACGACATCTCGAACCGCGACGATCAGCAAGACGAACGAAACTGGGTCCGAGGGAAAGCGTTCGACGCATCGCTCCCCGTCGGTCCCGTCATCGCGTCCCCCAACGAAGTTCCAGACGACGCGCGCCTCGAGCTCCGACTCAACGGCGAGATGAAACAGGAGACGACGCGGGACATGATGATCTTCTCCGTCGCCGAACTCGTCGCCGACGTTACGGAACTCATCACGCTCGAACCGGGCGACATCATCGCCAGCGGGACGCCGTTCGGACCGGGGCCGCTGCGCGACGGCGACGTCGTCGAGGTCGAGTTCGAGGGCGTCGGCACGCTCGAGAATCCCGTCGTCGAGCCGTAAGCGCGCGCGAACGCGGTTGTCGGAGTTGGCGGGGTGCGACGCACGTCGAGGTGAAGCGGTGGCGCGAAAGACGAAGTAACGACGCCGGAAGCGACTCGTGTCCGGGCCGACTGCGGGGCCGCCAGGCTTATCGTTCGCGTTTCGCTACCACGCATATAGTCGTAGTAGTCCTCGGTGTCGGCCCGGTCTTGCCGACGGATACGACGAACTCTACGGTCGCGTGGACGTCGGCATCAACGCGCTCCGGCAGACCGACTCGCGGCTGCTCGTGCTCTCTGGGGCACAGACGAATCCGAACGTCCCGCGGGCCGAGTGTGAACTCATGCGCGAGCGGGCCGTTAAGTCGGACGTTGACCCGGACCGGATCCATCTCGAGCCCCAGGCGGTCGACACCATCGGTAACGGCTACTTCACGCGATCGCTCGTCGAGGAACTGGATCAAGAGGTCGAGACGGTCCGGCTCGTCAGTTTGGACTATCACGCCGCGCGAGCGCGATTCGTTTTCACTCAGTGTTTCGGACCGCGGTACGATATCGACGCGTCGGCGCAGTACGACGCGGATCGACCCGGCGAGACGGTCTACGAAAAACGACGGCTGCGTCGCATGCGCGAATTCTTCGCCGGGATCGAACCCGGCGACATCGCGGCGATCTGTCAGCGACTGATAACGCACCACGACAACTACGACGCGGCGAGAACGGTCTCGCTGTAATCGGCTATCGACCCGACCCAGCGCCCTGTCCAGAAGGCCATCGATCCGCGTTTCTCCGATTACGACTCGAGTAGCGCCAGCACGTTCTCGCTGCGGACACGGTCCTTCTCCGCCTCGCCCACCGGGAGGTGTTGCGTGTAGTTGTAGTAGGATTCGAACACTTTGAACGGAAGCTGGGGTCCCATCACGAGGTGGTCGATGCCGATCTCGTCGACGATCCGTCGACCCTGCGTCTGCGTCCAGTAGCAGAACAGGTCGTCGATGACGAGCAGCGTCTCGCCGGTTCGGATCGCGTTGTTGAGCCAGACGTCTCGCCGGTCGACGGTCGTCGTCTCCCTGATGATGCGGGCGCCGTCGGCCCACGCACCCGCGACGATGACGTCCGCCTCGGGAACCGCGAGGAGGAGGTCGATCACGTCGTCGATCTTGCCCTCGTTCCCCCGCCAGTGGGTCGCCTGCCCGATCCCCTCGAAGTGTCGAAGGAAGATGCGCGGGTGACGGCCGCGCTGGTCCTCGAGCGCCGGCACGAGCATTGCCGGGACATCGAGGTCGGCACACGCGCGAAGCAGTTTCTCGGCTTCGGGCGCGTCGATCTCGTAATCGTGGTACGCAGGCAGCAGCCGCACTCCCCGCATGCCGAGGTCTCGAACGCAGTGGCGAAGATCGTCCTCCCACCCGGGGAACGTCGGATCGATCGTCGCGAACGGAATCAGCCGTTCCTTGTGACCCTCGATATCGCGTGCGAGCTCCTGGTTCCCGTGCTGTGGATCGCGGTAGAACACCGATCCCAGCGAGGAGACGACCGCCTTGTCGACGCCCTTCCGATCCATCGTCTCGAGGAGTCCTTCGGCCGACGCGTCGAACGGATGGAACGGCCACCGGCCCACGTACGCGTTCGCGTCGACGATCGTCTCCTCACGGGGTTCCTCGAGCGACTCGAAGCGCCGCCTCGAGCGTTTGATCCGTGCCTCGAGTTCGTCGGGCTCGAGGCGGTTTGCGACGCCGTCGCGGAGCAGGGACTCGAAGTTGTACGCGATCGCCGCCTTTTCCTCGGCGGGCAGGTCGGCACCGTCGAGTTTGCCCGCACAGACGGAGAGCCACGTATCCGTCCCGAACAGCAACCGACCGACGCCGAGGTAGTCGACCGCCATCTCGATCTGTCCGACTTCGCAGTTGCTGCCACTGATGTCGAGGTAGACGTTTTCGTGGTCGGCGATATTCTTGATGCGATACTCCCAGTTGCCGCCGGCGCTGATGTGGGCCGAGATAAGTTTCAGATCCGGATACCGATTCGCGAGTTCTACCACGTCCTCCGAGCGCGCTTCGCTAGGGCGTTCGGTCGGGTAGGGCTCTTCGTTCTGCATGACGTGCGCGATGACGGGCACGTCCAACTCGACGGCCGCCTCGGCGAGTGGGAAGAAGACGGGATCGGTGATGTTGATCTCCGTCCCGAGAAAGTGGTGTTTGAGGCCGACGAGGCCGTCCTCCTCGACGGCGCGCCTGAACTCTTCGACCGCGGCATCTCCCCACGCGGGATCGACGCGCGCCCAGCCGTAGAAGAGATCGGGGTGTTCGTCGACGAACGCCGCCACCGCGAGATTGTTCTCGCGACACTCCTCGACGCTGTCGCCGAGTTCGCCGATGAGGCAGGTTCGGTCGATACCGAGCACCTCTGCCTCCCGGCGGAACTGTTCAGCACGCTGTGCGCGCTTCTCCGGCGTGGATACGTCCTGCGTCCATACGTGGAAGTGGCAGTCTATCATGTCGTACGGTATCGACGGACGTAGGGCATTTATACGTTGTGTGCGTGCCCGGGGCCGTGTTTAGTTAAGCGTGAAAAGTGAGGCGGTACGATTGTATGCTGGTCTATGGCAAAAATCGACCGCCTCAACGATTGTAGCGACTGGATCGATTTGAGTTTTGTGGAGCGAGAACGGACACCGCGTCGACTGATGGAGCTCGGTATTCGACTCCATCTTGCTGGATTATCGCTTTCGAATACCGTTCGAGAACTCGAGAAGCTCGGTGTCGAGCGATCGCGCAAGGCTGTTCACGATTGGGTACAGAAAGCCGATCTACAGCCAGCAACTGACGCGACTCCGAATCACATTGCGCTAAACGAAACCGTGATTCGAATCGATGATCATCAGTATTGGCTGTACGCTGCAGTCGATCCTGAAACGAATAGAATTCTCCATACGGCTGTTTTCAACGACTATGACCGCATTGACTGAACGCTTTTTGCGAGAATTAACCGAGAAACACGATGTCGAAGACGCTGTGTTTCTCGTCGACGGAGCACAGCATCTCCAGACAGCACTCCGCCGATATGGGCTCCGATTTCGATACGAAAACATGGAAATCGGAACGCTGTTGAATGTGTCTTTCGAGAGGTAAAACGACGTACCTCTTCGCTCTCAAACTGTTTTAGTCACGTCAGACCATCAACCGCAGAATCGTGGCTCCAAGCTTTCGCCGTCTGGTAGAATGCTACAAACTAAACACGACCGTAAGTAGAGGCAATAGATTGAACAAGTGCTGAGTATCATCCATACTTGAGGTGTGTCCCATGACATCACAATACATATACTTGAGTGTGATATCATAGGAATGCATGGGTGGATCAGATGGGTATGAGTCAATTCAGAGCCAGTATGACTGGTCGTACATTGCCCCGAGCGAGGCCGTCATTGACGCTATCGCTTGCCTGGAAGACGTTGAATCCGTTGCTCTTTCGGTACAACTGGATACCACACTTTACGATCACATTGATCCTGAATCCCTTGATACGCTCGTCACTGGTTGTAGCACGCTCTCTATTTCATTTATCGTTGATGAGTACAAGATTCAGATTAACGGAAATACGCTGATTATCAGTTGCGATTGAGATGGTCTGTATTGGATCCACGGTCAGTTCGCATCTGTCGTGAGCGTGTGTTTCACGCAAAAACACATCTGAAGAATTGGATTTCAAAGTGCCATATGATATCGAGATGAGAACCAGAAATAGAAACGAGCGCTCGCGAGCGGCGCTCGAGTCGCGATCGCCTACTACTCCCCGTTCTGGTGACGCTGCACTCGAACAACGTGCTCTGGATACGAGCGGTCGCTGTCGAACAGTGGATCCTCAGGGAACATGCCCTCGCCTTCAGGGACGGTGACGACAGGCCACTCGGTTTGATCGAGCATCGTCTCGACTGCGCTGACCCACTTATCGTAGAATCCCTCTTCCGTTCGCTCTCTGAGGTCGGACACCACGGGTTCGATCTCCTCGAGTCGGGTATTCCACGCTTCAATCCAGGCCTCAAGGTCGTCGACATGCTCTGGAAAGCCAGCCTCGTCGACGTGCTCGCGGATCACAGCGCGTAACTCCTCGCGCCACTCGTTCAGTGCGTGCTCGTTTTTCTCCTTGAGACGATCGTCGCGATACGGAGCAACGGCATCGCTGACGACCTGCTTGTATAGCGCGGGGATCTGCTCGAGCGTGGGTGCTTGCCGACGAGCTCGCGTCGACGCACGGACTCACCGCCGAGGACATGCTGTTTCAGCGGGACCGTCTCGAATAATTGATATTCGGAATTACTGTTTAGGGCGAGGAAGCTTACGACTGCGATTACCCTCTACCGCCAACATCCCTGTCGCCGTTGAGGTCGAGGTCGATCTCGATATCGATGCCGGAATCGCCGCTTTCAGCCTGTTGATCAGCCTGTTGCTCAACCTGCTGATTCACGGTAGCGGTGTTACTTTGCTCGACGGTCTGATCTTGATCTACGACAGCGGTCGCAGAGGCGGTTCCGCTGGCTGCTGCCGTTCCAGCGAAGCCCATGACCGTGAGGCTGCCGATTACTGTCACCGTCAGTGCGAGTGTGAATGCGCGTTTCATAGGCACATCTCCCGATTACGGGTTCTCGCAGACTCTCAATTAAATCCAAAGAATCGTTCCAAGGCGAATCGCGGAGTTGCCCCATGTGAACTCTCTCTAACGCTACTTACTGCCAGAGGAGATGCCCAATTCAATGGTCAATTAAAAGTGATCTATCCCCTCTTTCAAAGAGTTTCTTTGAGGGATTCTCAGAGGTATCCTATGAGTTGGGCGTGGGGTATTCTTCTTGGTAGCTACTTCCGTACTTCGTCGATCGATTTGGCGACATCCTCGGCTTTGATATCCGAATACGCCTCGTGCGTAGTCTCGATGGACTTGTGCCGCAGTGCCGACTGTGCGAGTTCAGAGTGACCGCTCTCGTACAGTTCCGCGCCGAGTGCGCGTCGAGCGCCGTGCGGTTGCAGGTAGTCCTGGTCGCCCTTGAGTTCGATTCTCGCCTCGTTCGTGAGTCGTTTCAGGATCTGCCGACCGGCCTCTTTGGTGATCGACGGCGGCGCGACCTCGCGATCGCGGCAGATCGCGTCGATATCGCTGCCCGGTTCCGGTCGTTCGCCGGTCGCGTCCTCGACGGCCGCGTACTTCGAGGCAGCGTGATCGGTCGGGAACACGGGCCAGTCGTCAGTTGGCGGCTCGTGGACACGCTGCAACCTCGAGAGCGCGTTGTGAGCCCGTTCGGTAAGCCCGACGGGTTCGCGGTTGCGAGACTTCCCGAAGACCGTGATCCGGCCGCGATCGAGGTCGACGTCGCTCCACTGCAATCCGTCCCGGTCGCTATCGTTCTTGTCGCGAAAGAGCTCTGCGCCACGTACGCCGAGTTCCGCGAGGAGTACGACAGCGGTTCGGTCACGGTACGCGCGCTCGAGCGGGACGTCGATGGTTTCCTTTCGGGCCATGTGAAGGCGTTCGTCGGCGTACTCGAGCAGTCGCTTCCGTTGTTCAGGCGTCCAGAACTGGGTTTCTGTGGTCGGCTCGTCTTCGGGGAGGAACTCTTCGGCCCGCTCGGTCGCCGCGGGGTTCGTATCCAGTTCCTCATCGCGAACGCAAAACGACAGGAACGCACGGACGTACGCGAAGTAGGTGTGTGCCGTCGAGCCGGCGATCTCTTTATTCGTGTATTTCCTGCGGAGGATAGCGAGCCCGTATTCGCGGACATCGCTCGAGGTCAGCTCGCCGATTGACTCGACACCCTCGCCTTTGCAGAACTCAGCGAACTCGTCAAGGACGGGTTGCATCGTCGAGCGGCTGCCACCCGACTCGAGTTTGTGCTCGAGGTAGCGCGAAACCATGTCTTCGACGGTCGTACCCATGGGGTTTCGACCTCGAGATTTGGTTCTATCCCCCGAATTTCCTGAATCCATGATCCTCACTGTGGGGTACAGCTTCGACCCTCGTAAATCTACTTGGTCAAACTGGTATTTAAACAAGTGAATAAAATAGACCCTAATTCGGCAGATTTCGACAGTCTCGAGTACTCGAGCGTACAAAACCCTACTCTATATATTGTATGTCGCTATACAAAACAGTTCTGGGAACTCACCACTTGACTCGAGAAGTGAGTCGTCCGAAAACGGGCATTTCGAGAACGAACGGATCGATTTGGGATTAGTCGAGTTCTTTCAGCAACAGGGGGTTACACAATGATTCAGACTAACCATTGATTCAACAGATGGGGAAAGAAGCTACCTACGAAGAAGGGCAATCGAAAGCAGAGCAACCTGGTGTGAAAGAAACTACACTTCAAGCTCGACGGCAAGCACTCACAGACGCTCGCCGAACAGTTGATCAGCAACTCATCTCGGTGAACGATATTTCGAGGAAAGCGTGGCGTGTTGTGCAGTTCAATGGGCTTGTAGCTACAATTTTAGCCACTCTAATCCCATCCTTATTTAATCTCGATCAATTTCATTTTGTGTCAATAATACTCCTAGCTATAGGGATTAGCGCACTCGTATATTCGACAAAATTGACCTACCAAATTCAGCAACGACAAAGGGTGCAGAATGGGCCAGAAAGCAAACTCTACAGACGCATAGCAGAGTACGATTACGATGAAAGCACCTATCTATCCAAGGCGCTCAATTTGTACGCTAACGCACTCAATAACCTTGTACAGTCGACAGAGAGTATGTCTGAAGACCTCAACCGGGCCGTTATCACTTCCGCTATCGGGCTAGTTTTTTTAATAGTTGCAACTATATCATTGCTTGTAGTATGACAGACAATTCCGATTCTTCAGACAGCGGTTCCTCAGAGAACGACGACCCTCCACCACTTGATGATGTTGGTAACAATGATACATTCAAGAACTCAGATCCCGATGAAACTGGTTCTGACGACGTAACGACCAAAAGGGACTCCGATTCAGACGACGAGTAGACTATCCGCCAGTTCTCATTTATTAACCATACGATTAGAGCGCGGTTCGCTGCCGAAGTGCATCCTCAATCCCGAGGCCGTGCATCGCAGCGAGCTCAGTCGCGATCACCCACGCTCGGACCGCCCGTTCGGGTTGGACGTCCATTCGGTCGGCGTGATATTCGACAAGCGCCTCGATGACAAGTAGGTCCTCTTGTGGCGTTCGCATATCCGCGTTGGCCGCGGCTTCCGATAAAAAGCGTCGGGTGATCGCTACCGAAATGCGCGTTCCAGTTTGTCTACCGTCCGCTCGAGGTCGCTCACTTCTTTTTGCATCGTGTTTACTTCCCGCTCGAGATCGTCCTTTTCCCGTTCCATCGTTTCCACCTTGTTTTTGAGGCGGTCGAACTCTCTTTTTGATATATCGTCTCTCATACACGCACCTTTCAGAGGCCTGTCCAGTTAACGATTGAGGAAATGCGGTGAAAGTGAAACTACTCGCTATCCTCGAGCCAGTCATCCAGCTCGTCGAGCGCGCCATCGGCGACGACCAGGTGTTCGTAGTCCTCGGGCTGGAACCGGCCGGGTGTCTCTCGAGTGAGCGTCACGAAATAGTGCGAGTCCTCGAGCTCGACCGGCGCTTCCGTGACGGCACACGACGTCGGTTCCGAGCGATTCCTCGAGCGCCGGGCGACCGTCGAGACCGTCCACTCGGGGCGACCGGGCGGGGAGCGACCACGAAACCGTTGGGTTCGGGGTTCGGGCATACGCGATAGTCGGGACTCTGGAATCGTGAATCCATCGGCGCGAAAGGGAACGGGGACCGTGGTTCCCATCGTCCTCGCCTGGCCGGCCGCCACAGCCGACCGTGTAGGGCGTCTCTGTCGTGTGAAATATCGCTTCGGGCAAGAATCAGTGGGTGAAAGAGCTACACCGAGAATGTCGCCTGTCGGGAGTATACTTATACCAAAGTTACACGTAACATATAACTGTGATTCCGGACGCTCGAGCACTCGAGCCCGCCGGAATCGGAGAGATAGACATGAGCGTACAACCACACACGCGAGCGGCGATCGAACAGACCCACGGCGACGAGAGCAACCCACTCGACGAACTCGAGAGCGATAGCGTCCTCCGGTGCCAGGACCCAGAAACCGGCTGGGAATGGTACTACGACGTCGATGCAGACGGCAGCGTGATTCGATACCACGAACTCGAGGACTACGCGGCCGTCCCGGTTCCGCGACTCTCTGCCGTCGAGACCGCGGCCCTCGAGAGCGTCGGCGTCACGGAGGTCTCGGAGGTGCACCTCGACGTTCGGACGGGTGAGCGGGAATGAGTGGGCCGTCTACGGGCGGTACTGGCCGACCAGTACAACATTGCTGAATTGACGAGTATAGTGCTCTGTCCGGGTATGACAAGTTCTACAAAGCGTCATCAAGTTCCACTCGCCGTTTGTTCCGCCATCCATCAAGGGGACTATATGATGAAGGCAGAGATCAGACCGTTGGTCGCAGATCACACAAGAGTCACCAAGAGATTGTTCTCTGATTGTTCGCCAACTACGGCCATGAAGCTGTTTTTTGACTGCTTCCCGTGTTCTTCCACCACCTCGCCAAGAGGGGCTATCCTGCCCAGTCATATTTTCAGCTCGCCACAGGTCTAAGCAGTCGTACGAACAGAATCGACTCGAGTCACGCTTCGAAGGATAAGTTTCGTATTCGTCACCACAGTATTCACACTCAAGAACAACATTTCCACCCTTCCAAGACGGGTTGTTTGACCCGGTGTTTTCCACTGAGCGGGCCTTTCCTAAGCACTTATAGGAGCAAAATCGAGACTCGTCTTTCCGTGCGGGATATACACTATATTCGTCGCCACAGAACGCGCAGTCGAGGACCTCTAAGCCGCCTTCCCAGGCATGTGATTTTTCACCGCTCTGATTTTCAGACATCCAAGAGTAATAGCAGTCGGTAGAACAAAATCTCGATCTACCCTTGCGGTGTTCTGGTACATCATATTCACTCCCACAATGATCGCACTCAACCGTATACCACTTCCCGGAATTTGGATTGTTCTCACGTTTGTAATTCTCTGATCGGTACTTAGAATTGCATTCGTCTGTGCACGTATGCCAGTTATGTGCATTTGCTTCCGCGGTATCTACTTGGAATTCATCGCCACACCAAGCACATTCTACAGACACACCTGCGATACTTTCGCCGTGAGCTCGAGCGTGGTGGATCTTCACCCCATGCTCGTTTTTGAATTCCTCACCACAGGTGGGGCACTCGCTGGATGGCATATAGTGGACTAACACCACTATTCATATTCACCACATATTACATTACCTGTTGGAGCCCCCCTCGGTCCCACTAAAACTCTAATGTCAGAAACAGCGATAAGTACCACAACCAAACAAACCGCGTTTTAAGAGATTGTTACTCGTCTACCAGTCCCTCTACGAATTGAAGTTTGTCATACGGAACGTATCCCACCTGTTCACTATGGTCGTTAACGAGGTGGAGGCCGTTATCACCCTCCTGTACCTCGTGACATGTCTGGACCTTGTTTTCGCGCCTTGCCGTGAAGTGTACAGCTAGTCGATTGGGCATCAATATTCTCTTATATATTATTCACTGAAATGTCTTTTCAAAGTGAATGACTCGATTCTCGAACTTAGCGGC
Organism: Natronorubrum halophilum; assembly: GCF_003670115.1. Classification (NCBI taxonomy): domain Archaea; kingdom Methanobacteriati; phylum Methanobacteriota; class Halobacteria; order Halobacteriales; family Natrialbaceae; genus Natronorubrum; species Natronorubrum halophilum. The sequence goes on from NZ_QQTY01000006.1 coordinate 141,557, forward strand.
ATGAGATTACTAAGTAAGTAACTAACCAACTTACTTAGGGGAGATTGAAGCGGGCTAAGTAACTAACTAACCACCGGAATGGTCACGACGTTCAACATCACGGTCGACGACGACGTAGCTGACCGCGTACGCGATGTGAAAGAGGATCACGGCCTCACATGGCCGGAGTTCATCGAAGCCGCCAGCGACGCACTTGGAGGGACACACGAGAGCCACGAGCCCCAGTCTCGAGAGCCCGAAACAGTGATCGACAAGCGGGAACCAGAACCCAGCCAGGATATCGACCTCGAGAACGTCACGATCGACGTCCCCGGAAGTGGCGATCTCGCGAAGCGGCGGAAAGAAACGATCATCAAGATGGCCGAGCTGCTTCGCGAGCAAGGGACAGCCGAGAAATCAGACTTCCTCGAGGTCGTCGATCTCGAGGAAGTGCGTTACAAGAGCAAGGACTCGTTCTGGAGCAACGTCGTCAAAGGACGGGACTCGTTGAAGGCGATGCCGGGAGTTGAAAAGCCCCCGGACGGGAGGACCGAGTGGGAGTGGGCTGGTGAAGAGGTGTCGTAACGGCAATCTCTGATGGTGGGTGTGGCCACCACGTTAAGACACGACACGTTATCTAGTAAGTCTTCTGGGAATGAAAGGTTCTGAGGATGTAGATCTTGTTCGGACCCCCGCTTGAGAAGATATAGATGTAGATGTATATCCTCTGGATGCGGCTCACCAAGACAGATCCAGGAGTGGAACAGAGGCCGAAAACAAGATGTATAGGATGTACATGTACACCGTAGAGGTGCCGTAGCACCTCTACATCCTACGTACAGTAGTAGTAGTAGTAGATAGTCTACTACACTACTACTACTACGAACGTACGTAGTGTAGAATGTAGATGTACATGTACATCTAAGATGTATATGTACATCTTCAGATCGCAGCACACACCTCTGATGGGTTTCTTGAGGCGTTCTTTAAAACGGGTCGGGTATTAGCGGTCTATTCAGACCGTGCTTCTTCTTCTGTACATCCTTCCCATCGTCGACGTGCCGCCGCCATACTCTGGAAGGCGTAGTCTGGCACTCCTGGGTTTCGCTGTTTAAGCCGCTGGATCACTTGCTCTGGCTCCGATCCTGCGAGACCAGCAGCTTTCTGGACCGCACCGAATTCTGGGAAGATATGAGTTCCATCGTACAACTGCTGTTCGATCATCTCGATCGCCCCTTCGAACTTATCTTCCTTCGACGAGAGCGAGCTCTTCTGATCTTCCAGCCTCACTTCTCTGCGCTCCAAGTTCTCGAGTTCGGCCTGCGCTTCTCGGATCTCGGCTCTCTTCTTGTCCTTCTTTTCTCGGACTGACTGCAACTCTCGCTCGATCTGCGTTCTCTGCCCGATCTCTTCCCCAAACGCAACCGTCTCGTATAGCACTCTAACCTTCTCGGAGAGTTCCCCGTACTCCGCATTGGTTTTCGCGGCTTCACGAACGTGCTCTGGCACAAGATGCGATACCTGTACAGTACTATTAGTTACACCGTCCATATCCGACGTGGATGGTGACTCATCTTCCTCTGTACTCATTCTCGTGCCTCCTTCAGTTCTGCCTCGAGATCCTCGATCTTCTGCTCGAGCTCGTCGATCCGATTCACTTGGTAGTTCGTTTTCCGATGGAGTGCCTCTATGAGCGCTTCTGTCTCTGATGGCAGTCCTGTTTCCTCTTCACTGTTATCGCGCGTTGTACTCATGCTGTCACCTCGTGTATGCCACATGAGCCCCGAGCAGCGGCTGACTCGGCGGACTGGCTGAGTTGGAGATCGCGATAGCTCTCTCCGATAGATTTAACAGCCAATCCGACAAAGAAGCAGGTGTCCAAGCCGGCTTCTTCGGGTAGCTTCTTTCCTACTCTATAGTATGTCGTATCAGAGCGCGTGGTTATAAAACCACTTGTAACCGATATCATAGGACGTGGAACTCCTTTCTGCAGGGGTATCGCACGTCTGGGCGTGATTCGATTCGACCTTCACCGACGAGCTTTTGAGTGATCTTGCGCACGTTGGCGGCCGTGCATCCGATCTCGTCTGCGAGTTCGTTGTTCGTCATCCAGCCGGAGCCGTGGAGCGTCATCAGGACGTCCGCAGTCCGGTCCGGCCGGTTGACACACTGATACGCCATCAGGCATCCACCTCGTCTTGCTGCTCCTCTCGCACCTGTCGTAGCGCCTTCTCGAGCGCCTCCTCTGCAACGAACGGATCGCCTTTTGCGACGGCGATCTCGGCAGCAATGATAGCGCCTCGAGTGCTCTTCTGATCGGTGCTCATTGCTGATCACCGTCCTGTGGTGATTCGATGCCGTCGTAGATCTCCCGCTCAGTCTTGCACTCAGGGCAACCGTAGACGATGTTGTCGTTGTTGCCGAGGACGCGCCGGAACTGCAGCGAGACGTCGTTCCCGCAGTTCTGGCACTGATCCTCGTTCTTCCCCTCGCCGTGGGCCATCGGCGTCCACTGCGGTTTCTGGTAGCCCTCTGCGGCGATCTCTGCGGCGGTCTGGAACTCTTCGAGGCTCATCTGGTTCTCGGATTTACTCATTGTCATCCTCCTCTGCGTCGGCAAGCGCGAGCTGCGCGGCGATTCGACTGGCGTGGCTGTCCTCGTCGGCTGTCGTACCGAACTGGTCCTCAAGCCGGTCAGGACACTCATCGATACTGTGGCCGCTGATCCCGCAGCGTGAGCATCCCGCCATCATCGGGCCTCCTCGAGCGTCACGTAGCAGTCGGACTCGAGGAAGGTCTCATCCTCAAGCCGGCTGCTGTCGAACAAGAACAGCTGGGTCCCATCGACGAGGATACCTTCGACAATTGGTTTCTCATCGCTGCCTGACGGAACTTTTAAATCGTCACCTGAGGATGTCACAGACGCCACCTCCGTTACGGCTTGTGTTATCGCAAGATACTGGACGGCGGTTGGCTGCGACCACGATCTGGCGCGGCACCTTTCCACGAGAGCGCGTCAGATCGGATTGGTTGTATTTTGTGCGACTGTTACGGACTGCTGAACCGTCTCTACAGACGGCATAATAATGTGGTTTCGGGTCGTATCTCATCATGTATCTGTCAGCGGTGCCTTGGGCGTTCGTGCTGTCACACGGACGTCCGGTATTTTATCCGGATAGTCACCATACCCAGAGGGTCGTATTCGCTGACGTATCACCCTTCTCACCAAGGTTACTTATACCTTTGGAACGTACGTTGCAATGGCACATAATTCATGGTCCAAACCAGTCAGAAGAACGATGTAATTAAGCGGGGAGGTAACCAACATATGGATGAATGCGCCCGCGAGCTCCTTGGATGACCCGGACAGATGACACCCTCCTTGAATTTTTGGAGGATACTGGATTGGCGCTGTCGCCGCGGGCAATTGAACACAACATGAAAACGCGCTATGACGAATCGATCTCGTATTCGTCGATAAACGGTCGCCTACCGGCCCTCACCGATGCAGGGCTGGTGGTCAAAGAATACCCGCCCGGTGGTTTCTATTCGATCACGGAGAAAGGACGGAAGTATCTTGATGGCGAACTCGATGCAGAGGACATTGAGAACATCGAATAAAGTTAATTCGAGGCGGTCAGAGCACGTAGCGCCGCCACACTTCCATTGCGCCCGCGGCACCGCCAACCACGAGGAACCCGAATCCTACTTGCTGAATATCGCCTGGTACGACACTCATCCAGAAGCCACCCAGCAGGAGCGTAATGACCGTCGGCATGGCCAAGTCGTTGTTATAGATGTAGAACGCAAGGACGACCACAGCGGCCGTCACCATGCCTACAGTCGGATCTCCAAGCAAGTCAGTGTACGGGCTAAGAACGACGTCAATCCAACTGCAGTCGTCGGACCACATGCAGTTGAATTCCTCTGCGACAGTCATCGTAGACCATCCCCCAGCCACGCGTTGGCTATCATGATCCCAATGACGATTTGCGATCCATGGCCCGCTGCTGTTGCAAACGGCCCCGGGAATCCTAATGCTTCCAGTGTCTTCGGAAGGAATACGATCAACTGAAGTATTCCAATGACTTCCCGGATTGCACTGACAGTGAAGCTAAGGAATCCTCCCTCCCCTGCTTCGTCAGGGTTAATACTGGAATCGTTTTGTTCCTCTGCCTTTTCTTCGACTTCGCCTTGCAGTTCTGTGTCTTGTGGCCCACCCACCAAATCGGTCATACCGATTGCTGAGTACATCCCCAGTATGAGCCCGAGCGATACGACAAACGCAACGACTGGCATTCCTCTCATGTTCCATACCTCGCGTCGCCTATTTTGAACATCAATGCCACAACCCCCGCGGCTACCAGCAACGGATAGGGGAGGGACACAATTCCAAGCATCCGCATGCCCGATGCGAGCACGACAAGCACGATCGCACCTGTGCGGCTCATGGACCCACCGAACAGTCCGCCAAGCAAGACAAGCGCCGATAGGCCCAGCGCTTGCAGTGTCGTTGAGGATATCGGTAGGTCGAGTGGTCCAACGGTTCCGACCGGTAGCGTCCCGCCGATCTCTTCGCCGTCACGGTCCGCTGTCCAGGTTACGGAGTAGGTTCCGTTCTCAGGCACCTCCACAAGCTCACTGTAGCTTGTGGGATCGTCGACGGTCACAACACCGCTGACCACATCGTTCTCGTTACCGCGAGCGTGGATGAAGTACTCCAGTTCGCTGGTAAGTCCAGCATCGTCCGCATAGGTAATCTTGACCATGTTCTCGCCGAACTCTTCTTCATCCGCCATCCCCGCCGAGAACACGTATCCGTCGTCCGCCGGTTGGGTGATGTCAATGTTACCTATCTCGAGTTGGACAAGCTCCTCACGTTCCGCCGTATACGATCCCAGCGAACGCGACTGTCCATCTTCGTTTTCAACTACGAGACGGTAGCGGTCTCCAACGGATAGGTATGCGTCCACGCGGCCGTTGGCCCCTATCTCGTCTGCCATGACCGTGCGGTACCGTGCGTTATCTTCACCGTCGAGTTGGATCGCACGTTGGATCTTCAGGTGCGTTCCATCTTCTGCACCGAAGTCATTGGTCCTATCAATGATCTCGAATTCGGTCAGTACCGTATCCGATGATTCATTGAGTAAGTAGATACTGGATTGCTGTACCAGCGAATCTAAGACCAATTGACGCGGGTGGTAGCCGTCTGTCTGTGCGTCCACAATGAGACGTGTATCGACCGGAAGGCCGGTCATGTCCACTACACCGGTCGTTGTGTTCCGCGTAAACACTTCGTCTTCATCGCCACTGGGGAAGAACCGCACCTCGGTCTCATTGGTTATCAAGTCGCCTGTCTCTTCGTCACGGATTTCCAGTTCGTTCGGTAGGCCGTACTGGTAATCGGACGAGTCATTATCTCCGAAGATGTCCGTTGCCGTGACGGACCAGTTATGTATCCCAGCGGATTCTTCTGTGATACTGACCGAGGCCCTTTCGCCGGAAGCGACCGTATCCGTTCCGACCACATCACCGTCGAGGGTAAACTCAACTTCGATGTCTCCGCCTGTCTCACTCGAGACGTTGACGGCCAGTTCGTCCGGTGCAGTGGATTGCTCGCCTGTCGGGAAGGCACTGCCGTCATCGATCACTGGTCCGCCATCGGGCGATGTGAATTCGACGTTATGACTCCCTTCGATATCGAAGGTGGTGACACCGCTATCTGTTTGTCCGACGTCCAGCAGTTCGCCAGTGTCGGAGTCGATTGCAGCGGCCTCCCCGATATCGTGGACTCGGAGCGTTGTGGTCCCTGTCTGGTTGATGGTCAGTTGGTGGCCATCGTCTACTGTGATATCGCCGTACTCGAGTTGGTCGACATCGCCTTGGACAGAGACGGTCTGACGATCGGAGATGTTAATCTCGAGCTCGTTGCTGGCGTCGATCTCTGAGAGTTGCGTCCATCCCGATCCGCTACCCCATTGATCAACGCGCACGTGGGTGGGGCCGTCGCTCGAGATCGTTCCGTGTGGATTGATGTAGACTGTGTTGGAGTCCGGGAACGGTTGCTGGGAGTTGGTTATGGTGTCCGAACTGAGGACGACCTCGGGGCCATTGGAGGCTTCAAGATGCGTCTCCGATCCCAATGTGTAATCGGACGTGAGTGCGTATCCGGCTCCGGCGGCTGCGACAAAGACGAGGAGGGCGACCGCGATTTTCCGCCGGTCGACCATCTTACCAGCCCCCGCGACTATGTTTTGGTATCATTTGTTTTGTATCAGTTTCTGGGTGTTTTCATGAGTGGACACTACTCGTCAGGACTGATCATACAGTCGTTCCGGCCCCTTCCAGAGCGTACCAACTGTCCGTCCCCGTGTTGTTCGTGATGTCACTCGCGGGTCCGAAGTACCAGTTTGGACCGTTCGGGGCACTGTCTATAACGATTTTATTGTTGTTTACCGTCCCGTCGTTTGCGAGCTGTCCAATGATCGAATTCCCGTGTTCGAACTCCCCTTGGACCATTGAGTCAACAGTTACGCCGCTCCGGTTTTTGATGTAATCTATCTTCACCTGGCCCTCGTTTTGCATTTCGACAATATTCGGATGAGTCCCTCCTGTCGGATCAAAATTGATCCAACCGATGGATAGCCGGCGGCTAAAGTTCTTGTCGCAATAGACTGCTTGGCTCGGCTCTCCGCCGATATTCAGCGCTCCGATATGAATATCCGGCCCGTCCTCGTCGTAAATAGCGGTATTCCCACCAGTGCCGTAGTACTCGAAGCAGCCGATGCTAAGCTGTGGGCTTCCCGGTGTCCCCGTAGCTGGAACTGTCGTTATTCCCCGGCCTGTGCAACCAGTCCCAATTCTAACGTATCCCCATTCGGACGCCCACGGTGCCCCTCCGTTAAATCGGATTACGCCGTCTGAACCCGGCGTGAAATTGTCGATGCGCAACCGCCCGATATGGAACCCGGCCGGGTCTGCGTCGAATTGCATCGCGGGCTGTGATGCACCGTCACCATCGAGTTGAATCCCGTCCCAATAGCTACTTCGGTCGTTCGCACTTGTGCATTGTATCAGTGGGTTAGATCCTGTTAGCTCGATCTCAGAGCCGCCAGCATCGGATGAATGGCCTTGAAAACGAATCCCACCCCAATCTGTGAGCGGCCCCGTCTCTTGAACGGTCGTTGGCGGGAGCAAGACCGCTCCTTGGCCGCTTGCGACATTGATCGAATCAATTGCGTCCTGTACCGGAGACGAGGAGCTATTCGGATCGATCGCATCGTCCATCCCAAGTCCGGGACCGACAGGGACCACAAGGCCATCCCATGCAGTTTGTATGTCCGCACCGCCGATGTTGTTCTGTATGCTGTCCGTACTGATGTTATCCGTCGTGTTGAACAGGTCATCTACATAGATCGCCTCGAGTGGCTCCTCAGCAGTGCCGATCGTCCCGCTACCTGCTTCTTGAGCTGCTGCCCTTTGACTGCCGCCGTAGGCACCAGCACCGATGCCCAAGAGCCCGGCCCCCGCTGCGCCGAGAACGCCACGTCTCGAGACGTTAGTGCTCGTTTCTTCGCGGATGATCTCCCGGATCTGTGCTTGCTGCTCGTCGTTGAACGTTGTCTTGCTCTCACTCATGATTTCCTCGGATGGTCGCTTTTGCTGCGAGTTTCGTTTCCGTCGTCTGTGCTCTCTCTTCTGCGAGCAACTCCAGCTGGAGGCGCTCGAGGTCGTCGACACTCATGGCGGGCCAACCCTCCGCATCTGCTCTTCGCGGCGCTCTTCTCGGACGGGACTCCAGAGCATCCAGAGCGTGATGCCGAGCAACAGTGCCGGGACGATCAACCAGACCATATTGTCCATGATCGACAGCACTGGCGCGAACGGACCCTCGTCGACGCCGTACTGGCGGTTCATCGAGATGAGCTCGGCTCCAGCCGTGTCCATGACCAACCCCAGGATCAGCACGGCAAACATGGACGAGATCCCGATGATGAACCGCCGGATACCAGCGAACACCATTAGATCGCACCTCTGCGGACAGCCGCGCCCGCGAGGACTTTGATCACGATGGAGCCGAAGACGATCGCCGGCAGCCACGTCATCGCCTCGTCAGCCCAGAACGCGTTACGCGAGTTCGGGTTGGTGGTGACTGCGAACATGGTCTCCAGCAACGGGTCTGCTGCGACGATCGCGACCAGCGTGATCAGGCCGCCCGCCGTGGCAAGGATCATCGCTCGGAAGAGGATCCAAAACATCAGAACCACCACTCGTGTTCATCGGTGGACGCACCGCCGCCGAAGAAGTCCGAGTCAATATCCTCCGGCTGCAGGAATCCGGTTTGCCAGCCCTCTCCCCCGGACTCAGTACCGAATCCGGAATCCGTCGTGCCGGGATCTCGCTCAGGCTCTGGCCACATCGGTCGGGCAGACTGACCAGGACCATCTCCGAGACGGGTGCGGGTTACTGTCCGCATCGGCTCAGGCATCGCTGTCTCTGTCACTGCGGGGGATGGTTCGGCCATCCCAGTGGTCGTCGTGGTCGTGGTGTCCGTCGTCTGCCCCCCGGCAGTAGCCGAGGAGTCCATGCCCATGAACTCGTCAGTGGACGTCGTCGTGTCTCCGCCGAGGTCTCCGGTCGCCATCCCAGAGTCAAGCATCGACTCAGTGTCTGGCTCTGTGGTGACTCCAGTGGTTGTTGTCCCGCCGATAGACGGGTCCCCGAACATCGAATCCATGCCTTGCGACGAGTCGAAATCCGGATCCTGGGCCGCGGAAGTAGTCGTTGTTGAGCCGCCTGGAGACGGATCTCCGAACGGCGAATCCATGTCTTGCGCATCCGAGCGCTGCATCTGACGGGCTGCCTCGAGCTCGCGCTGGAACTCCGCAGGGTCGTCGAAGAGATGACGGTTGGCCCGGACTTGCTCGACGGGAGTCGCGTCGGGACCCACCTCTACGGGAGTGGAGTCGGCCGTCTCTCGAGCGATCTCTTCCTCCCGTCGCCTGACCGCTTGCTGATATGCGTCGTCGGACGGGAACGCGTCTCTGGGGGGCGTTCGCCCTGCTGCAGTCGGTGCGGTTGGATCTGCAGGCTGGTCGCGAACAGGCAACTCGTCGGGGTCGCGTGTGCGTGTGCGTGTGCGCTGGAGCGTCAGTTCCATCTGACCCCGATTCGCGCCACGTCCGATCATGTCTCCTCGAGGGGACAGGTCTAAGTTTCGAGCGCGTCCAACGGCCGACCGCGCGGCCGTCGGGGCGACAACGGCGGCCGTGCCCGCGCCAATACCCCGGAAGCTGGTTTCCAGCGGCCGGTCGTCGAAGTCCTGACTGAGGCTTTGCCCTGCTTCCATGCCGAGCATAGCGGCAGCCTCACCCCGCTCTCTCAGATAGCCGCTTCCGGTCAGTGCCTCTCCGCCCAGAGAGGCGGCTTCCCCGGCATCCACATTTTCGCTCGTCACTTCATCTCGGAACTCGAGGCCTGTCTCGAGGCGGTGCTCTTGATAGTTGTACAGTTCTTCGCCTGCGGTCTGTGCTGCGTCTCCAGCGGCTAATGTGGCTCCTGCAGGGTCGAGCGTCGAGAGGCCGGTTTCGACAGCGCCGCCGAAGACGTCATCCATCTCCTCGTCATCGGACATCACAGGGACGCCCATGCTGTCCGTTCCAGCGATCATTGGGACATCGGGGAGGACGTTCGTTAGGCCACTGCCGACCTGTTCTGCACCAGATTGCCACCGGTCGCTCTGTACCTCGAGCCACTGTCCGATACCGGTCTCTCGCTCGTTTTCGGTGTCCGCCTGCAACTCTTCTGCCGCACTGGGGGTTAGCTGCGCCTCCCCATCGGACACCATGACGTCGCTTGGGCTGACTCCCCATTCATCGGCAGCAGCATCTTCTAATTCTTCTTCTTGCCGTTGTGCCACCCGGTCATCGGCGACATCGAGGACGAAACTGCCATCCACATATTCGACAGCATAGTCTCCCTCTTGGAGTCCCGCGGCCTGCGCTTCTTGCTCGAGGGTCGCCACTGCTGTGGATGCGCTGACGGTGCTTCCTCCTACGCGGAACTGTTGATTCGCCCCGATGTCTTCGACCCGATTCGGGTCGTCTTCGAGCCCTGAGATTCCGGATGGGCCACGTGTGCCTGGATTGAATCGCTCATGCTGCTGTTCTGCAGCTTGGAGTTGTGTTTCTCGAGTCCGAGACGTGTTCCCCGTGTTACCTCCGTCGAATCCGTCACCTCCGGTATCGGACCCCGGATCTTGTTCGACCGCCTCTCGCTCGCGGTCACGTCGGTCTCCAGGGTCCGAATCGTCCGTGCCGTCGTCTGGATCAACGTCGCTGCCGGGGTCCTGCTCTACCGCATCACGTTCGCGGTCACGCCGATCGTAGTCGCTTCCCCCGCCACTGCTTCCACTGTCATCCCCAGTGTCAATGTCACCACCAGGGTCCTGTTCAACTGCTTCCCTTTCGCGTTCACGCCGGTCGTCCGTATCGTCTGCACCGTCGTCTGTCGATGTGTCATCACTACCGCCTCCGCGGCCTGGTATTCGCATTCACATCACCCCCAGAGTCGGGAGCGTTTGCATGATCCAGAACCCGATCGGTGACGATGCGCCTTCTGCGGCCCCTGAACCTGCGACTCGCTGGGCCAGAGCAGGTCCGAAGAGGCCGAGTGCCAGCGACGCGCCGGCAACGATCAGCAGTTTGATCGCTCGGTTATCGTATTTCTCCGGATCCATCTCGGCCAGTCGGCCTCGAGTCTCCTGCATCTGCATCTCTTCGGTGCTCGACTGGCTCCAGTGCATCTCGTAGCCCTTGGCCATCGAGACGATCCAGCCGGCGGCTCCCGTGACGGGGTTGCGTGCGTCGACCCAGACATCGTCGAACGGCTCGCGGATCGACTGCTGGCCGCCGTCGGCGACTGCCTGCTGCGGCGTCTGGTAGTCGACGGGCTTGATCCCTTCAGGAGTCTCTTTGACTGCCTGCGTTCGTCCCCAGTCGGAGTCGACCGCTTCGGCGACTCGAGCAGCGACGGGACTCGCCAGCTCGTGGTCGTCGGCGACTCCCCAAACGACTGGAGCGTTCCCCATCCGACACATGTTGATGTCGGTCAGCGTCCATTCCTCGTCGTTGTCCGTCCGGATTTTTCCTTCTTCGCTGTCGATCTCTCCCGGTCGGGGAACCACGACGCCGTCGCCGTAGATCACCATCACGATGACGGCCGCACTGCTGGTTTTCCAGAGGCCTTCGATGCCGGACTTGATCATCCCCTTCTGGATCCGCTTGCGACCGGGTATTCGGCGCGTTACCCCTACCAGTAGAGAGGCGAAGAAGGCCATGCAGATCTGCACTGGCATGGCCAGGAATCCCCCGGTCTTGTCTCCGGCCTGTTCGGCCTGTTCGATCTCGATTGGTTGCTCGTCGTCACTGCTTGTCATTATTTGAACACCTTATTTAGTGCCCCGCGTACGCGGCCGCCCGATCCGTCCGCTCCGTCGCTGTCGGATCTCTCAACCCGCGAGGTGTGGACAGCCTCGGTGACTGCCCGGAGGCCTCGAGCGTCCTGGCCGAGCGACTGCATCGCAGTCTTCGCCGTTTCGGCCTCTCGGACGTGGCGGCGCTCCTGGTCCGTTTGCTGGATCCGTGGAGACTGGTCCGGTCGGTCGTTGATTCCCTGGGCTAACTCGAGGAGTGGCCCTCGGCACAGTCGTCCGGGGCTGTGCTCGGTGACGATCCGCTCTGCACGGTTCTCGTTGAGCCAGCGGTGTCGTCGATAGTCCGCTCGCGTTTCGTTCGCGATCGGATAGACTTGCGAGATCTCCGGGCCGAGCTCGTCCTCGAGCCAAGCGGGGAAATTGATGTCGCGGAACTCGTCGAGGAACTCTCGACTCTGCATTTCCTCGACGAGGTTCTCGGCCTGTCGTGCGGACTGCGACGACGAGACCGACATCTCCTGCATGTTTTCTCGAAACTGTTGCTCCTGTTTTCGTGCGCTTTCTCTGTCGCTCATGATATCATGCCCTCTCGACTAGCTTCAGGCGCTTCTTCCGCCGGATACCAGCCCATCATCGATCCGAGGAGGGCCAGCGCTGACAGGATCGCAATGCCAGCAAAAAGCCAGCGGACGGGGCCGATTTGGACCGGGACGTCCGTGCCATCCGAGATCACGACGATCTCGGGGACGAACGCGAGGTAGATCCAGCACACCGTCGACATCGCGCTCGAGAACACGACTGCGTCCTCGTAGACGGCGAACAGGAGTGTCATCACGGTCGCGAACGCGAAGACGCCCAGGAAGAGGCCGCTCCACGTCACCAGGAACCACCTCCTGATGGCAGCATGCCGATCCATTTGAGCAACACTCCACCGCATGCGATGAGGACTAGCAATCCGATTAATGGCGAGAGCGGGCCGACGACTGCACTAATCGCCTCGGTGTCATCGTCTCGAACCCGGTACTGATAATCGATTTCTACGTCTCTGCCGTCGTGCGTTTCGTTTGCGGTCACTTCGCCTGTCTCGTAGTTTATTTCGTAGTCAACCCCGCGGGTGAGTACGTCTCCGTTGCTTCGTCTGATCTCCTCGCTTCCGTTGACCATGTTCCGCCACTCATCGGCATACTCGAGAGTGATCGGCTCAGTATCCGAGAGCGTGTGCTCTTCGACGACGACGTCCCGGGTCTGGAACGATTCGCCATACTGCATGCTGACCCCGGCGAACATCACGCCGGCCAGTATCGCAACTATCGTTACAGTCCAAATGGTGCCCTTCATGACAAAATGTCGCAATTACCGCGAAGGGGTTACCGTCCTCCGCCGAATCCGCCGCCGAAGTAGCGCATGATCGCCGACGCCGCAACTACGAGGAGCCCCACCACGAGCAAACTGATGGCGGCGACACCTGTGGTTTCAAGGTCCGTTGCAATCTCGGAAAACGGACCTTCGGAAATGTCTACAGCACTGTAGACTTCCGAAAGGACGAGTGCGATGATCAGGATCGTGACCATCGCACCACCGATAAGCTGGACCTCGTTCATGATCCCTCGGCCGTCCATGTCGACGACAGATTCCGCTGCGTTTCGTTTCGGCTCGATCTCGGTCGCTTCTTTGAGTTTTTCTGTCACGCTCATGATTTATCGACCTCCACCGAATCCGCCGCCAAAGTACCGCATGATCGCGGATGCAGCAACTACAAGTAACCCCACCACGAGAAGTGACATTGCGGCGACACCTGTCGTCTCGAGGTCCTCGACCAGCGAGTAGAACGCGCTGGTGTTGTTAATCGAGACCGCGTTGTAAATCTCCGTCAGAACGAGTGCGATGATCAGGATCGTGACCATCGCACCGCCGATCATGCGTACTTCGGGCATGATCCCGCGGTTGTCCATCATTCTGTGCGCCATCTCGCGGTTCTCGTCGACGACCTCGTCGGCGTCTCGGAAAACAGCGGTAAGGCTGTCTTTTTGAGGCATCAATTGATTTACCGACGTCCTAAGGGGTATAGTCTAGTTTTGTGGCACGAGAATGGGATGCTAGTGGAATAGGTATGTCACAAGTATGGACTTGTAATGGTGCTTTAAGTGGTTTCACGTCGTACAACCTTCTATGGCACAGTTACCAGGACAAGAGCTACTCGCAGATCTCGAGCGCGCGACAGAGATGGACAGCCTAATCAGAGAGACAGAACCCCGAAATGTTCGGGACAATGGCAATGGATCGCTCCGATCCACGCTGCCGAAAGATTACTGTGCAAACATAGGGATCGGATCCGGCTCACCAGTCCAGATGATGATCCACAACGGGATCGTCCCCGTGATCGTCCATGAGGAGTGCATTATCATCCGCAAGCATCCGGAGGCCTCCAACGATGAATAACGACGAAATGGACAGGCAGCGGAGCGAACGCGTGACTCGGCTGGTGAACGACTCCCTCGAAGAGATGCACGTGCGGCGGAAGCAATACCGTGAGGCGAAGATCGCAGGGGCCGTCACAATGCCAATACAGGCCTCTTTCCAAGCCTCAGTCGTTGGAGTCTACGACGAACTCCACATCTACCAGGAGGACGTCGAGGACATGTGGGAGGAATACAAGCTTGAGAGAGTCGATGTGTTGGCTCATGAGACGACGACGGAAACGAAGGTCATCACACAAGGAGGCCGAGTTGAGAAGGTCACCCAGGAAGAGCCATACCGTATTCCTTGCTCGTGGCTGCTGTATTGGTCCCACGCGTTCGATCACGTCGCTCGAGACCTTGGATTCGCCGCGGCAACAAAGACGAAAATCGCAGACCCTGCTGACGCAATTGTCTAATGTCCATCGAGAAAACAAAATCAAAAGACGCCGTTCCACCTCTGGTTAGAGATAACCCGATTCTCCGGCACAAGGTGTGGAATAAGATGCATCGCCACAACGATAACTGGATGGCGGCGGTTGTCGGCGAGACGGGCTCTGGGAAGTCCTGGGCCTCTATCCGGATTGCAGAGGCCGTTGACCCGGACTTTAGCATCGATCAGGTGGCGTTTGGTGTCCGTGAGTTCATGGAACTCGTGACCGATGACTCTCTGGGTCGTGGTAGTGTAATCGTCTTCGAAGAGGCCTCTGTGGAGGCTTCTGCCCACGAATGGTACTCGAAGAGCAACCAGGTCCTGTCGAACGTTCTCGACACCTGGAGGCACCAAAACCGGGGAGCTATCTTTACGCTGCCTGCGTTCGGCCAGCTGCAGAAGACTGCTCGAGGCCGGATGTCTGCCTTGGTCCAGATGCACGAGAAGAACGAGGATGCTGGGTACACGATCGCGAAGTACAAGCGATGCCAGCAGAACACGGATACGGGGAAGATCTACAAGAAGTACTCCACGCTCAACGGAAAGCGATACAAGTACCTCACTCTCCGGCCGCCATCCGAGGAACTCCGTCAGGCCTACGAGGAGAAGAAGTCACAGTACACGAGAGATCTTAACGAGGAGCTGCTCGAGGAGTTGATCGCTGCGGAGGAAGAAAAGAAGAAAGACGAGGATCAGGATCCCAAAGATATCTACAATAAGATCACCTCCGAGGGGGCCATTAGTGAGTATATTTCTGACAATCACGGGCAACAGTATATCGACCGTGACCTAATTGAGTTGGAGTACGACATCGGTGACAAGCAATCACGAAAGGTCAAAGCGCTGCTCAAGAAGGACGTCGACGACAACGTGATGTGACCGACCGTTACCCCCACCCCCTGACTAAGACGCCCTTGTTTATTGAGTTAGATGTACTCCCCGTCAGAGGTTGATCCGACCAGAAAACCGTAGATCTCCGCAGGCAGGGCCGTGCGACTCAGATATCGACCGACTCGAGACGGAGTTCAGCGTACGCCTCGAGGACGACTGTGGCGAAGAACAGAATGCCGAGGATGACGATCGTCGGCTCGACCCAGCTGGGGACGAGCGCCGGTTGGGCTGCTGAGGTCATCTCTGCGAAGACGCTCTGTGTGATGTCCTGATTCTTGATCTGCTCTCGATTGCTGTGTCCCCAGCCGAGGGCATAGCTTATCGTACTGAGCAAACCGAACAGAATCACCACTTGGATACTCTGGATATTCTCGAGCACTACGTCGGTCATCGGCTTGTCTGGTATCAGATTCATACAGTATCTTAGTACGGTCTCCACCCATGTCATACCTACCCTACGCGTACGTACACCGTCGATAAACCTATCTAGAAAGAGACTGTACTAGATGTATGACGGTAGAAGTCAGATCCCAGGGAGGGCAGTGGACGGTGATGGTCAACGGGTCCACGCACTCGACGCATCGGCTAAAATCAGCGGCAGAGGACGAAGCGCAGAGGGTCGCACGCAAGCGCGGTGGGAACTTGCGCGTACAGAAGCGAGACGGGCAGTTTCAGTACAACCGATCCTACTGACGAGAGATCCGTTCCTGCAGTGTTTCAGACCGCCGACTCGAGCTGTTCCTTCCGGCTGACGGTCCTGAAGAACTGAACGGCGAGTAGCATCGCGAGCACTCCTATCACGAATCCAAAGGACACTCCAATAGCGAAAGAGTGGCCAGTGGAGATCGCGACGCTGTCAATCGTGCCCCAACCAAGAATTATGGTTGCAAACAGAACGAGAGCCCAGAGTGCGAAGAACAACGAATACTCTCGCATAAAACTCAGAAAGACTCGCAGTGGCTCTATATCAGTCATATTTCTACGATAGCGTCTTGATCCCAGTCGATGGTTCCTAACTCGCTGCCACACTCCAAGCAGTAAACCGTGTCTCCTGTTATTTCGTAGGAGTGGACTGTGTCCCCCCAACATGTCTTACAGGCACGATCTCCGTATTCAATTGGTGCAGTCATCGTCGACCTCCTCGAGGGCGAGTTCATCGTCTTCCTTCACCACTTGGTACGTTTTGTCCGTCTCGGGGTCGTCGATGAGGATTCTATCGACCCAGTCGTACGCGACGTTCAATGTTTGCGGCGCATCGTGGATACTCCCGATCGGTTCGTCGAGTTCCTTTGTGTTCTCGGCATCCATCCCAAGAACGAGGCCCGCGAGAGTACGTAGCCGTTCAGTGCGTGATGGGGAACTATCGCTCATCGGCTCACCTCACCACCGTGTAGGATTTCGTACCCACTGATAGTGCACATCGCTACCCCGATAACGAAACCGGATACGAGAAGAGCCTCGGACTCGAGACGGTGAGCGATAGCAGCAGAAACTATAGCTATGAGAAAACCAGACAAAAGCACGATTGGTGGTCGTGGGAGTCCAATCGACGGAATGATCTGCGATGGCCGTCTGTCACTCGAGGTCATCAAGAGCCTCCTGTTCCAGTTCTTCCAGTTCGTGAGCGACTTCGAATAGCGCCCTCCCGATCTCCTTCGCCGACTCCCGCGACGTCGGGAAAGTCACTCGTTCCGTGTCGGTCTCGAGTGTGAGTTCGACGATGTTCGTGCTTCTTGCTTCTATTTCCCATTCCACCTGATCAGTCTGTGTTTCTGATTTCTCGTTCATGCTTCTGCTCCGTGTTGCTTGCAGTATCGGTAGACTGTCGTTCGATCAACATCCACATCGTGAATCTCTCCGAGTAGCACGGCAATCTCGTTGTAGCTCATGCCTCGTTCGTTCCACTCGAGGACGTCCTCGAGCTGCTCCTCGTTGACTTTCTTTGGCCTGCCGATCGGTTTGCCCTGCTCCCGTCGTCGTTGGACCATCTCGTTCGCGCGCTCACGTGCGAGGTCGGCCCAGAACTGATTGAACGCTCCGATCATGTGCATCATCAGTTTTCCCTGAGCGGTCGACGTGTCGAACTGGTCCTTAATCGAGATGAAGTCTACGTCCCTCTCGCTGAGATCGTGGACATCGTTGAGCACCTTGCGGAGTGAGCGGCCGAAGCGGGAGAGTTCCCTAACCACGATCGCGTCGAAGTCCTCAGCTCGTCCCATCAGGTCCTCGTACGCTTCGCGCTCTTCGGACTGGCCCGATATCGCGATGTCTTCGAAGACCTCGAGGTCGTGGTCGTTCCGGTCGGCCCACTCCTCGAGTTGCTCCCGTTGGCTTTCATGGGAACCTTCGTCTCGTTGCTGCTCTGTGGACACTCGAATGTAGCCCGCTACGTTCATGTGCAAAACACTGTCCTAACTGAACGTAATACGTGCAGAACTATAAGTATTCAGTAGTGTATCAGAACCACTCCTTTCTACAACACCACCTCGTAAGTACTTTCTATCTATTTGCCATCTATACAACCGGGATGACGCCCAAATGATGATTAGAAGAACTACCCCACCAGCGACTGGCGTAGTTGTTGGTGGGGAGAGTACGACACACCAATCTGGACGGTCAAACCCCAGACTAACGTTCTCGGAACCGGTCTCCAGAAAAGATCACCGACGAGCCAGCAGATGGAACTCTCCTGACCCGCCGCCAAGCAGCGAATCACGGTCGCCGAACTCCTCAACCTCGAGGCCAGCTCGCTCCAGCGGCTCGAGGACGTCCTTGAGTAGCGCATCCTCGTGGACCTCCACGATGACCGTCCGCACTGTATCGAGATGATCGCCGAGGCCGTCGAGAACATGTGCCTCGTGACCCTCGACATCGATCTTAATGACGTCCGGCGCTGGGTCGATCGTGTCGCCACGGATAACGTCAACCTCGAAGCTCCCTTCCGGAGAGAGTGTGTGACCGCCATGCCCGACACCGTCTTTCCGCTCGAGTCGCGCTGACCCTGGCGAGGAGGAAAGTGCATACCTCATCGCCTGCACGTTGTTTAGCCCGTTCAGTGCAGTGTTCTCGCGGATTCTGGAAAGGTTCAGCGGCTCAGGTTCGAAAGCAACAACCCGATCGACGAGCGTCGCTGCGAATACTGAGTACGTTCCCACCGCAGCGCCGACATCCCAGAACACGTCGTCGTCTTCGAGATGGCGCTCGAGGAACTCGAAGATGTCTGCCTCGCCCATTGCAGAGCGGGCACGCCATCGCTCTTTCTGGGACTGGGTCCGGAAATCCACGCTGACGTTACCGATGTGCAGCGTCGCGATGTCGTCGACGAGGCCGATGGCGAGGCCTGCGTTGATCGCCCGCTTGTGGACGTCCCTGATCTGGCATCTGCTAGTCTCTACTACAGTTTTAATAACCATACATAATCCTACAACGGCAAGATCCTAGTTTCTTACGGCGAGTCACAGTTCCGATGTACCGGTTCTCCGCGGTATCGTGCGACAGAACCGGAGATTGGGGTTTGACAGCGATAACAGATTATCAGTGAGGTTCGTGCCTCGGGTCTTTCAGTCACGATTGAGCCACCTCTTGAGCCACCGATAAGGGGCAGTCACCGCGACAGCTATGATAGCGAGGAAAATTATAACGAAGGCAGGACCCATACCAACGGGCCCGCCAACGTTCTTTAGTGAGCGGTCAACTCCCGTTTCGCCGCGTGCCTCGGGTTGTTCACTTGTCATGGATCTTCTCGTTTAACTCCTCGATCTCTCTCCGTTTGCGTCTCTCTCCGAACCAGTCCATCAGCATCAGGATCGGTTTGTACATCCACGGGTGATCGACCTCCGTGTCGTCTTTCTCACTATTCATTTTGAGTATACGAACCAGTCATCGACGTCTTTCCACGCCTCATGTAGCTGTTTTTCAGTATATTCTGCGCTATTCCTGCTGTGCACCGGTTCTAGTCTTTCGATCCCGGCCGGTCCGAACAGTGTGGTGAAGTCAGACGAGTTTTGATTCTTGAAATGCTGTCCGATCCTTTTCTCCAAGTTCTCGGTCTGCCCGATGTAGTACAGTCGATTGGCCTCAAACGCCTGACGGAGCCACCATGGCTTATCTCCTAAGCGATTCTCTGCCTTTCGTTCGAGTTCGTCAAACGTACGATACGTATTCCGGCAATTCAGCGCGTACACCCAGTGAGTGTACTTATCCAACTCTTTTCGCCCGTACGCCTCGAGCATTTCCTTTGACAGCGCCATTTAGCACACCTCGTGATCTGTCTTCTTTCGCTGTCTGTCAGTCATGGCACTCACACTCCATCATATACTGGTACGCACCGATCGCGGGAACGGACGAGTATGCTACGATGACCAGACCACCGGCAACAACCATCCAGTTGAGCCGGCCAGACTGGTAAAGCCAATACGACCAGATAGAGACGAGCGCGAGGACGAATCCAGGAACTCTCCTCTGAGACCGATACACCTCTTTCCAGGTATCCCCCGACGACTCGACTTTCTCTTTGTCGATCGCCCTTTTCGTCCACTTGATGATACGGTTCATCTGGCTCTTCTGTCTATCGCTACTCATGGAACTCCTCCAGTGTTCGGCAGTTCGAGGCATCTCTAACCACCACCTCATTCACCTCGACGATGTCGGACTGTACCGTGCCATCGTCGAGCGTGTTGAGCTCGTACGACCTCTTATCGATCTTCTTCTGCACATCAGACATGGCGATCACCTCCCTCCCGCCACGCAATGCCTTTCTCGAGGAGCCACAGTCCGCCGAATGCGATAAACGATATCTGCATCATTTCGAGGCCGACCGCGACCCCTTCGAAGAGCGTTACGACCAGCGTCACGAACGCCATCACTGCCACGATCGCAAGTGGGCGGGTGAGTGTTCGAACTATTGGGTTCTTCTCTTTTTCGCTCATTTGATCCACCCGATTGACCCACCGAACGGCCAACCCGTCACCAGCGAGCTGGTGATCAGGAGTAAGACCAGGAATAAGATCCCGGTCAAAGCCCATTCGATCATCGATTCACCTCGCCCGCGCACGTTTCACTCGTCATCGGTAGGCCTCTCGAAGATCAATTTCTTCGTCGTACCGTGTTCTTCGACAGTCTCGACGAGACGCCAACCGTCTTCGGCGTAATCGTTGATGCGTTCCGTTGCTCGGGCAACTACATACTCGTATCGCTGCTCTGTCTGATGGTCCGGATCTCGCGCTGTCATGGATTCACCGCGTTTCCGCTTTCGTCGTAGAACTTCTCACGCCCAGGGCCGATCGGCCTCATTTCGATCAGGAGCGCGTCTCGAAAGTCGCACTCGTCGCAGAACGGCCGCTCCTTCTCGGCGTGGTGTCGACTCTGTTCGTGCCCACAAGTGGGGCAGCGCCAAAGTCGAGTATCCGTGTCTTGCATCAGATTCTCACCGTCCGTTTATCCACGTGTGGCGGATTCATGTTCTTCCAGACGTCTTCTTGCGTCTCCCCATATCGACGATGTGCCTCTTCCATCGATACGTCGCCGTACCAGAGAAGCCGATAGTCGATGTAGCCCTCGTCGGTGTAGATCTCGCTGTCCCTGTCCTCGTGCTGTTCCTGTCCCATGAAGCACTTCGGGCAGGTTTGGAACGAGCGCTTTCGGAGCGCGCTGTACCCACAGTTCCAGCACTCTTGTTCGTAGTAGTCTGGGTGGATCTCCCGGACGTCGGTGTATTCGCGATTGCCTTGCTGGGAAGACTCACCGCTCATGGCCATCCTCCGGATCGTATGTGTAAAACGCCACAGGAAGCCACCTTTCGGTCTTGTAACCGTCCGCCGGTGGTTGTTTAACGATGTCCAGGTCGGGAACCTTTCCGTCCACCATGTAGACGATGGGCTGACACGGATCAACGTAGAGTTCCTCGTCAGACAGCATGTCTATGATTAAGTCTGAGAACTCCTCGCTCAGCCCTACCCAGAAATTGATCTTCGGGTCAATTGTGGATGCTATCCACTGTTCGCCCTCAATCTCGATCTCATCCTCGAGAAGGCCCTCTAATTCTACGAAAGAAACGCCTTGGCGTTCCTCTACGTACTCGTAGACCATCTCCTTCAACCGGTTTGTTTCTTTCTCAGATTGACCGCTCATGACTCGTCCTCCGGGACGTAATCGACGGCGAGGACGCCGTTTGCCGTCACTTCCGACTCTTCGATGCTCTTCGCCTCGATGTTGTGGAACTCGAGGATGTCGCCGATCGTGATCGTGTATCGTTCTGTTTCTTTCTCGGACATTCGTTAGAGCACCCCCACTGACGAGAGGATCGTTAGCATGAACAGAGTCAGTAGAAGCGATACGATAAAAGCCTGGACTAACTGGCCTCTCTTGATGTTCTTTTCAGCGTCTTGCTGAATCCCATTTCCAGATGAATCGCTCATTGTTCACTCTCCGGGCAGCGTGAATCTTCCTCAGGGAGACATTCGCGCCAGACTATTCCGCAATCTCGGCAACGGTAGTCGACTATGCCCCTGATTCGGTGTCGTTCGACTACTTCGTCGTTGTGGTCCCACACGTAGGGGTTCGAGTAGTCGCGCTGAGTACCATCGGCGGGCATTACGCTGGAACCTCCGTTCGGCCAGTTGCCGACTCGAGGGTCTCGAGCGCCTTGTCCGTGACTGCGTAGTTGTCGTTCATCACGCAACGCCACTTCTCCGAATCTTCGTAGTAGGACGTTCCATAGTACAGCGAGGTGCTGTCTACGTGACGCGTTGACCGGTCTTTGTGGAACGACACCTCAATACGCTCTTCGTCGGCATCGACATCCTTCACGAAGAGGGTGACACCGTAGTACTCCATTCCGTCGATCTCGTCGGCAGCGCGCTGGATTGCGTCTGCGGATTCACCGTTCATTGTTCTGCCTCCAGTTTTGGCTCGATAACGCCTCCGTCCTCGTCGAGATTCTTCCCGTTCGCATCAGCGAGCAGGTGCTCACTCGTGCAGAACCGGGTGTTAGACCCTGCCCGACGGACCGCCTCACCATCCTCGAGTTCGAGGTTGCAGTCTTCGTGACCGCATCGGCCAGTCCCGTTTTCGTTCATCACTCCGAGTCCTCCTCGAGTTCGTCCCACGTCGGGAGGGTGTGTTCGCAGTGCGTGACCTCGTTTTCGGATTCACCGTTCATTCCGAACCACCTCGGATTGTTCTGTACGCCGCAACGATCATGGGAAACGCGAACACCACGATTCCCAATATCATCACCAACAACGCCGTCGGCTCTCCGATCCCGGAAAGCCCCCTCATGTCATTCCACATCTGGAGCACAAGACCGAACGTCAGCAGTTGCGTTCCCCATATCGTTGATGCGTGGCCGACCAACGGATCGTATTGGTCAGTGAACGATTCAACTTGATCGCTGTCTGTCTCTGCCATACTAACCCCTACAACATGCAACAACTAATACTTGTTGGTGACTACAATCACTTGTTGTTCACTGTAGTCAATAACTACAAGTGGCTATAAGTAGTAGGTGGCGGCGTACATGAGTACCAGCGCAATGACGAAGTATACACTCGATTGCCCTGATGAGTTGTGGGCAGAATGGAAGGAAACCGTACCGAGAAGCCAGAATTTGAACGAAGGACTGAATCGCGTACTTGCGCGCGTGGTCTTAGATGAGCGCCGTGACGATCTCGACGACGCGACGCGCGAGCAGATAGAAGCTATCCTCGAAGATTAGTCTGCGTGGGCGTCCTTGAGCGCCTTGGCCGTTGCACCGCCACTGAGCCGGAGATATTTCTGCGCGGTCTGGAGGTTCGACCATCCGAATAGCGACTGGAGGGCGGCCGCTGGCAGCCCACGATAGGCATGGTGACTCGCAGCGGTCGCACGCAACGAGTGCGGGTAGCACTTGGACGTCGGATAGCCGGCGGCCTCGAGGATCCGATCGACACGCCGGTTGATGGAAACGCGCGAGTGAGGCCAGCAGTCACGATCGTCGAAGAACTCACAGACCACGGTCTCGACGAAATCATCGTAGTCGAACGGGATTGCGCGTGCGCTATTCTCGGTCTTCGGTTCCCAGCGGTTCTCGACGGCTTCCTCGAGAGTTTCGTAGGTGCCGTTCTCGACCGCCAGATTAGACTGAGCCCGGCAGTAGCCACAGACAGTGCCGCCCTTGCCGTGGTCGCACGGATCGAACCGTGGGATCTGGATCTGGTTGGTGTCCCAGTCGATCCACGACTCGCGAAGGTGCGAGATCTCGCCGGCCCGCATGCCGAGACGTCCTGCCGCTACTAACACGAACAGGCATTCGGCGTCGTACGGTTTCGAGAGTTCGTCGGTCGCTTCGACGAGCTGCTCAAACTCAGACTCAGAAAGCGCGTCTTGGTGGGAGTGGCGAACCATATACATAATGGGCCGCATCCATAATTAAGATGTATGTCTGTGTGACGTTCACTAATCCAGAAATTAGACGTCTCTAAGCTTCTACGTGCAAAATAGCACAACCAAACAAACCGCGTTTTAAGAGATTGTTACTCGTCTACCAGTCCCTCTACGAATTGAAGTTTGTCATACGGAACGTATCCCACCTGTTCACTATGGTCGTTAACGAGGTGGAGGCCGTTATCACCCTCCTGTACCTCGTGACATGTCTGGACCTTGTTTTCGCGCCTTGCCGTGAAGTGTACAGCTAGTCGATTGGGCATCAATATTCTCTTATATATTATTCACTGAAATGTCTTTTCAAAGTGAATGACTCGATTCTCGGACTTATAGCTGATTGAGCCTCTCAAAAATCCTGTCCCCACTCTCGGAGGATATCCTCGACGTCGAGCGAGCGCGCGGCTCCCATCCGAATCATCGTGTGCCAAAGGAACGCGAGCGTCACGTGCGGAAGTGACGCGTACTCGTACCGCTCGAGGTGGTCCAGAACCGCCTCAGCCTGCTCTTGGTCGAGCATCACCTCGCGGACGCCCTCGCCCGGGCGGAGATCGGGCGATCGGACCTTCTCGTGCAAGTCCTGATCGACGCCGTCGATCGTGCCGAGGAACCGGACAAATACCCGGAGGGTGTCCATCTGCGTCTTCAGAGTCGTCTTCTTCAGGTCGCCGTCGTTCCGTCGGCAGAGACGGTACTCGTGGAGCTTCCGCCCCGTGAGGTCGTTTAGGTTGTCGATGTCGCGCTCGCCGCACCAGCGGACGAAGTGGCTCAGTCGTGCTCCGTGCGAGCGGATCGTCGATTCGGCCGCTTCGGCCTCGCGCTCGGCGAGGTACAATTCAACTGCGGTTTTCGGGTCGATTGGTTCGAGGTTCATGGTTCGCTCAGTTGCGAACCACACGAGAACACGATCCTCGCACCCCGATCGGTGAATCACCAATTATCTCGCCGTCTCGGGTGGACCCGTCAGAACTGGTCCATCAATTCTTCCGTCCGCTCTTTCCGAGCCTGTTGCTCGTGAATCACTTGGACGTTCTCGAGGTCGAAGTCGATCGTTTTCCCCGGCCCGGTGCCGTCGGTCGTCACTATCCCGCGATCGGCCAACGGCTTAATTCCCTTCTCGATGTTCGTGTCCGACTTGATATCGATATCGCGGGCGATTTCCTCGCGCGGGACCGGACCACCGCGGCGGAGGATACTGGCGACGACCGCTCGCACATACCGCGGCGAGCCTTCGTCTTTCGCTTCGTCGATCACCTCTTGCACGTACTCGTCGTCGACAAACGATTCGTAGTCGTCGGGGACATCGACCGTCGGCTGCGTGGCCTCCAGTTCATCGATTCGTTCTTGTGCGGCCTCGAACTTGCGCTTCCACTTCCCCGATTCGCCGTCGGTTCCGACGCCGAACGCATCCGCGAGTCGTTCGGTCGCCTCCCGTGCGGTCTCGAAGTCCTCGAGCGTCGGCCGGTCGGCGAGTTCCTCGCGGAGTGATTCTACCTCGCGTTCGAGATCAGCGATTCGGTCCTCGCGGGCTTCGAGGTCGCGTTCTAAGCGATTCTTTTCCTCGATGACCTCAGACACGGGCGCGGACGTATCAGCCTCCGTGTCGGCCCCGTGGTTCGACAGGGCATCGGCCATTTGGGTGGCCGCCGCCGCGATATCGTCTTGGCTCTCGAGCTTCTGCTCCAGTTCGTCAATTCGGTTTTCACGGTCTTCGAGTTCCGCCTCGAGTTGTGCCACCCGGTCCTGTCGGCGCTGTTCTTGGGCGCTGATTTCCTCGAGTTCGGAAACCAGATTCTCGCCGACGGATTTTAGTTCCGGGCGGTCGAAATCCTCGAGTCCGGGCGTCGCACCCGCGTCGAACGTGCGCTTCCGTCGGAATTGCACGCGGTCAACGCGGTCTGCTCCCCAGTCGGTTTGCACGAACGCTTCCCCATCGTTGAGATCGGCGACGCGCTCGCGGTACTCGCTGCCGAGCACGCGCCCGGCGACTTTCGTATCGTTATCCCACGTCAGTCGGTGCCAGACCAACCAGTTCGCTTGCGTGATGAAATCCTTTTTCACACAGTTTCGGAGGATAGGCTATTTTCTCGTGTTTTCCGGGCCAATCGTGGCTCGAATGGGCCACGTTAGTGAGGTCTCAGCTATACTTCTCGGATTGATCTCAGCAAGTGAGCGAAAACGCGTCAGAATTCGACGTCTCGTAGAGTGTCGCCACTCACGACGGGCGGCCCGAGTTGGGTAAAAGTTAATCCGGCGGTATCTGCGCTGAGCAAACCAATTCGACACACTCACCGGCTGTGAGAATCGGTGCGTAGTCTATCTCACATCCGACACCCGTCTTCAACAAGAAATCGGTGAGCCGCCAGACGTTGTGGAGTAACACTGCGAAGACGAAAAAAAAAAGAGCCGCACGCGGTAATCCTTAGAAGAAGTCTTCGCAAGGAAGTCGTTCTTGATCGACTTGTACTCGTTCTCGATCTGCCAGCGACGGTTGTACCGGCGACAAAACGTCTCGGCCTCGTCTGGCCCGATTGAGAGATTCGTCGCAAAGACTGCTGTACCCTCTCCTTTCGTCGATGGGACGTACAGAAATTGCATCGCGTGCGATCCCCGTTTAGTATGAACGGTCGCAGATTCCACGGCTACGTTCTGCCAATCATCGTTCATTTTCTCGATAGCCGCCCGCTCGGAGCTGTACGTTCGCTTCGGAATGAGATAGTTCACGTCGAGATTCGACAACGTCTGGTAGACCGGCTTCGCGTCAAACTCGGAATCGCACAAGATCATTTCTATCGGAACGAGCTCCTGCGCGCGTCGAACAAGTCGTCGGACTACACTGTGAATTCGATTTGGTGGGTTTTCGTCCCATGCCGAGCTCTCCCGGACGGGTTCGACAGCCAATACAAGCGGGATATTCCACCCGACAATCGAGAGCGTCGCAAATTTGAACGCTCGTTTGTCACTGTCTTTTGTTCCACTAACCATCCCCATTCCCTCGACGTCGCCGTAATACTGGAGCGTCGTGATATCGATGGCTACCGTAACGGGGCGACGGAACGTGACTTCCGACTGGATGACCGATAGCAGCCGGTCAGTCGCTTCTTGAAACCCGGATATCAGGTCTTCGGGGTCAAATTTTTTGACTGTCCGAAGGTGTGTGTCGCCATGAGGACCATATTCGGTCCCACGACGGAACTGGAACCGGGTTGCACCCTGCGAAGTTCCACAACCAGCCATCCCGAGAAACGCCTGAAACTCGAGAAAGCGAGTGTCCTCGTAGGTCGCGTTCTGTGCGCGGCCAGAGTCGAACAATTCGAAGGTGTGATCGCGTGCGAGATGGGTCGTCCGAGAGATTTTGGCATCGGTAAACGTGGGACCGTTCTCAGGTTCGTCATCAATCTCATCAAGCGTCGGTTCGACTTCCTTCAGTGGACGCACCTCAGGTGCGTAGAAATCTCCTCTGTCGACTTCCCAGATGAGATCATGTGCGCCATCGGCGACGACAGGTGTTCGAAAACCTCGGGTTGGAACCGACCGGGCGTCTCTCGAGTGAGCGTCACGAAATAGTGCGACTCGTCGAGCGCGACGTCGGCCCGGTGACAGCGCACGACGTCGTTTCCGAGTGATTACTCGAGCGTCGGGCGACTGTCGAGACCGTCCACTCGGGGCGACCGGGTGGGGAGCGACCGCGAAACCGTTGGGTTCGGGGATAGAACATAGGCAACAGTCGGGACTCTGGAATCGTGAATCCACCGGCGAAAGTGAGCGGGGACCATGGTTCCCATCGTCCACGCTTGGCCGGTCACCACAGCCGGCCGTGTAAAGCGTCTCTATTCCGTGAAATATCGCTTCGGGCGTGAATCAGTGGGTGAAAGCCACACCATCCTTGTACCATAACCACTGCAGCGAACAGTACCAGCACAAGGAGCAAGCTGTTCGGTACGAACGCGAGTAGATCCCAGGAAGATACGCCTACTATGTCGTAGTATCCGATAGCGGTGACTAACACAGCAATTGCACCACTGATTAGCCGATCGCGAAGAGTGCTGCTCACTGATAAAATTCGTGATCGACATCATCGAATGCACCGCAGCGAGAGCACTCTTTTCCGGACCCCACGAACGAGTCGTCAACCCAATTGTGTCCGGTCTTCCAGCAGAAAGGGCCGTTTCAGCGGGTTTATACTGGTATCTTAACCATTTTAAGTTAATTAATTTATGTTTTAACCTCTCTAATAGCCAATCTCGATAGATAACTCTCAGTAGATGATAAATCATCAACCACCACCCATAATAGTAATTATTATGTAATACCAATAATGAGTATTCAGTGCTGACATTAGATCAGAGAATAATGCTGCGCAATACTGTTCACACACGAATTCTGGTCATATCTGCCAACGCAGTGTTACTCAGGTGGAGTAGCAACACCATTGTCTCCAGATCTGTCCGAGACACACTGATTACACGATTGACCAGTTGCAAGAGCACCCCTCAGGACTGGGACGTACTGGTTACCGATGTGATTCATGGTACAAAGTACGATCTCGAGGGCCTGATTGAATCGCTGTCCAACGACGAGGACGACCAGCCACGGCTTCACGCACTACACCCAGAAATTGCCCCATATGAGTAATAGCCCCCATCACGATTCCGCCGAACAGTCTACCGAACGTCCTGATGAGCACTCCACGTTCTCGGAGCAATTCCGATCCCTGTTTGTCCGAATGTCACCGAAGGTACTCTCGATCGCCATGTGGATGGCATTCCTCGTCATTATGACTGGCTCAGCGACTGCCCAGTCGGATGTGGGTGATGTCTACTGTGGGACTGGCGTCGAAACCGGGATCACCATTGTCTTCGGTGCGATTGCCGGACTCGGGCTCCCTGCAACGGGCTTCTACGTTTGCCGGGCAGGCCTCTCGTACATGCGTGCCGGAGGAAATCCCGAGAAGAAGAATACCGCCAAAGAGCGGCTGGTTATGTCGGGTATTGGGTTCGGAATCATCGTCCTCGCCCTTATCTCGCCCGAACTCATCGACAACGTCGGAAGCCAGATGGGATTCAACTTCTCCAGTTGTGTCAAGCCGTTCTAGATCCTAACACATCCGAACACGACCTCCCACACCATATTGTCGATGACCATGCTCCGGCCGGTGATCGTTGTCGTCCTCCTCGTTACGAGTAGTCTCGCCATTGGGCTGATGAACACTACAGCATCTGCCTCACCAGAGACGAATTCGAGTACAGCGCTCCCCGTGGACGGCCCTGATTATGGTGTCAACGAGTCGCGATTTCAGCTGTTGTGGTCGGAAGATACAGATCAGGCGAACCTCTCGAGTGATGACCTAACAGAGAATGCGTCCTCGCCTGCGGAGTTCTCACAGCACCTCTCGCGATCGACGGACTACTTGTTCGACGACCCAATCGAGGATGTCGAACGCTGGAATAGCGGTGACTTCGACGACTACGCCGCTGGTGATGAAGAGACATCGATCCACCCCGAGGCAGCAGCCCTTGAGAATAGACGCTTCATCAAAGACGCATACAGTAGCATCTTTGCAGTCAATCCGTCGACGGTTCTCCAGTCGGGGAACGAGTCAACGACGTATATCGCGCCGGAGGGTGAGGTTCTCGCGATATCCGATTACCGAGTCGAAGTGCCAGACGACAGTGAGAGCGGACCAGTACGGGACGAATGGTCGCTCGAGGAGACCGATCTCGAGAGTGTCACCCTCGAGGCAGATGGTCTGAAACTCGATTCCAACGCAAGCCATCGGTCGTCCCTCGAGTACAGCAGTCTGTCAGGCGACCCAACGCTAGCAGTTGAAGCAGAGATCTCCGCTCAACTTCGTCAGAAGGAGCGGACGTGTGACGAGTATAATCAGAGCACGGACTCCTGTGAGGGTTCGTGGGAGACAGAAATCAACCACCCTTCCGAACAGCTCACAGTAACTGACTCGGTCAACACTACCGTCAATCGAGTCGACACCGCCGATGGAAACCAGATGGCGTTCGAAGCCGATGACAACCGCACCGGTGCTGTCGTTCACCCGGGTACCGTCTGGTCAGGGATCGATATCGACGACAACACACAGGTTCGCGGGAATTGGCGCTTCTATTCCGCAGGCGCAGACGGCTGGCACACGATGGTCTCACGCACCGAATCAGGCGCGACTCGAGCGAATTCCACCGTTCGTCCGGCGCAACTCTACGCGGTACCAATGCAGGCGGAACCAGACGTGGCGGGTGGCGCGGCCGATACTGTCGAACCACCACTCGAGATCGAAGCAACCTGGGGGAGTGAACATGAGGCCCCATCCCTCGGTGACGACATCGACGTTACGCCTGTCGATCAGTACGTAAATACGTCGTCCGTTGCACTGCAATCGGAATCCCTCGCAGCAGATTCGTTCGACACAGTGACCGTTCACGGAATCGTTCGTGGCCAGTCACAATCAGTCTCGCTCGAGAACGAAGGGACCGTTCGCGAAACGAATCTCAACCTGACCGTTCTCGAGGTCAATTCCTCGGGAGCGGTCGTCGAAGCAGTAGTTACGGAAAACGCGACTGGAGAACCGGTGACGACTGGGCGCGTGGAAGTCGGCAACCAGTCGGCTCCCCTCAACGCCAGTGGGATGGCCCGCCTCCAACTTGAGGAGCGACCATCGCTCTTGGTCGATGGAACGTACGTTGCCGAGGATTGGTGGCGTGCGGAGACGATGTACGCTACTGCAGAGGATCGGGCAAAGATCCCACCGAAGTATCCGAAGTTTGCTCAACTCGTCGAGTTAGCGCTCGTGACGCTGCTCTGGTTCCTGCCAGTTTCCTTGGCTGTCTACGGGTTTGACTGCCTGACAGACGGCACGTTTCTTGGACTTACAGATACCGATGACAGATAACAATCCAACTCACAAGAGTCGTATCGCTCGCCGATCAGTCCTTGCCACCATCGGACTCAGTACCGCCGTCCTCGCAGGTTGTACGTCGGATTCTCCCTCAAGTCCTTCAAATAATAGTTCGGCGGATGGCTCTGGACTCGACACCGAAGACAGCGATATCTTCGCGAACGTCGAGATGAACGACGAGAATCTCGAGGTCGAAGTGACTGGAGAGAGTTCGGCCAAATTCATCAACCTCGTCGATCCAGATGGCGAGTTATTCGATCAAGCCCGTCTCGAGGATGACGACACCGAAGCCTCATTCGATATCCTCGGCAGGTTTGAAGACGATATCGACACTGGTGAGTATGAACTCGTCGCCCTCGAGAATCGTGAAGCCGATGAACCGGTTGACTCGACGACGATCACGCTCGATGCAGAGTGCACAATCACCGACGTGCTCTGGGCGGCAGAGAATCCAGATATGGACTGGGAGAAGAATTCACCAGTCTGGGATGAATACGCGGCAGTTGTTATAGAGAACGTGGGGACGATTCCCTCCTTACTTACAGAACTTCAGTGGAAAGGCGCACCGGCCGCCAAGTTAGGTAGAGACGATACAGTCTCGTATCACCATGAGATACGCTTGCCGCCCGGAGAGACGACTGCCTATTCATTTGGTCAAATCTATCAGACAAGTGGTGCAGGAGGTTCACTGGACTGTAGCGAGTTAGGGACAGAACCGATGACAGTGACAGCTGTCGTCCAAGTAGGATCAGATCCATCCTACACACAGCAAATCGAGTATGGTGGGGAACAATCGTGTGATCTTACTATCGTTGAGGAGGGCCCAGGTGAATCGCTATCTGATGGAGGTGACGATTAGATGGCATGGCTCCAAAACGAAGTTGAAAATGCGATTGAAAACGTTATTGAGAGGCTCACCGACGCAATTCTTGGGCTAGTAAACGATATCTACGGAGCGCTCTTGGAGCCCATCGTCGGTGTTCCGGCGCCGGAATCTAACTCTCAGTATATCGTTGTTGGAACTCCAAGTGGAGAGCCATGGGCAAGTTTGTATCAGGATGTGTATCTGGCGTATATTATGCCCTTGGCGATTATGATGGTGATTATTTCGTTCTCGTTCATCGGGCTCCGCGCAGGGTCGATGAGTGCGTATCGTCGGAAGCGACTCATGAGACGTCTCGGAATCGTGTTCATGGGAACGTTCGTTTGGTTCCCGTTAGTTTCGATCCCGTTGCAATTTGTCGACGCAATTGGGACAACGATCGCTCCAATAGAAGATATGTCCGCAGGTCTTGGCGGACTTATTCAAGCGACTCTTGGAGGGACGTTTGTAATCCTCGCGATGGTTGTCATCTCAAATTTCTTCTTAGTTGTTGCTGGATTCGTCGTTGCTCTCCGATGGATCGGAATATTCGTGCTAACGGTCACTATGCCGCTTCTGGGGGTTATCTGGGCGCTTGAAGCCTGGCCATTCACACCAGCTGCGAACATGGCCCGTCGAGTAGCAGGGATTTATCCTGGCCTCATCCTTGCTGGAGTTCCAGCGGCGCTTCTCTTCCGGATTGGGTGGGAAGTCGGTGGTATTGAGACACTCGGCCAAAATGAACTTTTTTCGCTACTCATTGGATTGACGCTGATTCCCGCAGCGGTTATTGCGATGATCATGACCGTCTACTGGAGTAGCCCCGCCGTTCGAACGATCGCTCAGAAGAGCGTTACCGCCACAAATCCGGCATCGGCTGCTGCTGGTGCCAGTAAAGCAAAAGCCGCGTCTGGGAGTGCCGTACGCGGCGCTCGAAACGTTCATCGTGGCTACGCAAACGGAAAATTCGGCCCGGTAACGAAAAGCGGTCAGACGAAACTCGGGAGTAGTAACTCGAAAGCGTACAAACTCGGTAAATCAGCGAACGCGACGAGGGCGCACGCCAGTCAGTACAACACACTGCGGAAATCGGATTCAGGACGAATACGCGACAAAGCCAAAGATGACGCCAAACGCGCTACACGGAAAACATCGGCCAAAGCTAAGCAAGGGCTCAGAAACACCAAAGAAAAGGTCTCGAGGTGGTGATCGATATGAGTTCGAACACAGCCGATAGCGAATACAATGCACGAAAGATTCACCAATCGCTGGGCGGCACGACAGCGTTCTTCCAGGGCTACACGATTGGCGAACTTATGCTGTTTCTCACAGTCGCGTTCGTCACCGTCATCGCAGCGACGTTCGTTCCATCCGCGCTCACGATCCCGATCCTCGGATTCGGATGTATGTGCACGATTCTCCTCTTCTTGCTTCACAAGGTCAAGCCCGATTACCTCTGGCTCACCGAGTGGCTCGTCGCTCGATTCGGGTGGGCGATCAAAAACAAGGAGTACACACATGGCGGGGAGGACAACAGCGAAGTTCGCTATCTGACCCGCCTCAATCGAGTGTACCCACACGCGATCGAACGAACTGACGGTGCACTTGTCGGAGCCATGAAAGTCGAGCCGGCGAATATGGCCCTCGAGGATGATGACGCCTGGGCGAAGGCTGTCCAGTCACTCTCGGAGTTCGTGAATTCGACTGTCGATTTTCCCGCGAAGATCTACATCACCAGCCGCGAAGTTGATCACGACGACGTCGTTCGCGAACATCAAAATCGGCTTGGCGATGCTGACGTTCGCTCGCGGCCAGTCCTGAAACGCCTTCTCGAAGAGTACGTCGCAGCTAATACTAACGAAAACGGAGATCTGGACTCTGAGACGACCACAATCCGTGAGTACTATCTCATCACGGCGGTGACCGACAGCGACATCGAGCAGTTCGACGAAACCGGTGACAGCGTTCTAGCTTACCTTGCAGATGTACCAGCACTTGGGCGGCTCTTCGGTCGCTTTCAGTCTGAGGGGGTGAGTGAGTCCAGACGTGACCAACTCAAAGAAGAGAAGCTAGAATCGCGACTCGCGCAACTCCGACGTGGTGGGTCGTCGCTCTATCGGTGTTCGATCAGCCCCGTCGACGCGTATGACCTCGCTCGAGTCACGAAGGAGTACTGGACGT
>NZ_QQTY01000007.1 GCF_003670115.1 Natronorubrum halophilum
CCGGGCGATCCCATACTGTATAAAAGTGAAGCGGCGCGTTTTGCCGCTTCACACCTACCGTTCTCACATTACTTAGCGGTCGCTTTCTGGAGGTGGTCGGCGTGACGATCGCCCCATGGCCGTCGGCCAGCAACGAAACGACGTGCCGTCACTGCGGTGCGTACGTCACGAGCCAGTTCTGCCGCGTCTACGGTGACAACGACGATCAGGTCCACCGTTGCGGCGACTGTGACAGCTATCGACGGCTGACCCGCGGGTCCGCCGCCGGCGTCGACCTTTCGATTCCTGATCCGGAGACGTCGCCCGGCCGTCACGGAGGTGAGGCCGATGTGTGACGATTCGTTCGTCCCGGCGAGTCGGCTGTATAACGTCGATAGTCGGACGCCCATAGCCCATCCGGCCCATCAAGCGAGCGACGAGCAGGTTCGACGCGCGCTCGAGCAGCGAGAGATTCGGACTGATGGTGGTTTCTCGAGCGGTACTGACCAAGCCTCGCTATTTCGGAAGCCGGACGAGCGGGAAATCACGCGGCTCGAGCGGGATGGCCGAAAGCCGATGTGTCCCGACTGTGGGTGCTACGTCGGTCACACCAAATCCGGCGGCAAACCGCTACCAGATACGGAGGCAGAAGCGTTCGGATGGTCATGCGCCGACTGTAACCTCACGTTCCCGTCCAACTGTCACGGCCCTAACGCCCCTGGGTTCAACAGCAGCATGGCCGGTATCCAAATCGAGTTCCGCGACGGCGAGACTCGATGGGTCCCGGTTCCTGCGCGGTATGTAAGGCCGGATACTGAACCCGACGACGGGGGTTCGCGATGAGCCGCCTCGTCGAATCTGACGAGTGCGAGCGGTGCGGTGATCGTATCAACGGAATCCGACGACTGTGCTCCGACTGCACGCGCGACGTTCGTGATGCGCGGGAGGGACCGCTATGAGTTCGCGGACGTCCGCCCTCGAGAGTTCGAAAGCAAGCGGTGACGCCCTCGAGGCGGTGCTCATTCAGACCATCGACGCCCTGGAGTACGTGAGCGATCACACCGCGACCTGGCACGACGCGAAGACATCGACGCTCCTCGAGGCGAGTCGATCGCTGACGTTTTTCGGAATCGTACTCGTCGAGCCCGAGACGCCGATCGAGATCAAAGGCTGCCAGATCGAGACGAGCAACGGTGACCGCACGACTCGCGGCCGGTTCTACGTCAAACGCGCTGCTCACGAGCAGCTGCTCGAGGCGGCCGGGATGTACCTGCTCGTCGTCTATCTCCCGCGGCCGGGGCTGCCCCAGGTGGCCCGCGCGATCGTGCCGGCGACGCTCGTCGACGAGTTGCTGGCCGGGCGGTGGTACGACGTCGGCGGGTCGCGCTCCGAACAGGAAGTCGCGAAACTCGCGTGGTCGCACGTAATCGATCCGGCGGGCGTCGACCCGTCGGTAACCGTCGGTGAGTCGCGATGAGTGCCGACGCCAATCACGACGATCGCGACCTCGAGGCCGAACTCTCGAGTTCGGCAGCTGGCCGAACCGGAATTCCCGTCGACGCGATTTGCGTGGGCTGTGGGCGGACGCGAGTCAAACGCGCCCGTCCCGAAGAAATGGATCAACATCCGCACGTCGATCCGACGACCCTCGAGGCGACGGACTGCACGTCGTTCAAACACATCTGCTACCCGTGCCAGGGGGCGACGTGGTGGAATCCGGTGGCTGTACTGACCGGATTGCTCGAGTCGGAGGACGGTGAGTAGTCGTGTCGCAAGTCGAGACGACGCCTCACGAGATCGAGGGTCGTTGGAAGTGGCCCGACTGGGGCCGCGGGCCGTACGATGCGCTGTCCTCGGTGATGCTCGGTCCGCCGTTCGAAGGGTATCTTGAACTGAACATCGAAGTCGACGGCGAGCCCTGGCTCATCAAAGTCAGTTACAGCAAATCCGGATTCGCGCCGCGGCTGTCGGACGGGATCAATGCCGAGCGACTGTACGAATGGGATATTGTGGGCCGTGGGCGCGGCAAGCGAAAGGCGTCATTCAATATCTCGCCGCGGTTTCCGAACATGCGCCACTGGGAAACTGGTGATTCGATACAACTCCCCTGGGAAAATCAGGTGGGCGAGGTCGACGGTGTGGACGTCGAGTTCCACACCAGCAACATCGAAGCCGAGCGCGGTCTCGAGTTGCTACCGGAGTTCTTCGCGGCCATCTTCGAGCACGCCAACGAGCGGATTCATTCCGAGTATTTCCGAACCGAACCGCACGCGGCGAGTCGAATGTGGGCGTACGAGCGCTACGTTCGAATCTGTCGCGAGTGGGCGGAAAAGCTCTCGTCGGCCGGTGTACTCCAGAAGGTCGCGCTTTATCTCTCCGACCTCAAGGGCGTGAAGGCAGAGTTGCACATCGACAACGAGGAAACGATCAACCACCAGAATCGGTTGTTCCTGAATCCAGCGTCAGCGGGGAAACTCATGCCGGGCCATACCTACGGTCGGAAGTTCGAAATCTACCAGCTGAAGGACCCGGACGCGGTATCGAAAAATCACCCATCCTATCACCCGAAAGTAGAGGTACTGGTGAACAAGGCGAGGAACGACGGCGAGGCATGGGCATGGGCCGATCGCCACGAGGTGACCGAGCAGATCGAAGAGACGCTACTGAACGCGCTTCACTGGGAAGACATTCCGCTCGGTCCCGACGGAAACGGCGTGTACATCGCCGACGACCATTTCGACGCCGTTGCTCGAGACGACCTGGTGGAACTCTACGAGGACCCGACGCCGCGCCTCGAGGCGAAGTCGGACCACCTGTTGATGACGACGCTTCGGGATATGGGCGAGACTGCTCGGGACGTCACCGAGACGGTCGCGACCGACGGCGGGGCGACGGTCGACGATCTCGCCGACCAGCTGGGGAAACACCCGGCGACGATCTACCGAGCGATACAGGACCTCGGTGAGATATTCGAGTTAGACCAGGGCGACGTGTCGTTCCGCGCCCGGAAGTACCGCGAGGAACTTCGAGCGCTCGCCGAGTCCGCCGAGTACGCGATCGAGAGCTATGCCGATCGGATGCAGCACATCATGGGGCTGGCCGATCACGTCGCGGAACTGTCGCCCTTCCAGCAGTGGCTCACTGAGAACGGTGCCGACCTCGAGTTCGACGAGAACGGCGAACCCCGACGGATGCGAGTCGATACGATTCTCTCGCAGTTGAAGGCTGATAGCTTCGAGAACCTCGGCACGATCGCCGCGGAGGCCCTCGAGAAGTGGTCGAAGTCGGGGAACGATCCGACGGTACTCCGTGGTGCCGAGTTGACCTGGAGGACTCCCGGCGGCGGAACTGAAACCGGATTCGTCGGCGCTGTCGCCGATCGGTGAACCGGCCAGCGTAGTGGCAACGCTGTCGTTTTGACTGTTTTATGCAAATACACTTGACTAACACGGCTGCTTAGACAAATCTGGTTGTAGTCGAGCCCTCGAGGCCGGGGCCGCCACCGCGATCGCACCGCAACGCCGGCGGGGTCGTTTCGCGCTTCGCGCGAAAGCCCCCTTGGCGGGTGTCCCCAAGGGGACTGAGCCAAAAAATTACAGCGCCCCACCCCATTTCCGCACGATCTCCAGTTGATCCACAGGAAACAGGGCCTACTGGTAATGATGGGTGGGACCTCAGTAACCGGTGTTGTCGAGTCCACTTAGGAGGGGTACGCACGTTTAAATACAATAACGAAGCCACCACCGGCGTGATGCGCCGTCCTCAAGATAATTTACTGATCGTCTTCGCACTCGTCGAACTTGCTCGTGACCAGTGAGAAACACCCACTGAAAACCATGCGCTCAAGCTGGCCGCGGAAATAATACTTTATCTATTTTATCTGCCGACTGTTACGGTTGCAGCGATAATGATACCCAGTACGAACCCGAATATCACTATATCTGCCAGTATATTTTGGATGTAGCCTGTTATTTCGATACCAAGCAGCATCATAATCGGGATTATTCCAACCGCAGCGATTACGATGACTGCAAAGACTGTGTACCCTGGATTTTCACTCATGTTTTCACTTTAGCAGAGCGAAAGATATCTCTCATCATTCTTCCGCTAGTCCCACATATTCGTGTGGTATAGGTCCGCTACCTGTCTTTCGCTCTGTCTAATCAGAGCAGATTCAAATATAAAAGCGTACATCCTTAATAAATCCTAACACTTCAAAATCGCAGGACTGCACCGATATAAGTTATTTGACACATCCGATCATTCTTTATTTCTTTGCCAAAGATTCGTATAGTAATATACATTATGTATGCTGTATACGTGTAGTATATGGTCACAGTTGTATCTGAACAGATAAGTCATGGCTGGGGTGAAACTGTTCACAAGAGACTAGATGGTGAGAGCTACTATTTTGTGTCTTTTGATGAATACAAAGCAAAGCGCCGGGCTGATATATTTGAAAGTCTTTGGCTGGCAATTGACGGTGTAGATATCGTGGATCAGGACGTGATTCCAATAAAAGTAGCACGTGAGGGAAAGGCGGCTATTGCTTCATACCTCTATAGTGTACATCTCAAGTCAATCGGCAATATTGCAGAAATTCTTAAAGTATCACCTTCCACAGTTGAACAATACCTTACAGATGTAAAAGCAGGTAGAAGATTATAGATATAAGACTGATCAGCTAACGATAAATCCTGATGCTTTTCTCTGGCTCAATCCCTACCACTGGTCTTCACCTGTTGAGAGAATCGATTTTCCGAATATGAATACGAGCGATAATCGACTGTTTTCATATCGTGGCAGCTGCCATCGAGATCGGGACTTCAACCGCGCCGATTGGGACGGTCTCCGGTGTCTTCTTAATAGACAATCGGAGTTCCCGTTACCGAAAAACTCCATAATTCCCGATTCATGGTCACGAGATGCCCCCTAAGGGGGCAAGGTAATTGCGCGGCGCGCAGAGCGCGCGCCGCGCTAGCGAAAAATTAGACTGGCCGATACAGGGACTTACGCTGGGTATACCGGCTGGTACAGAGTAGTGGGACCTCGATAACCGATGTTGTCGAGTCCGCTTAGGAGGTAGACAGTGGAACCTTCTTCTTTCGCTCACTACAGGTGCGTACTGAACATCAGCTTGAAACGCGAGAGACTAATGAATCGGCAGTCTGTTGTGCTTGCTCTACAATCGATTCCTCTTCAAGAGTTAGTACTTCACGGTCACGCATGAGGATTCGTCCATTACAGATCGTATGCCTCACATCGCCCCCAACTGCTGCGTAAGCTAGATGACTTACTAAATCGTGCCGAGGCGTCAAGTGTGGCTTCTCAAGATCAATGACGGCTAAATCAGCTGGTTCTCCCTCTTCAATCACTCCTGAATGAAAGCCAAGTGCTGAAGCACTCCCTTGAGTCATCATTTGAACTACCATCTCTGCCGGAACGGCGCTCGCGTCATTAGCAGCAATTTTACCGAGCATTGCAGCATCACGACCCTCATCTAATAACGATAGGTCATTGTTTGCAGCTGCACCATCTGTTCCAAGACCGACCGTCACTCCTGCATCCATCATACGCTGGATCGGAGCCATACCGCTGGCCAACTTCATATTAGAAGCTGGACAATGGATTACACTTGTTCCTGCCTCAGCTAAGAGGTTGATCTCCTGCTCATCAACATGTACTCCATGGGCGACGAAATCTTGAGGTTCCAACATCCCGTGATCTGCGGCATAATCGAGTGGGCGAATACCATGGTTATTGACTACTGGTGTGACTTCGTTCAGAGTCTCATTAGCATGATAGTGGATTGGAATACCTGCTTCACGGACCCGAGGGACGAACTCCTCAAGGTATTCACTTCCCACAGTGACCAAAGAATGTGGCATAAACGCAGTTGAGATTCGCCCTTCTGCCGCACCATCATACTTTTGTGCGAACTCAAGGCTTTTTTCGACATCTGCTAATGCATTATCATCGTCCTTCCCAGTCGTTACAATCCCGTGGCCCAGTAGGGCTCGTACTCCAGCTTGATCAACCGCATTAACGATTTCGGGCACATGGAAGTACATGTCCGCAAAACCAGTTGTTCCAGACTTGATCATTTCTAACAAGCCGAGTTTTGCTCCGGTATGAACATCGTCTGCGGTCATTGTGCTTTCAGCTGGCCAAATATCTTCTTCAAGCCAGCGGTCCAGTGGCTTATCATCTGCATACCCTCGAAGCAATACCATTGGAACATGAGAATGGCCGTTAACAAAACCAGGAGTCACTAGCGAGTTGGAGGCCTGGAGAATGTTCTCTGCTGTAAGACCAGAGCCAATCTTGTCAATCAAACCGCTATCTTGATCAATCAGTACATCTGCTTGAGAGACCGTCATATCGGGACGCAGAACTTGCCCCCCTGCAATTAGAAGTGATGTCATTAGATAGAATGTATATTCGAGGCACATCACAATGTTGCTTTTCGTGTGTTCAAAGAAGCCCCTGTACTTACCGTGATATCCAGGCGAACTCTGACTGAATAGAACTTCCGGAAGCACTGTTTTGATACAACTTCCTGGAGTTACACATAGAATAGTTTGGTCTTCCGTATATACACACGAGCATGGATTATTCGTGTGCACATCTTTCAACCGCTGATCTCACTTGAGACACGCTCATGCACTCATAATCCTTCCCAAATGAGATACAATCAACAATTCTAATCAGTACGGGATAAATTCCGTGTTCACGAGACGGTTTTGAAGCCGTAGATTGGGTGACGAAATCTCGTCACGACGCGTCGGTCGAAG
Source organism: Natronorubrum halophilum (assembly GCF_003670115.1). NCBI lineage: Archaea > Methanobacteriati > Methanobacteriota > Halobacteria > Halobacteriales > Natrialbaceae > Natronorubrum > Natronorubrum halophilum. The sequence continues at coordinate 6,774 of NZ_QQTY01000007.1, forward strand.
CGTCGAGTTCGCTCGCGTCGAGTTCTTCATCAAGATACGCCTCACCCTCGTCGGTGATCGTATAGAGGCCGGTCACGATTTGCTCGAGAAGGCCGTACCGAGCGAGTTGTTTGCACCTGCGGCTGGCGTGGCTACTTGAGGGGCCACCGAATTCCTCGACTGCTGCAGGGGTGAGATTTCCGCGTTCGCGGAAGATCTCGAGTATTCGGTCGTCGACGGGCTGCATCCACTCCGCAGGTTGTCGAACCACGTTCTCGGTATCTCTGACTGTGCTCATATGCCCTGCGATGTGTATGAAACACTCAGTAGTTTCTATCCTCTGATTAGAGATATAGCGCCTAAACTCAGAGATAGTGATTAACTTATTTAATGCCGACCTGCTATGGGTTGTATGGAAGCCGGTCTATTGGGGACTCATCGAGAAGTGCCCAACGTGTTGGAGCACGTCGGACGCGGCTTCCGATCCTCTCTAGGGATTCTAGAAGCCATGCGACAAGATAGCCTCCGAGCCCATAACTGTAGGGTTCACGAGCCAGATGTATCGGATGACAACCACGTAGGTAGTGACCACGACGAACCAACTCGCCACGCGATCAATCCGGACGACGAAGCCGTCGAACTCCCGCTTCTCGGCCGCGACGCGTGCTTCGTCGCCGGCGAAGACGCGTTTCTCCTCGAGATCCGCCGAGGTGCTCGCCGATGACCGACTACGTCGTCCCCACGGGCCGGGGCTACCTCGGCACGCACGCCGTCAGCCCCGGCCGGACGGTCACGCTTTCGACCGCCGTGCTCGGCGACCGGGACTGGAACGATCGGTCTCGAGTCCACGCCATCGCGCACGAGGACGGCGTCGCGCTCGTTCCCGCGGCCGAGTCGACGGAGCCGTTCACCGCGTACGCGCTGTGCAATCGCCACGACGCCGCTCGAATCACCGTCGGACGGGTCGCCGTGGCCGAACTCGGGCTCGAGCCCGCCGATTCGGTTCGCGTCTACGATCTCGCGGTGATCGACGACCGGCCCGGCGTGTTGCTCGTCGACGCGGCCGACGATCCGCGCCTCGAACCCGACCGCGAACGCGACGCGGGGGCCGAGCCGTGAGCGACGATTCCGGGAGCCCCGATTCGTCCACTCCTTCCGAGGCGATGACCACCGAGCGGTATCTCGACCACCTCGAGGCGCTCGATACCCGCGCGGCATTCCTCCTCGAGTCGATCCCCGACGCGGAGGCGTTCGACGACGAGACGCGCGCCCACGCGAGGCGTCGCCTGCGGGAGATCCGCGCCCAGATCAATCCGCTGCTGGTCACGCTTCGTTCTCGCACCGACGGTGACGCGGGCGACCATCGCTCCCGCGCCGACGCCGACGATCCGCCGCCCGAGTGACGACTCCCGGCGCGGACGACGCCGACCATCTCGCCCGCGGCCGGCCGCTCACGCACGGGCGTTCGCAGTCGGACGCGGGCAACCGCGCCCGGGAGTCGATCACCGACGGCGACGCCCTCCCGTATCGTCGTGTAACCACCTTCCCATTCGACAGCCCAATGCCAACACCGATCGCAGCCGAGACGGACGAATCGACAGCCAGCCAGCAATCCCAGAGCGATCGAGACAGCGACTTCGAGCGGCTCCGCGAGCGTCTCGATTCGCTCGAGGCCGAACTCGAGCGCAAGGACGACCGCATCGCGGCCCTCGAGCGACTCGAAACGCGGACCGAGGATCTCGAAGCCGAAACGGAGCGACTCGAGAGCGTCGCCGACGCCTCGCTCAACAAAGCCGGTGCGAACAAGGAGCGGATCGCGGAGCTACAGTCTCGCGAACTCGAGAAGGGGGCGCACCTCCGCGCGGAGCGCGTCGACGTACGCGCCGTCACCGTCCCGGACGGCCGTCTCGAACGAATCGAGAAAGCGGGCGGGACGACCTACTATCGGCTCCCGGAGAGCGCCGATCCGCTCGAGCGCGGCGGTGACGTCTCGCTCGCCTACGGCGACCTGCTCCCGATTCAGCAACTCGCGCGGATGGACGACGAGCGGCGTCGTGCAGCCGCGAACGCGCTGCCGACGCGGTTGGCGGCGTCGCTCTGGCAGTCGCGAACCGATCCGAGCGTCGGCGATAATCCGTGGGAACGGGGGTGTAAAGACGTCGACGAGTTCGTCACGGCCAGCGATCTCAGACACTGGATCCGTAGGCAGGAGCCCGGCGTTAGCGAGAGCTACGCGAAGAAGTTGGTCTCGCGAACGATCGATGCCCTCCTGGATCTGTCGAAGAACCGGCTCGCGGTACGCAGACGAACTGAACGCAAGAACGGACTCGAGTACACCGAACGACGGGTGATCCTCCCGACGGATGCGGCGTTCCCCGGCGAGTCGAGACGAACCGAGGAGCGCGACGCGACGGATACGGGGACAGCTGACGTCCACGGATAGGACCGTCTCCGGGATCACCACCCCCTCGAAAACTCTCACCGACCGCGCGATCACGCGGCCGCGGTCGGGTGTGTGCCCTGTGGATAGCTGTGCGTCCACCGCTCGAGCGGTCCTCGGCGGTCGGAGTCGGGGGACACCGACACCGCGCTGTCCGGAGACGACAGCCGTCCACGGGCGTCGCAGGAGCGGCCCGGTTCCTGACGTTGCGGCGGGCACGGATGCCGACGCGCGCGGTTCGTTCCCCGTCATAGCCGGGCGGCGGGCACCGTTCTCGAGGCGGTGTTCACCGACGAGCGTCTCGCCGTTCCGGCTACCGTTTAATTATATCTGGCTGGCGCTCCTCTAGAAACGCATGTATCGTGCAATCCTTCCGGAAGGACAGATCGACTGCGAGCGGTATGACCACACCGAGAACGGCGTCGAACTCTACGACGACGACGACGCGTTCATCGCGTTCGTGCCGTACACGAATCTCCACGCGCTCGCGGATCAGGATCTCTATACGGACCGGACGGAAGAAGAGCGCTCGATCATGTGATCACACCGCCGGCTGTTGATCGATCGCCTCGAGCTGCTCGCGATACCGATTCCGCACGGTGACGACCGTCGTCTGTGCGGTGTCGGCGACCGCTCGCTGCGGGATCGTCTCGTCACAGAGGAGTCCGGCGGCGTAGATGGCTGCGGCGGCGAATCCGGTCGGCGATTTCCCCGAGTGGAGTCCCTGTTCCGTCGTCTGATCGATGATCTCGATGGCTTTCGTTTCGACGTCTTTGCTGACGTCGAGTTCGGAGCAGAACCGCGGGACGAACTGTCGCGGGTTCGTCGGCTCCAAATTGATGCTGAGTTCGTCGGCGATGTACCGGTACGTCCGGCCGATCTCTCGCTGATCGACCCGTGAAACGGAGGTTACTTCCTCGAGACTGCGCGGAATGCCCTCCTTTCGACACGCGGTGTAGAGCGCGCTGGTCGCGACGCCTTCGATCGACCGACCCCGTATGAGATCCTGGTCGAGCGCCTGTCGGTAGATGACGCTTGCGGTCTCCTTGACGGGTTTCGGGACGCCCAGCGCGCTGACCATCCGGTCGATCTCCGAGAGGGCGTACTTGAGGTTGCGTTCGCCGGCGTTTTTCGTTCTGATCCGTTCTTGCCAGACGCGAAGCCGATGAAGCTGGCCGTGTTTGTCGGCCGACATCGAGTGGCCGTTGGCGTCTTTGTTACGCCAGTCGATCGTCGTCGTCAGCCCTCGGTCGTGCATCGATTGCGTAAGCGGCGCGCCGACTCGAGAGAGTTCGTCGTGTTCTTGGGCGTTGAACGCCCGCCACTCCGGACCGTAGTCGATCGGATCCTCGGTGAGGACGAGTCCGCACTCCTTGCAGACTCGCTCGCCGCGGTCCGGGTCGTGGATGATCGTATCGGTTTCGCAGTCGGGACAGAGCCCGGGCTCTGTCTTCGCTGATTCGTTCTTGGTGTGTTCAATGATGGACCGCGTCATCAGTAGTAGATGAATCTTTGCCCGCACTGTAAGGGGTTCACATGGTTTCGCGAGAAACGCCGACTTACTGTTTCGGCCGCAGACGTACGAGACGCAGACGAGACGGGCGACGTGTCGCCGTCCTACCCGTCCGAGGGAGTCGGCTGAATCGCGTCGGTTCCGCGCCCCATCGGTAATCGCCGGACGACACGCCGTTGTACTGTCCTTGAACTGTCATGAACTCCGGAAACCCAGCCGATGCGACGCGATTTCGGTTTCGACGTGAACGCTCCGTAAACCCCGAATTCTTTCCGTAAAATCGCCTTTCGGGGCCGAACTGTCGTTCGACTTTATGTCGCAGGCAGCAAACGTTCCGTACCAGTGTCGTGTCGTAACTTCGCCCTTCAGTCCATGTTTCACCCTCTTCACAGCTGTTCCACACGTATGCGGCCAATATCTGTGGACAATCGCTTGATACTGACCGCGTCCGATCACCGTCGCGGTCGAGTATCTCGCCGCCGCCGCAGGTGGTCACGACGCGGCCCAGGTAGTCGGCCTGTACCTGCTTTGCAGCCGGTGCGAAACGTGGCTGTCCTTAAGAGTGTCAGTATTGGTGTACAACTTGGTGTGTCAACCGTGACTGCGACTTGCCGATTGAGAACAATGTGGCTCCCGTCGACCCGACAGTATGGCAGTTGTTCCGTATTCGAAACCTGCCTCGAATGTGGCTCGAATGGGACTCCAACAGTTGGAGGTAGTGCATAATGTCATCCATCGATACCTCGCTTCCCGACGAGATCGCATCGGTGGCTGATTCGGATGAGGAGCAGCGACTCTCGAAGGACGTCATTTTCGAGCTCCTGAAAAACCGACGTCGTCGAGAAGTACTCGCGTACCTACTCGAGGCCGAGGAGACAGTAACCCTCGGTGAACTCGCCGAACAGATCGCCGCGTGGGAGAACGATACCGACGTGAGCGCGCTCAGTTCCGATCAGCGAAAGCGAGTATACGTCGCGCTCTACCAGACCCATCTCCCGAAGATGGACGATGCCGGCATCGTCGAGTACGATCAGGATAGAGGGTTGATCTCGCTCGCGGACAACGCCGACCTGTTGATGATGTACCTCGATACGGATACGCATCGACAGGATCGGTGGGACCGATGGTACGCGACGCTCAGCGTCGTTGGCGCGGCGGTCGTTACCGGGGCCTTTCTCGGTCTCCCGCCGCTGTCGGCTATCCCAACCTTCGGACTCGCTGGAATCGTCGTCGTCTCGTTTTTCCTCCTCTCGGTTGCACACGTCGTGACGAACCGAGAGCAGGAGCGAACCGTCGACGGAAAACTGTCACGCATCAAGTAACTGTTCTGGTGGAACGGGATCGACGGCTCCGCTGACAGCTTCGATGGTTCGAGTGCGTGTATACCGCACGCAGTGACGACGATCGTTTTCACGACTACTGATGGTAGGAAGGACTTTTAATCACGGCTCTCGAACGGACGACTGGCTCCCGACGACCGTCAGCTACTACCGGAGCAGTTCGCGTGCCAGCATCTGTTCCCGTTTCAGGCGCGGGAGCCACTTACTCTCGAACCCGATTCTCGACAGCTGCCGCTCTCCGTACGCACCGCTTTCGATCCCTCTCGGATCGCCTCCGACCGTCTCGTCGTCGGCTCCGGCGGTTCGGCAATTCTGTGGACCGTCGATCCGCTCGGAGGACCGGTATCACGCTGTCGAGGGACGCCTCCCTCGAGAGCGGTCGTCACGACGCTGGCTCACACGCCGTCGACTCGCCGGGTGCCATCCTACAGCTTCCACGACGGCGGCACTACGTTTCGACACTGCACGTCGCGGCCGCCGCTGGCGTTGTTCCTCGAGAGATACCGCTGAGCAGCGGTGTGACCGATCCGCGCGGGATCGCACGGCCACCCGGCGTGTACCGTCGATCGTCGTTACTGATCGCGGACGTTGTACTGTACGTCGACCGCTGCGTCGCCGCGGATCGTGAACTCCGCGAGTTCGCCGTCGAACCAGTAGGCGTCGAGCCAGTTGCCGGCGACGCCGCGAACGGTTTTCCCCTCGATGACGTCGTCTTCCTCGATCCTGGCGTCTCGACAGGTGGACTCGACGACCGGGCCGCTGGCCTCGAAGGAGTACGCGCTCGGCTCCTCGGCTTCGGTGCCGTCGATAACGAGCGCGTGGGGGAGCACTTCGTGCTCGCCGTAGTCGGCGGGATCGATCTCCTCGCCGTCGAGGCTGATCTCGGCCTCGCCGTCGATGAGGGTCACGTCGGTCAGCGCACCTGAGAACCGGAACGTCTGCGTTCCGTCGGTGACCGAACTCTGAACCGTCGAGCCCGAGATCATCGTCGCTTCGTCTTCGGGAGCGCCGTCTCCGTCGAGTTCGATCGTTCCCTCGACCGTGATCTCGAAACTCGTCGGCGAGCCGTCACCCTCGATCTCGAGGACGTGGGGAAGCTCCTCGCCGTAGTCTGCGGGATCGATCTCCTCGCCGTCGACCAGTACGGTTGCCGGGCCGTCGACGGTGAGTTCCTCCAGGTCGCCGCTGAATCGGAAGGCGTCCTTCCAGTCTGCGACGACGCCGTGAGCGAGCGTGCCGTCGATCTCGACGTCGTCGTCGATCGTCGCGCCCTCGTAGTTCGACGGCTCGAGCTCGCCGTCGATCTCGAACTCGTAGCGAGTGACGTCTGAGTCGTCGCCGTCGAAGAGGATGACGTGCTCGAGAAGGTCGTCGAACTCGTCGGGGTCGACTTCGGTTCCGTTGACGCGAACCGTGGCGTCGCCGTCGAGGCTCAGCCGTTCGATCTCGCCTTCGAACCGCCACGCGTCGAGGTGGTCGACGACGGTCCCCCGTGCGTGGGTGCCGTCGACGGTGGCCGCCGCGTCGATCGTCGCACCGTCGTCGGTACTCGCTTCGACCTCGTCGCTGACGACGAACTCGTAGTCGGTCACGTCGGCCGTGCCGTTGCCGTCGAACACGATAGTGTTTGAGGGCTGGTCGGTGCTACTGGTGGTAGCGCTACCGCTCTCGCTTGTTGAGTTTCCCGATGCGGCCGCCTCCGCGGCGGTCGGGACGCCGTCGGGGATGGAGAGGTCGGGATTGCTCCCGGCGTTCGAGGTGTCGACGTTGCCCTGCGTACCGCCGGCGATGGCACCGCCGCTGAGGGCGACCGAGGCACCCTGGTGGGTGAGTACGGCCGCCGCGTAGCCGCCGGCGTCGAAGTGACAGTCCTCGACGGTACAGCCGCCGGGTTGCCAGACCCACAGGGGTCGGCCGGAGCTTTCGCTGTAGTTGCCCCAGCTACCGTAGTCGGTCGAGTAGTCCGTGTCGTCGTTGTACGCGACGCACTCGCGGAGCGTGTCGTTTCCACTGGCGGCGCGGAACGTCGTGACGCCGTTGTTCTTGCCGAAACAGCGTTCCCACGTGATCGACCCGCCGCTGGCGCTGTTAGAACAGTACCAGCCGTTGTTGGGGTAGCCCTGTACGTTGCATTCCCGGAAGACGACATCGGCGCCGGCCTTGGTGTGATAGAAGATCGCTCCCGGACCGTGAACGAAGCCCGCGCCCGATTTGTTCGCGCCGTCGCCGATGTATACGTTTTCGAACTCGACGGTGCCGCTCGAGGCGGTGATCGAGAAAATAAAGCCGTCTCCCTGATACAGCCCCTTGATCCCGATGTTGCGGATGGTCGCTGCGCCGTTGACGACGAACGTGATACCGTTCCCGTTCGTGACGTCGACGAGTTTGTTTTCGAAGGTCTCGTTGCCGATGTTGATAACCTGTCCGCTCGCTTCGATGACGTCGTAGTCACCGTCGCTCGCGCCCGCACCCGTACTCCACAGTGCCGTTGCTGCGGTCGTTGCACCGGCTAGCTTCATATATGATCGCCGATGGAGTAATTCCGAATTACCGTCGTGGTTCGTCGGCTGCTCTTCGCCGCCGACGCAACGATCGCCGTTTGATACCGAAGGTTCGCGTGCCATGCAATCGGGTAATCTGATACTACCACCATAAACTTTCTCCTATACTTTATTTAAAATTTACGTATAATATCTACTACCAGAATATACAGTACGGAAACTATCTACGTATTCACACGAAAGATTATACGTCCTCGCTGGCGCTGCTACCGCGATTAATAGCGTATTACCGCGTTCGTTCGGACCTCCGTCCCTCTCGAGGGGGCTGTGGCGTTCGCCACTCGAGCGGTAATAACCTATTACCACCTGATTTCGACCGATTTCGAGGTGGGACGGGCCGTCGTCCGCCGTCCGAACTCGAGAGTGCCCGCGTGACGAGCTATCGGTCGCGCGAATACCGGGTTTCACCCGGCCGGGAACGACGTGTTGGAAACCGAGTTCGGTGCTCGAGTCTGGTGGCACGAAAAACGGAAAAGCGGCGACGGACCAACGGCGGCGGGTGGAGGAAAAGCGCCAGCGGGGGGAGGGAAAAACGTCAGCGGGGGATTCGGTGGAGGGTGGCTGTGGTAAGCTGCGTCAGCGGGGGCTGATATGTCGGTTCGTTAGTTGCCGCCGGAAGCCGCCGCTTCGGCGCTGGTCGGCGTTCCGTCCGGGACGAACGCTTCGGGGTCGGTTCCCGTGTCGTCTCCGAGTTCGACGGTCGAGCCGCCGGTTTCTGCGATACCGGCTTGCTCGTCGTAGTCGGTGTTCTGGAGCACGACGGTCGTTCCCTGCCCGTTGGCACCCGCGTCGACCGCGGTGTGGTGTCCGTTCATCTCGATCTGGCAGTCTTCGATCTCGATCGTTCCGGGGGCCCACGCCCAGATACCGCGGCCGGCGTAGCCCTCGTCGTCGACGAGGATGCTCGAGTTCGTCACTTTGCTCCCTTCCGTCGCGAGACGGAAGTGAGAGACGCGGCAGTTAGCGGCGAAACTGCTGTCGATGTGGAGCGTGCCACCGCCGCCGTTGCCGGGTGCGGAGCCGTAGATCGCGTTGTCCGCGAAGCCCTGAATGTTGAGATTCTGAAAGTCGATGTGGCCGGAGTGTTCTGGGTTGACCCAGAAGGCGGTCTGTCCGTGGCCGGTCGAACGACCGTTGCGCCCGTCGGAGCCGTCACCGAGATAGACGTTCTCGACGGTGCTCGTGCCACCGGCGTCGGAGACGGCGAACGTGGCGGTGCCGGCACCGGAGTTGTTCTTTCCATCGAATCCGACGTTCCGGACCGTCCAGTCACTCCCTTGGGTCGTGATACTGATGTCCTGACCGGTCGTCATATCGATGAGCTTGTTCTCCCAGGTTTCACCGCTCCCGACGGTGATTTCCTGGTTTCCGGCTTCGATAACCTCGTAATCGTCCTGGGCGGCTGCGGTACCGACTCCGCCTAGGGTGGTCGCCGCAGTCGCGGCCGCCGCGAGCGAACGCACGTAGTTGCGGCGGGTTAATCCGGTGTTACGGCCTGCAGTCGGCGTAGTGTCCGATTCGGACGTACGGGGGTTCTGCGCCATACACTTGCGTAACCTGGGCTTTCATTCATAAACTTTTCCTTGCTAGTATGGGTTAAATTTACAGAATATATTTCTAACGTTGGTCTATGTATCAGAATATACTGCCATTCTTTCACGAATGTATGAACGAAAAACGGGGAGAATTCGCCGCGTAATACCGTCTTTCCGAGTAACGTGGCCGTTTTCGGCCTCGAGAGACGAGCTATAGCGAAACTACGACTGCCGAAAACGCGTTTGAGGCGAGTGGCTCCATCGGGTGTGAGCGTGAAACGAGACGAACAGTCAGGAGTATTTCGCTATTTTCTCCGTTTCACCGGCGGTTCCGCGCTCACCACGTATCCTGCTCGGCGAAGGTTATCGACCAGTTCGACGGGTCGGTGACGGCCCGGCCGGCGACGGTCCACTCGTGACCGCCGTCGTCCGCGAGCGGATAGGTGACCTGCGTCGTCTGTTGGGTGAGCCGGGAGAGCGGGAGCGACTGATCCGAACGGAACCCGAACGCGGTGAGCAGGGACGGCGGGATCGCTCGCCCGCTCGCTGCGAGAACGTCCGCTCCGCGCCGATCGGCGACGATTCGCTCGAGGATCTCGGAGAGTCCGTCTCGACGATGCGGCGTCGTTCCCAGCGGAACCACGTCGGTGAGACAGGTCGTCCGTGAGCCGTCTTCCGTCTTCGTTCCGGTGATCACGCCGGCGACGGGCTCGCCGTGTCGGGTCGCCAGATAGGCGTCGTACGCCCAGTGCGGGTTCTCGAATCGCCAGTCGTAGAAGCGCTCGTCGCGGTGTCCGTGGATCGCTCCGGGTACGGCCGACTCGTAGAGGTCGACGAACCGTTCGGCGGGAACGTTCTCGAACCTGTTGACCGTGATACTCGAGGCGTTTCCTCTGCGCTTCGCACGTGCGCGATGATACACACTAGTAACCGGGCGAGTTCCTTTCGCGAGCGTTTTCAGTCGCTCGCCGTCGACGTCGAGCATGCCGTCCGGCCGCTGGACGCGATAGTACGTCGGGACGTTCTCGACGACCTGCCAGCCGTGTTTGAGGCTTCCCGAGAGCGTCGCGGGATTGGGGAAGTTGAAAAACATCCCCGCCTCCCGGTTCCGGTACCGTTCTTTGAGTCGCTCGGTCGTTCGGGAGTAGAGCCCGCGCCGCCGGTGGTCCGGATGGACCATCACGTCGGACGGCTGAAGCCCCCGAAACGTCCTCGAGCCCGCGCGCAACTCGAGGGCGAAACAGGGTTTCGTCCCGACGACTCGCCCCTCGTGGGTCGCGACGATCATCGGCACGTGGTCGGTGTAGGGGTTGGCCTCGTACTTCCAGCGGAACCACTCGTCGTCGCGCTCGCCCAGCACCTGCTCGTACAGCTCGAGGAAGTCCTCGCGGTCGCCGGGTTCGTACGGCCGGATCACGTAGTGATCGTCCGCGGCCGGTTGCGCCGCGGTGGCGCTGCCGGTCGTCTCGGGTCCCGTCGTGTCGGTCGATTCGTCGGTTCGATCGTCGCGCCTCGGATCGGCGTTTGTTCGGTGGTGTTCTGTTGCCATGGTGTCTTCTTCAATTGGTCGTCTCGTGCGTCTCAGTCGTCATCTAAGCTCCCGTCGGTGAGCCCGACGCGTCCCGTCTCGCCGTCTCGTGGCTCCGGATCGGTCTGCGTCTCGGGCTCCGGTCTGGGGCCGACCGCCGGCTCGAGCAGTTCGCTTCGGTGTTCGTCGAGCAGAGGGGCTCGATCGCCCGGCGTCGGCGGCGTTTCGGCCATTTTGATCGGCGTCCCGGCGATGGTGACGGTTTCGTCGGTCCCCGGAAGCTCCGCCTCGACCAGCATCTCGCGCTGGGAGACGTGATCGCAATCGTAGACGTCGGCGACGTCCTGAACGGGTGCACAGGGAACCGTCCCGCGAAGGGCGTTGATAACGTCCGCGACCGATCGTCGGGCCACCCACTCTGCAATGGCCGGTCGGAGGTCGTCCCGGGCTTCGAGACGTTCGGGACCGCTCGAGTACTCGACGACCCAGCCGGGGCGTTCCATCGCCTCGCAGAGGCCGTGCCAGTGACCGTCGGTGAGTGCGGCGATGACGACGTAGCCGTCGTCGGCCTCGAAGGCGTTGTACGGGAACAGCGTCGGATGGGAGTTCCCGTCTCGGTCCGGCACCTCGTCGGTGTAGGAGTACTGGTAGACCGACCGCTCGGCGAGACTCACCATCGCGTCGTACATCGCCGTATCGACGAACTGTCCCCTGCCCGTCCGCTCTCGGTGGTGGAGGGCGGCGAGGATGTTGACCGCGTGTAACACGCCGGTGAAGATGTCGCCGACGCCGAACCCGACCTTCGTCGGCGGGCCGTCCGCCTGTCCGGTCTGGTGCATGACGCCGCCGAGCGCCTGGGCGACGAGATCGAACGCTGGTTCGTCCTGTTTCGGACTCGAGCCCGTTCGCGGGTCGCCGAAGCCACGCATCGCGGCGTAGACGAGTCGCGGGTTCCGCTCGGCCAACTGCTCGTACTCGAGGTCGAACTTCTCCATCGTGCCGACCCGATAGTTCTCGACGACGACGTCCGCGTCGTCGACGAGCGACCGGAACGCCGCTCGGTCCGCTTCGTCGTCGAAATCGAGCTCGAGGCTTCGCTTTCCCCTGTTAACGCTCTGAAAGTAGCCACCGAAACGCTCGTCGGCCTCGTGAAACGGTGGCGTTTCGCGCACGAAGTCCCCGCCCGGCGGTTCGATTTTCACGACGTCAGCGCCGAGATCGGCGAGCAACATCGTACAGTAGGGACCACCGAGGACCCTCGTCAGATCCAGTACACGTACGTCGTCGAGGGCAGTCATGTGTCGTATCAACGACCATGAGTATCTCGGGCTTTGTTATGGAGCTCGTTCCCGAGTTCGACCGTTCCTACCCGCTGCCGGACACGGAGTACATCCGGAACTCGTCGTTCGAGATCACCTTGTCGACACCCTCGCGGGTCTCGAACTCCTCGAGCGAGTCCTCGCTGTGATGGAGTTCGTCGTAGATCTCGATTTCTCGAGTCAGATCGAACTCGGTGACGACGAAGTAGTAATCGCTCCCGTGATACGCCCCGCTGTAGTTGCCGGCCTCGAACGCCTCGGGATCGACGGTGCCGCTGTCCGCCGTCCCCGCGCTCAGCGTCCCTTCGCGTTCGATGCCGTTGAGACCGTGGTCGTACCGGTAGGGATCGTATCCCATCCCCGCGAGGGGCGTGTCGTCGTCGGTGTGTGTCAGTCCGGCCTCATAGCCGCTGAACTTCTGATCGGTAACGTGCTGATTGGGACTGTAGATGATCGGCGAGGCGAACACCGTCATCAGTCCGAGGACGAGACAGGCCCCGAGTGCGAGCGCGACGACGGCGTTCGCACCCGGTCTCGTGATCACGCTCGAGAGTCCGCCAACGCCGCGTGCGAAAGCGACTCCCGCGAGGATCGTGAGAATGACTGCGAGGAAACCGACCTGTCGAAACGCCATGGTCGGCGTCCCGAAGAAGTAGACGAAGAACATCCCGGTTAGCGGGATCAGCGACAACGAGAGGTAGTTGACGAACGACTTCGTCTCGGGGTCGAGACTGGTCCGACCGAGCCACACCAGCAGGATGAAGACGCCGACGACGAGCGAGATCACTGCGAGTTCGAAGAACATCGTCACGAACAGTTCGCCGAGACCGCCTCCGATCTCCTGGAGCGAGGCCTCGCGTTGGCCGACCTCGGCACCGCCGCCGACGTCGGCGGTGAGGATGCCGGTGAGAAGCCCGGCCAGCGCGTCTCTGAACCGCTCGTTGCTCGTCGCCCAGACGGTGAAGATGACTCCGAGGACGACCGTGTGAGCGTACATCGTCGGATGGTCGAGGATCGGGTGGTCGTCGTAGCGCCGTCGGGCGAGGAACTGGACGGCGCTGATCGCGCCGAGCAGGACGACGACGTTGATCATCTGCTGTGGGTGGACGAACAGGAGCGCGATCCCCGTCAGGAAGATGAGGAGGGTGAACGGCGAAAGGCCGAACGCGAGGCGCTCGATCGCCGCGCGGCGGCGGAGGTACGCGACGAACGCGAAGACGACGACGGGAACCAGAAAGAGGGCGTTCGAGTTCGTGTGGACGCCCATGTGCGTCGCGATGTTGTTGATCGGCAACACCATCCAGGAGATGACCGCCGCGATCCCGACCGCAACGCCGCTCCCGGAGATCTCCCGAACGACGAGCGGAACGAACAGCAGGAACGGCACGAAGAGGATGACGATGCCGAACAGGAGTGCGCGTTCGATCGGGACGCCGCCGACGTAGTGAAAGACCGAGGCGAGCGAGTGAATGCCGGGGTAAAACAGCTCGTGCGGTGCCGTCTGTCCGGTGACGATATCTCGCGTCCAGCCGAGGTGGGTGAGCGCGTCGCCCATTCCAGCAAACCGGTAGTTCCTGATCACCGGGAGACTGACGATCCCCGTGACCGTGGTTGCGCCGAGTGCGATGCCGCACGCCTGCTCGCGGCCACGGCAGGTGAGCGCCGTACTCACGGCGACGGCCAACGCGAGGGCGAACGCGGCCCACGTTATCGTCGGCGTGCCCGTGTATATCGACGGCTCGTAGCTGCTCGCGGGGTTCGATCTCGCGACGAGAAGCCCGACCGCCGTCGCGAGAAAGCCGACGGCGAACGTGATGTTGAGCGTCGATCGTTTCATGATCTTGTAGCTAAATCGCTGTTCAGTCCAGTATCAATACGCATGTCTTGGCCGAAGGTCATCGAACCCAACGTTTGTTATAGGGCTCCTATACCGCCGACTTCCCCGTCTGCGGGGGAGTATATTGCGGGGTTCCGTGCGCTCGACACCGAAACACGACCGCCAGCGTCTCGCTGATGGCATCCCGTCCGTTCCGGCCGTCGGCTCGTCGCTCCTTCGACGACGGTGCGCTCCGCGGTCCATCGATACTGGAGGTTCGCGTGCCATGTCGAGGTGGCCGGGCCGACCGCCTCGAGCGGACCGTCCCCGGAATCGCCGTCGCGTGGCCCGGATCGACCGTCGCCGCGAATGGACCCGTTCGAACGCGCACGCGAGCGAAGGAGGTGTGTCATCGCCTGTGGACCGTCGACCGAGCGTAAATCGGTACTTCTCACACGAGAGGTGACGGAGGTATGCATCCATTATCGACCGTGAATCGATCGGTATCCGTTGCATTCTCACGTTCCGAACGATCAACGGTTCTGATGGTTTTTGTACTAGTTCGTGATCCGTCGAGTCGACAGCGACCAGTGCGTGCAGTAGCCGCTGATCAACGACCCACCCTAACCTATGTCATCCATCGTTATCGACCGCGTCAGCGCCGACGGTACGACCCTCGAGTGTGACGTTCGCACGTCCGCGGACCTCGAGCGTTTTTTCACGACCGAATCGTTTCGAACCGAGTACGACGTCTCGATCGAGGACGTTCCCGAGGGGGTGCTCGCGATCCCGGTCCTCGCGCAGGTCTGTCCCGTCGCGTGGGCGAACGGGGCCGACGTCTACGTCGACGAGGTCGACGCTGCGTTCGCCCGCGCCTTAGAGGACGTGAAGGCGTCGTTGCTCTCAATGTACGACTTCCTCGAGGGCGGTACCCTCTATGCGAAACGAACGATCGACGCCGATCCCGCGGACGGCGGCGAGAGCGGGCTCCTCTTTACCGGCGGCGTCGACTCGACGTGTTCGTACGTCCGCCACCGCGAGGAGAACCCGACGCTCATCAGCATCCGGGGCTGGACGATCACGCCCGACTCGGCCGACGACGAGGACTGGGAGCACCTTCGGTCGCGCGTCTCGTCGTTCGCCGACTCCCACGGCCTCGAGACGGCGTTCGTCGAGTCGAACATGCTCTCCTTCCTCGCCCACCCGATGTTGCTGGCCCACTACAAACGTCACGTCGACGGGGCGTGGTACAGCTCCGTCGGCCACGGCCTCGGCCTCCTCGGCCTCTGTGCCCCGATGGCCTACGCCCGAGGTATCGACGATCTCTACGTCGCCGCCACCCACTGGGAGGGAATCGACCTCGAGTGGGGATCGCGCCCCGACATCGACGATCACGTCCGGTGGGCGGGTACGCAGTGCCACCACGACTCCTACGACCTCACCCGACAGGAGCGCCTCGACGTCATCGCCGACTACGTCGAAACCGAGGAGCCGACGCTCGAACTCCAGACCTGTAACGTCCGGATGGACGGCAACTGCGGCGAGTGCGAGAAGTGCTACCGGACCGCCGTCGGACTGCGACTCTCCGGACTCGAGCCGACGGTACACGGGTATCCGTTCGCTGACGAAGAGTACCGCGAGATCCGGACCGCCCTCGAGGAGGGGCAGTGGGTCCTCGGACAGGACGAACTGCACATGTGGGCGGACATCCGCGATCGCGCGCGCGAAACGGAGCCCGAATCGCTCGAGGAGGAGGTCTTTTTCGAGTGGCTCGAGTCGGCCGACCTCGAGGATCTCGTCTCGGAGTCGGCGTCCCCGCTGTCTCACCGGCTGCTCCGTGCGGGTGCGAGAAACGCACCGACCAGCGTGTACAACACCGTCTACCCCGCCTGGACGACGGCCAAATCGGGGCTGCGGCGCGTTCGATCCGGCCGATAACGGGCTCCCCGTCTCGACCTGTCCGATAGCGCTCGCCGCGTTCTGTCCGTCGCGGGTCTCGAGTATAGGATACGGTTGCATCGCTACGCTGTCAGCTGTCGAAGAAACCGCGTCTCTACTCCGCTCCGTCGAGACTACCGCTTGGGAACGCCGTAATCGACGTGGACGTGCGGAACGCTCGCGGACTCGGGTGCCGGGACGCCGTTCCAGTCGACGAGGCGGACGTTCGTCACCTGCCCGGCGAATCGGAATCGCTGGACGCCAACGTCGATCGTTCCCTCCGCGGCGCCGCCCGAGACGATCGTTGCCTCCTCGACGGGATCGTCCGCGACCATCTCGAGATCCCCGTCGACGGCGATCTCGAAATTCGAGGGAACTCCCCGACCGACGATCGTTACGAGGTTCGGAAGCTGTGCAGCGTCAGTCGTGGAAGCGTGGTTCCGTACTGATGTATCGCGTACCATACTCCGTAACCCGAGCATCTCGGTATAAGCTTTCCTGTCGAATTAATGGTAGCTACTCGAGAAATACAGTCAGACGGATACTGACCACCGCGTAGCTGGTCGCGTACGATGTGATGAATGTAAGATGTGACGGATAGTAGATACTCGCGGGCGGGGTGATGAGTGAAACCGCCAGTGGACGCTCGGTGGCGGATCGTCGGTTATCGTATCTCCGAGAAGGTATTCATGAGGTCGCGAACGAAGGGACGCAGGTCGTCGCGACTGAGGTAGTCGAACCGCGGCTGATCGTAGAGCGATCGCGCGACTGTCGACACCGCGTCGGATATCGACGGCTTCTCGACGAGTTCGATCTCCTTGGTGAGCACCGAGTGGAGATACAGCAGTTCGCCACGGAGGAGGTGGCCGCCGATTCCCGGCCGGTAGCTGTGATCGATCCGGTCTCGTTGTCCGTTGGCCAGCAACCAGTAGTAGTAGGGGAAATCCGCGCCGGTCTGTACGGAGAAGGGGAGCGACGACCAGAACCGGGGATTGACCTCCATGAGCTTGAACTCGCCCGTCTCGTCGTCGCGCAGGAACTCGACCATCGCGAGCCCGTGCCAGTCCAGTTCGTCGAGCAACGCGAGCCCCGATTCCTCGAGCGCGGGAATGTCGACCGATTCTCGAAACGCGCTGGGTCCGCCGGCGTAGCTGTAGCCGCGTCGCTGTCGGTGCTGGAACGTCGCCAGCGGCTTGCCCTCGTCGTAGAGCGCGAAGAAGCCGTACTCCTCGGTCGTCGAGACGTACTCCTGAACGAGGGGGACGTGTTTCATCTCCACGTGGACGTCTTCGGCGGTGGCACCGTGGCACGACTCGAGGTATCGAGTCGACGGCGGGGAAACGCACGTCTCCGGCGTGTACTCGTCGACGTACTCGTCGCCGAGGATCGTGTACCTGGGTTTGACGATCCACTGTCGCTCCTGGTCGGGTGCCGTCGTGAACAGGGCGGTCTCCGGCGCGGCGACGCCCGCGGTTTCGGCGGCATCGAAGAGTCGCATGCGATCCTGCGCGCGCGCCAGCGTCTCGAACGTCGGCCACGGCGTGCGCACGTACTCGGCGAACTCGTCTCGGTACTTCGAGAGAACGTAGACGTCGGGTTCTCGAACGGGAATGATCGTCCGCACGTCCGGACGCATCGCGAGCGAGCGCAACGCGTCCTTGTACGCCACGAGATCGTCGTGCGGCGACGGCACACGAACCGCCTCGTCGCAGTACTTCGACTGAAACGCCGGCGTCGTTTCGTCGCTCGAGACGACGATCGTTCTGATACCGCGTCGGCCGAGCGATCTCACGCAGGCGACGGTACTCGGGGCGGAGATCCCCGGGACGACTACCGATCCGTTCCCGGCCCAGGTGGGATTGTCCATAGCATCACTCTCATATGGAATAGAAATGTTATGACGTGTCTAAACGAGCCTCGCGCGAGGCCGCTCGGTTGTTCGGCAGTTTCGATCGCGATTCCGTCACGGAATCTCGCGCCGTCAGCGTCCGTACGATCGCGTGCATCGGTACCGGGAGCGAACCTCGCGCGGAGGAGAGAACTGACCCCGGACCGGCGGGGGTGTCCGCCCGAACGCGGAAAGCTGCGGATAACCCCCCTTCGAAATCAGCGCGAAAACGAGACCACCAGCAACCGCACCGTCCACGTACTGACCGCTCACTCCATGTAGCCGAGCCCCTTCAGTCGATCCTCGACGTCGGTGAAGTCGTCGTCGACCGCCTCGTCGTTTTCCGTCCGCGACACGCCGGTTCGCTCGACTTTCGTCGAGGAGGGCGTCGCAGCGTCGTCGAAGGCGTCGAACAGTACGCGACCGTCGGCGTTTTCCGGAACGGGTTCGCCGATGCCGTGTAGCAGGGTCGGTGCGATGTCGACGACGCGGGCACCGCGGAGCGTCGCACCGGCGTCGACCGACGGTCCGCGACAGAGGACGATCCCTTCGCTGCGGTGACTCGCCGCGTACGTCCCGGTGTCGCCCGTCGGTTCGCCGGTCAGGGCGTTGCGAGCCTCGTAGACGCCCCGCCCGTTGACGACCAGATCCGGCGAGCCGTCGTCGGTCGGGAACAGCTCGTCGCCGTCGAGTACTTTGAGCATGGGTTCTCCGTCGTCGTTGGTCACCGACTCGAACAGGTCGGTTAGCTCGTCTTTGATCGCTGGGATCTGGCTCGGATCGACGACGCCGCTGTCGAAGCGGTCGGTGTCGTTGATGTACAGACAGCCGGCACCGTGAACGAACGCGACGGTTCGATCGTAATCGACGTCGTAGAGGGCGTGGTCCCCCGGTATCTGTTCGGCGACCGAATCGACGATCGATCGGGGGAGCGTCGAGACGATCATCTCCTCGGAAATCCCGATCCGCTCGAGAGCGCCGGTGATCCGATCGCGCGAGATGCCGAGGCTGGCGAGCGCCCCGCGGGTGCCGTCGTCCTCTTCTCTGAAGAGGTAGCCGTCCCGCTCGAGGTAGTGGTTGACGTAGACGAGTTCCTCGATCGGACCGAAGCCGTGGTCGGAGACCACGTAGAGGTCGGCGTCGTGCTCGTCGGTATACGCCATCACTTCGCCGAGGATGTCGTCGAGTTTCTTGTAGTGTTCGAGGAGCCGATCCATATCCCAGATGAGGTGCTGGAAGCGATCCGGAGCGGTGTAGACGAAGAAGAACAGTCCCCAGTCGTCGCCGGCTTCGTCCATCTGAAGCCGCATGAGTTCGCGACGGTCCGCGAGCATGTCGTCGACCGCGATCTCGAACTCGTCGAGGCGGTCGGCGTAGTCGGGATAGTCGAGGCTGATGCTGTAATCGGGAATTCGCGACTCGATCTCGTCTTTGAGCTCCGGTGGATGGGTGTAGTCCCTGTCCGTCGAGGGCGTCATCATCCCGGTGACCATCGAGCCGTTGATCTCCTTTGCCGGGTACGACATCGGCACGTTGCCGACGTGGGCCGGCGAGAGTTGGTCCCAGAGCGTCGGTTGCCGGATATCGTGGCTCGTGTACATCTCGTGGGAATACCCTGATGAGAGGTTCTGGAAGCCGTAGAGTCCGTGTTTGTCCGGCCAGACGCCCGTCGCAATCGACGGCCACGCCAGCGGCGTCGTCGCGGGTTGGGTACTCTCGAGAGTACCGGACGCACCGTCCTCACGCATTCGGGCGAAATTAGGGAGTTCGCCCTCCTCACTCCATTGTTCGATGAGTCTCCACGGTACGCCGTCGAATCCGAGCACGAATGCGCGCTCGGCTGTCGGGGAAGACATGCTCATGATTGATTATTGAGACGCCAAGGACGCCTGCTGTCCTGCAGATACCGGGACGGCAGCTTTGTTATGGGGAGATTTCACAGGCGCTCGAGTCAGCAGACGGACCGGTTCGGTCGGTTCGCAGCCGAAATACACGGCTCGTGACTGACGGTTCGCGGGACGATATCGCGGACCGTACAGTCCCTGTTACGACCGCGCCCACCGCCACAGGCGATCCATAACAAAACCAGCCCTCGGATACTGTCGCGGTATGAGACGGATGCGTCGGATCACTACCGGTGGTGGGTCCCGTGGGTAGCGTCGTCATCTCCCTCGATGCCGAACTCGGCTGGGGATTTCACGACCTTACGGACCCACCGAGCGAGCGGGTCGAATCGGGCCGCCGCGGCTGGAACGTCATGCTCGAGTTACTCGAGGAGTTCGACGTCCCGGCGACGTGGGCCGTCGTCGGCCACCTCATGCTCGAGTCCTGTGACGGCACGCACGCCGATCACCCTGCACCGCCGGGCTGGTTCGACCGCGAACGCGGCGAGTGGCGCGACCGCGAGGATCTCCGCTTCGGCCCCGACCTCGTCACGGACATCCTCGAGGCCGACGTCGACCACGAGTTCGCCAGCCACTCGTTTTCTCACGTGCTCTTCGGGAGACCCGAGACGGATCGCCAACTCGCCGTCGCCGAACTCGAGCGCAGTACCGAGATCGCCGCCGCGTGGGACCAGACCGTCGACTCGTTCATCTATCCGCGCAACGACGTCGGTCACCGCGACGTGTTGGCCGACTACGGCGTTTCGGCCTACCGCGGCAAATCGCCGACTCGAGACGGCGTTCGCGGCGTCTTCGATTCGACCGTCCGCGATCACTCGATGGTCGTCGAACCCGAGATCGACGAGTACGGACTGGTCAACGTTCCGGCCTCGATGTTCCTCTTCGGCTTCGAGGGGCCAGCACGGACCGTCGCCGAGTCGATCTGGACCGACCCCATGCTCGAACTGGCTCGCCGAGGTATCGACGATGCAGTACGATCGGACGGGATCTTCCACATGTGGCTTCACCCGAACAATCTGACGAACGAACGGGACGATCGTCGCATGCGAGCGATCCTCGCCTATATCGAGCGCCGCCGATCGGAGACCGATCTCACCGTCGAAACGATGTGCGACGTTGCGAAGCGAGTCACGCAGTCGCGCGGGGTCGACGGAACCGAAAGCGGCGTCGACGCGCAGGCGAGAGCGAGCTGGAACTGACCGCCGTCGCCGTCGACGCAACGGTCGAGCAGAGCGCCGTCGTCGGAACCGCTCGCGTGAATGGAGGTGCTACTCGCCGGTTCCGGCGGGTATGGCGACGATAACAAAGCCCGCTGCCGGCCCGGTTTCGGGCAGATGCCACCAACGCTTCTCGGCCGGTGGACCGACTCGAGTGCGCTCTCGCTTGGCGTCCTCGGCGTCGGGAACATCGGCATGGTACACCTCAAGTCGGCACTTCGGATGCCGAACGTCGACGTGGTCGCGGCCGCCGACGCGGTTCCGGAAAACCGCGACCGGGCCGAACGCGCCGGCGCGGCCCGTACGTACGATGATTATGCGGCCCTGCTCGACGCCGAGGACCTCGACGTCGCGGTCGTTGCACTGCCTCCGTTCCTCCACGCCGAGGCCGTCGAGCGAGCCGCCGAAGCCGGCGTCGACGTTTTCGTCGAGAAACCGCTCGCTCGCTCGACCGAAGAGGCAGACGAAATGCTCGAGACGGCCCGCGAGGCGGGCATCGCGGTCGGCGTCGATCACACGCTTCGCTACCAGCCGGATATGGCGGGCGTGAAAGCCGAGTACCAGGACGGCAGCGTCGGTCACGTTCCCTACGCGTCGATCACGAGACTCAACGATCACCCGCTCGGGAAGCCCCCCGCCGACGAGGCACCGCCGGCGTGGCCGATGGATCCCGACGCCGCGGGCGGGGGGTCGCTGGTCGAACTCGGCGTCCACTGTTTCGACGTCCTCGAGTGGCTGTTCGGCGATCTCGAGGTCCGAGACGCGACGATGGGCCAGACGCTCGAGATTCCCGCCGAGGACGCCGCGACGGTGTTGCTGCGAGCGCCGGAGACGGAGACGACGATCACGCTCCACTGTGGCACCTACCAGTGGGAACAGCTCCCCGAGGTCAACACCCGACTGCGACTCGAGGGGGTCACCGGGACGATCAGCAACCAGGATCACCTGCCCGGTAACTTCTACGCAGGGGCGGCCAAGTCCGCACTCTCGAACGTCGCGAGCCGGGTTACGGGCGGCGAGCCGGACGTTTTCGGGCCGACGTTCTACCTCCAGGCCCACTACGACGCCCTCGAGGATTTCTGTGAGGCGATTCGAAACGACGAGACGCCGCCGGTCGACGGTGCCGACGGGCTGCGGACGCTCGAGTTGGCCGAGACCGCGTACGAACTCGCGGCAGAGACTGCCAGCGACGAACTCGAGGTGCCGGAGGTGATGCCGTGAGCGTTCGCGTCGCCGCCGTCGACGGTTCCGACCGACGGGGCGGCTGGCGGCCCGACGTCGATGCACGACTGGCCGCCCTCGAGTCGCCCGTCCGGGAGGTCCTCGAGCCCTACGCGAGTTCGCTGACGGAGACCGACCGGATCACGCTCGTTCCCGACGCACACTACCCGTTCCATCCGTCGACCGGGATGGTGACCGACCCCGCAGTCGTCGGCTCGATCGCCGGTCATCTCGAGCGATGGTCCGAGGCCAACGTCGCCGTTGCGGGGGCGAGCGACGATCGAATCGCGTTCGATCGGACGGCCGAGTACCTCGACTACCCGTCCGTCGTCGAGCGATTCAACGCCGACGTCGTCGACCTCGCCGAGGAATCCCGCCGCGATATCGTCGTCGCGCTCGCAGACGATCGGATTTCGGTGTCCGTTCCGGAACGACTCCTCGAGAGCACCGTCGTCGTCGTGCCGACGCTTCGGCCGAGCGAGGACGGCCCGGTCGCTGGCGGGATACGAACGCTCGGCTCGCACGTCACGGCGGTTGCCGACACCGATCTGACCGCCGTCGCAGCGATGCAGGCCGTCGAACCCGCCGTTTCCGTACTGGACGCGACGACCGCCTACGGCGGCGATCCGGTCGCCGCGGACACCCTGTTCGCGGGACCGACGCCGCGAATCGACGCGATCGGCACGTCGCTGCTCGATCGCTCCATCGAGGAGGATCCGGCGCTCAGACGCGCGTTCGGCGACGAGGATCCGTCGGTTACCCTCGAAAACGGTGCGAACGGCTCCGGCCCGGACGTCGACCTGACGGCGCTCAGACGGCGCCTCCCCGACGGCGAGCTACCGCCGCCGGACGACACCCACCCGGCCGTCACGACCGCTTACCGACTCTACGCGGCGGTGGCCGGCGACGCCGTCCCGCCCCAGCTCGAGAGTAAACGATGACCGGGGCGAAAACGGCCGCCGTCACCGGCGCGACGGGATTTCTCGGCTCGCACCTCTGTGAGCGCTTGCTCGACGACGGCTGGGCGGTTCGCGGCCTCAGCCGACCGACGTCGGATCGCGGTGATCTCGACGGCGTCGACTGGTACGTCGGCGATCTCTTCGACGACGAGACGCTGCGCTCGCTGGTCGACGGTGCCGACGTCGTCTTCCACCTCGCCGGCATCGGCCTCTGGAGCGCCGGCCCCGAGACGGTCGAACGGGTCAACGTCGACGGGACCGAGCGCGTTCTCGAGGCCTGTCGAGAGAGCGATATCGGCCGGTTCGTCTTCACCAGCACGTCCGGAACGCGCCGCCCGCCCGACGGTGCGTCGTTCGCCGACGAGACGGACGTCGCCGAACCGATCGGTGCCTACCAGTCCTCGAAGGCGGAGGCGGAACGGCTCGTCGATCGGTACGCCGAGACGGACGGCGACGCGGTTACCGTCCATCCGACTTCGATCTTCGGCCCCGGCGACGAGGAGTTCACCGCCCAACTGCTGGCGATGGGCGTCGAACCCACGATGCCCGCCCACCTCCCCGGCGGGTTGAGCATCGTCGGCGTCTCCGACGTCGTCGACGGCCTGTTGCTCGCCGCCGAGAAAGGGGCCACCGGCGAACACTACATCCTCGGCGGCGAGAACCTGACCTTCAACCAGGCGGTCTCGCGGATCGCCCACGCCGTCGACGGTTCCCCCGCTCGGATCCGCGTCCCGGCCACGGCGATTCACGCCGCCGGGCCGGTCGCCGAAGCCGCGAGCGCGGTCGCCGGCGTGCGAGTGTTCCCGTTCGACCGCCAGATGGCCCAACTCGCGACGAAGCGCATGTTCTACACCTCGAGAAAGGCCGAGGCGGAACTGGGTTACGAGTACCAGCCGATCGAGGCGCACTTACCGGAGACCATGGCGTGGTACCGGGCGGAAGTGAAGTAGCGGTCGGTACCGATCGCCGTCGAGGGACGCCGCTGCACACTCGATGCGCGGCTACTCGATCAGGGCTTGATTCCCACGTAGGGTCTCGACGTAGGGCTCTCTTCGTATCATCCTACTGAACCGGCTCTGTTGAAATCCTATTATTCAGACGTGTTTTTGCGTGAAACACACGAACACTACACGTGCGAACTGAGCGATTTCACTCAAACCGAACCGACCAGACGATTAAGCCTAACACGGCAAATGCGATAGTTGTCAGCCACACTGCTGTTGTCTCCTCGGAGACGAAGTGAGTCGTGAAGAAGAACCCGAATAGGCTTCCAAACGGTGCGGTAGCGATAACAATTGAAACTGCATTCAGGAGCGATATTTCTGACCGTCCCACAGCGGTCAGAGTATCTCCAACGCTCATACCATACGTATTTGTTGAGATACTATATACTTTGATGGAATGTTGTTTGCTCACTACTTCGCCTGTACTGAACGGTAACTACGTGTGCCAACCTTTTGCTCTGCGCTCCCTCGCTGGCGCTCGGTCGCTCGGCAAAACGTTGATGAAAAGCACTCCTCCCTCCCCTACGGGTCGGTCGTCGGCCCGCTCGCTCCCTTCGCTCGCTCGCGGTGAGTGCACTGTTCTTCGCCTGTACTTACCGCAGAGGGTATTGAGCCTATCACTACCTGAGGGTTTCAACAGAGCCACTGAACCGAATACGCGCCGTACGCGGACGTGCGAATCGAGTACTCGCTACCTCTTGTCCGACAGCGGTTGCTGATTCGTCGCGTTCTTCCCGGCGTCGTTCGGGGACGTTCGCATCGTGCTCCGTGCGACTCGTTCGTAAATTTCGAGCATTCGGTCCGCCGTCCGTTCGATGCTCACCTCTCGAGCGGCCTCTCGGCCGTTCGACCGCTCACTGCGTTCGAGAACGTCCATCAGCCCGACGATCAACTCCTCGTCGGTGGTTCCGATCCGCGACGGCTCGACGCCCTCGAGACGCTCCCGGACGTCGCCGACGTCGACGGCGACGACGGGGAGGTTACAGGCCAGCGCTTCCTTCACCGAGTTCGGCGACCCCTCGCTGTGAGAGGTCAGCAGGAGGGCGTCCGCGGCGTTCATGTAATCGGGGACCGCGTCGTGGTCGACGCCGGAGACGGTCCGGAGTTCGACCGGCCGCTCGAGCAAGTTGTCGGCCGTGGCGACCACTCGTTTCGCCCGCGGGTAGTTCTTGACCTCGCGCTCTGGCGGGTACGGAAAGAGCACCTGGTAGGCGTCACCCGCATCGTCCCAGCCGACTTTCTCGCGGGCGCGGGCCCTGGGTTCCGGTCGAAACGTCTCGAGGTCGACGCCGTCGGGGATCACCCGGCAGTCCCGCCCGAGCACCTCGCGCATCTCCTCCGACATGACGATGACCTCGTCACACAGTGGCGCACACGCGCTGCTTACGGGTTTGACGGGGCCGTGCACGTCCGAACCCCACAGCGACAGGACGACCGGCGTGCCGAACTGGGCGAGCGCCATCGGGGCCATCAGCCCGTAGTGGGCGTGGATCAGGTCGTAGCCGTTGCTCGTCTCCGCGAGGACCCGTGGAACCGTCCGGAGGTAGTCCGTCGGGCCGCGCGCCGTTTCGGCGTCGACGTCCCCCGAAACCGCCAGCGTGGTAAAGGAGACGCCGCGCTCCTCGAGCGCGGTCATCTGCTGGTTCATGAACGGTGCGTCGGCGCTGTTCGTAAGGGTGAGGACGTGCATTACCGACTGGCTGGTCGCTACCAGTCCGCGCCGTTTTGTTATAGACGGAACAGCGACGCTACGACGGCGTTCAATCGTTCAATACGTTCATTGTCACCGCTGAGAATCCGAACAACGACCGGCGGAACGTCGTTTTTATTCACGTACTCTTATGAATCGCGGCGCTCGACGGTACCGCTCGATGGCGGTCGCTAGAGGAGCTGATCCGCCGACCTCGAGGCGCTATCCGCGTCGTATCGAGTTGGTATCCGGACGCTGATCTTCCTCCGTATCGAACTATCACGACGGTAGACCCTCGCTGAATGGCGATCGCGAGACGCCCGCTTTCGACTCGAGCGGGCGACGTACCGCGTCGCTGTGACCCGAAAACGACTCGGATCGGGTAGCGGTGTGATTACAAAGGGTCGATTCCGGGTACAGTATTCCGATGCGGATTCTCGTCTTTGCAAACACACCCGCGCACGTTCATCTGTATCGACACGCAGTCGACCGCCTTGAGACCGCGGGACACGACGTGCTCGTTCTGACCCGAGAGTACGCCTGTACGACGGACCTACTCGAGTTCTTCGAGATGCCGTACCGGGTGTACGGCGAACACGGAACCGACCGCTACTCGAAGCTTCGGTTCGTCCGCGAACTCGGCGACCAGATCCGTACGATCGGTCGCGAGGCGCGTCGGTTCGACCCGGACGTCGTCTTCGGTCGCGGCCCGTACGCCGCCTACGCGGGCACGCTCACGCGGACGTCGATCGTCCTCGTTCTCGACGACGAACCGGGCGAGTTCAACTACGCCGTCTCTCGCCCGTTCGCGGACTGCATCCTCTCACCCGAGGTCACCCGTCGCGATCTCGGGGACGCCCACTACACCTTCGAGGGGTTCAAGGAATGTGCGTATCTCCATCCCGAGGTATTCGAGCGGGACGAAGACGTTCGCAGCGTCCTCCGCGTCGACCCGGACGAACCGTACGTCATCGTCCGGTTCAACGCGCTCGATGCGCTCCACGATACGAATCTCGAGGGGTTCAGAGCCGACCAGCGTCGGGACCTGATCGAACGACTGAGCGAGCACGCCACCGTCTTCGTTTCGGACGAGGGCGACGACATGGACTTCCAGGACCTGCCCGCTCGCTCCTACGACCTCCATCCCGCGTTGATCCACGATGCGATGGCCGAGGCGTCGCTGCTGGTCGCGGACACGGGCACGATGGCAACCGAGGCGGCGCTGCTCGGAACGCCGACCCTTCGGTTCCGCGGCACCGACGATCACGAGTACGGCGAGTTTCAGGAACTCGAGCGCGCCGGCCTCGCCGAGCAGTTCGCCGAGTACGAGACGGTTCGAGATCGAGCGCTCGAGGTGCTGACGGCGGACGACGCATCCGCTCGCTGGCACCGGCGGCGCAAGGCGTACGTGACCGACATGGTGAACCTGACGGAGCTGCTGGTCGAGGTCGCGGAGTCCTGCGGGTCAGTTGACCGACTCAGTTCGTCGACGCGACAGACGTTACGACACCGACGACGGGAGCAACCCCAGATGTAGCCCGCTTCCGATGACCTTCTGATTTCGTCTGTAGACGGTTCATCTCCTCACAGCCGGATGAATTCCAGCAGGAAGTTCAAACGACCACTACTCTCGAAGTAACGCTCGAGGTCGCCACGGTCGTGGTGCGCGTGACGAAGCTCTCGTTCGCTCCGCTTGCGAGGGCACGGAAGACGAACACTGTGGGGCTTCCTGAGAAGCACGTAGCCGGCGGGTGAGGTCTCGGTATGGCCGAACGAGAGGGGTTCGTGCCGCTGATTTTCCAGGGCTGTCCACCCCGTGATCCAGTCTCTGGACACCTGGCCGTTCCGGTCGCGAACGCCCTCACGTGCTGCCGGCACCCGCAAGTACGAAATGTATCCGATTTCCTGTTGATTGTTCGATCACACAATGTATCAGGATCTACTCCTCGCGACGGACGGAAGTGACAGCGCTCGTCAGGCGACCGAGCACGCGATCGCACTCGCCGGACAACTCGACGCGACCGTACACATCGTTTCGGTCTCCGAGGACGGTCCGCACAGTTCGGAAAAACGAGACGAGATGCGCGCCGACCCGGAAGATGAGGCCGTTCAGACCGTCGAGGAAGCCGAACGAGCCGCGGCCAAAGAGGGGCTCGAGGTGACGACGACCGTCCGACACGGCGTCGCCCAGGAGGAGATCGTCGATATGGCCGAGACGAACGGGATGGACCTGATCGTCATGGGAACGCACGGACGCACCGGCCTCGATCACCTGATCGTCGGGAGCGTCGCCGAAGAGGTCGTCCGGAACGCGTCGATCCCGGTCGTCACCGTGCGGGAGGGAACGTAACCGGTTTCACGCCCGTTCCGAGCGCCTCGTTGCTCGATTCGAACCTGTCGGCTCGGCGCCGTTGGAAACCGGGGCCGATCGCGGGTGACCACACTGCCGATTCGTCGCCGCGTTGCGTCGTTGCGGAGCCGCATCAACCGGATCTTACTCGAGGATACGCGATCGATAATTAACCTCCGACGCTCGGAACCCTCACCATCGTGACCGTTCTCCTCGCGGACGGAAGCGCTCGATCGGTCGGCTCCCGGACGGATCGACGGCCGTCGCACGCGCGCGCCATCGAGTACGCGGTCGGTCGACCGTTTCGAACGGAGGTGCCGGTCCGGTGAGCGAAGAGTCCGCGACCGTCGTCGGCGATGTTCTTCGGATTCTGGTTGTCGGCGATTCGGAGTCGATCGAGACCGCGATGGACGCACTCTCCTCGCAGTTCGAGTCCGTCTCGCTCGTCAGGGAGCGAACGCTCTCGAACGCCGTCGAGCGCCTCGCACACCTCGATATTCACTGCGTCGTCTGTTCGTTCGAGACGGTGGCGAACGGGCCGTCGACGATCGATCGCCTCCGGGGCCGGTCCGAAAACTTGCCGATCGTCGCCGTGAGCGACGAGGCGTCGATCGATTCCGCGGCGATCGAGACGGTGCTCGAGGCGGGGGCGACCGACGTCATCGAATCCGACACTCCGCGGTCGCTCATCGCCGCACGCGTCAGAAACGCGGCCGAGCGCTTCCGTCTGGAGAGCGCGGCGGACCGGCGCAAGCGGTCGATTCTCGAGCGATCCGACGCGCTCGTCTGGGTGGTCGACGACGAGGGCTCCATCGAGTACGCCAGTTCGACCGCCGAGGCCCGAATGGACTACACGCCGGACGAACTCGAGCGAACGTCCCTTCCGAAACTCGTTCACCAGGACGATCGCGAGGCGGTTCGCGGGACGCTCGAGACCGTCTCGGCGGCCGCGTTGGGGGCGACCGAACGCGTTTCCGTGCGGATCGGCCACGGAGACGGCACGTGGCGTGCGTACGAACTCACCGCGACCAATCGGCTCGCGGATCCGCTCGTCGACGGTATCGTGCTCACGCTCTCGACGGCGACGGCGGCTGATTCGACGGCCGGCATTCGGGCGGCACTCGACCGACTCGAGGATCCGATCTTCAGCCTGGGGCCACGGTGGGAGCTTCGGTACGCGAACGAGGCCGCGAACCGGCTGTTCGTCTCCGAGACGACCGCCGAGCCCGGAACCGTCGTCTGGGATCTCCTCGACGACACCGTTCGAAGCCAGTTCTACGAACGACTTCTCGAGGCCGAAGCGACGGGGACGGTGGTCGAATTCGAGACCGACCCGTCGACGCTCGAGACTCGGCTCGTCGTGTCCGCCCATCCGGGTGACGCCGGCGTCACGGTGTACGCCCGCGACGCGGCCGACGGCGAACCCGCCGCCGTCGACCAGGACCGATTCGAACTCCTCGAGTCGGTCGTCGACGCGCTCGAGGACGGCGTCGCGGTTCTCGAGGGATCGACGATCACCGTCGCCAACGCGGCGCTGTTCGAGTTGGTCGACGGGGCGACGCTCATCGGTCGAGCGATCGATGCCGTCTTCGACGACGAACTCGCGGCGGCGATCCGCGAACGGTCGCGGTCGCCGGTGGTCAGGTGGATGGAGCCCGTCTCCGGCCAACTCACCCTCGGAGAGTCCCGCCGCGCCGTCGACGTGCTCGTCACGCCGTTGCCGGGTGACGACCGAACGCTCTGCGTGGTTCGCGACGGACGCCGATCGTCGGCCGCTGCGCTGTCGGCGATCGACCGGACGGTCGCTGCAATGCGCGAGGCCGAGGGTCGTCCCGCCGTTCGCCAGTCGGCTGTCGATGCGATACTGGCCTGTAGCGGTGCCGACCTCGTCGGCTGGTATCTCGTCGAGGCGGACGTCCTCAGGCCGGCGGCGGTCGCGACGGCAGCGGCAAACGATTCCATCGATCTCCCGCCGATCGATCGCGCGAGAACCGACTTGGTAGAGCGCCTCGAGGCCGATGCGGACGCCACCGGCAGCGGAGTGGTCTTCGACCGGTCGGAACTGGGGCCCGCACTTACCCGCTCCGGGATTCGCGCCGATCGGGTGCTCGCCGTTCCGGTTGCCGGCCACGGTATCCTGCTCGCGACCAGTACCGATCCGATGGCCTTCGAGGCCCTCGATCGCACGCCCCTCGAGATAATCGCCGGGGCGACCGCGACTGCGCTCGATGCCTTCGAACGGGAGTCGACGATGCGGACGTACCGCAACGACCTCGAACGACTCGAGTCCGTCGCGGCTCGCTGTCGGCACCTGCGCGATGTCGAGCGGACGCTGCTCGCCGGCGAGACCCGCGCCGAAATCCACCAGGACCTCTGCGAGGCCCTCGTTTCGCTCGAGACCGACGATTTGCCGTCGCCCGTCGAACTGGCCTGGGTCGGCGGCGTCGCGACCGGTGCCGAGCGAATCGCGCCGGACGCGTGGGCCGGCCGAGACGAGGACGCCCTCGAGTCGGCGGCGATCCCGATGGAGATCGACAGCGAATCGGACCATCCGGCGACGCGGGCCGCCGGGTCGCTCGAGTCGGCCGTTGTCGACGACCTCGAGTCCGGCGACCTCGGCGGCACGGAGCCGGAGTGGCGGCGGCGCGCGCTCGAGTCCGGCTTTCGGTCCGTTTTGAGCGTCCCCCTCGTCGCGGACGAGTTCTGCTACGGCACGCTCACCGTCTACGCGACCCGGCCCTCGGCGTTCGACGACGCCGCGCGACGGCTGTGCGAACACCTCGCGACGGTGGCCAGTCACGCGATCGTCGCGATCGAACGGAAACGCGCGCTGGTTTCCGACCGCCTCACCGAACTCGAGGTCGTCCTCCGGGACGACGACGAGCCGCTGTCCTCGATCGCTCACCGACTCGATCGACCGCTCGAGGTGCAGGCCGTCGTCCCCCGATCGTCGGGCGGATCGACGGTGTTCTGTACCGTCCCGGAACGGAGCGAGGAGACGATCCACGCCGCCATCGAGTCGCTATCTGCCGTCGAATCGGGACGGATCGTCGGCGAGCGTGCGAACGAGTCCGCGGTCGAATTCGTCCTCGCTGAATCCGCCGTTACGGAAACGCTCGCGGACCACGGCGGGGTGTTGCGATCGATCACGCCGGTCGATGACCGCACCCGTCTCGTCGTCGACCTCTCGAGTACCGTCGACGTTCGATCGTTCCTGCGGATGCTCGAGCGAACGTATCCGGGGGCGGAACTGGCTGCGCGCCGCGAGCACGACCGGTCCGCTCGTCCCGCCGGGGCGTTCGATGCCGAACTTCGGCGTCGACTGTCGGAGCAACAGCTCCGAACCCTCGAGACGGCCCACTACGCCGGCTTCTTCGAGTGGCCCCGCGAGAGCACCGGCGAGGACGTCGCCGACTCGCTGGGCGTGTCACAGCCGACGTTCAGCCGCCACCTGCGCCTCGCACAGCAGAAGCTGTTCGCGTTGCTGTTCGACGAGCGCGACGCCGGGGAGGAGTGAGCTGGCCGTCCGACCGTTCGAGTTAGCGACGGCCGAGGTGTACTGCGGCCCTCAAGGGCGGCTGATTCTTCGAGTAGCCCGCTCTTACTGTCTCGATCACCGTCGGAACCGGGGGTAACACGCTATTTCTTTCCGCGAGCGATTCTCAGGTGTAACGACGCGTGAATAGGTATAGCGGTAGTTTCGCATCGCCGTTTTCTGTATAGCGTCTACCATCTTGTACTCGCGGTCGAATCTGACGGGTAATGAGTGAGTTGGCGGTAACAGCGTATTACACCGGTCATCCGATCGGATGGCGGATCGATCCGTGAGCATCGAGAGCGCGAAGTACGAGGGAGATGGAACCGGGGTTCGATCGCAAGCGGACGGCGGAATCGTCACACAGCTCCGTCTCAACCAGTCGTCGCTCTTCTTGGGGCCGACGCTGCGTCGCGCGCCCGCCGTTACCGTCGAACCGGAGTACTGGACGCCCGTCGGAACGGGCCGAACGCTCGTCTTCTGTAGCGTCTACGGCGATTCCTTCGACGGCTTCGAGACGGCGCTCGAGATAGATCCGACGATCACCGATCCGGTCCTCGCGGACCGCTACCCCGACCGTCGCGTCTATCGGGTCGCACTCACGGACCGCGCGGTCCCGTTCATCGAGCAAACGGCGGAAGCCGGCGGTCGACTGCTGGACCTCTCGAGTTCTCGCGACGGCTGGCTCGTCCAGTTGCAGTTCCCCAGCCGTGACGACCTCGTCGCGTTCAACGACTACTGTCGCGACCGGGGCATTTCGGTCACCGTCGACCACCTGCGCCTGTCGAACGACGAGGACGAGAGCGTCGTCGCTCTGACGGAAAAACAACGGGAACTGCTCGTCGTCGCCCACGAGGAGGGCTACTTCGACGTTCCTCGAGGGATCTCCCAGAACGAACTGGCCGACCGACTCGGCGTCTCGAAATCGGCGGTTTCCCAGCGTCTCCGTCGTGCGATCGGCGAACTCTGTGCGTCGAACCTGTGCTGACCAGTCCACCTCGAGCGGCGTTGTTGAAAGACGCGGTGAGTACGAGGCTCGATTTCTTCGGCGGTATTGACAGGTGAGAGGGCGATCAGACGTATCCGCCAACGGCAACAGTTACTCTCTCCGGGATTTCGTCTTCTGCATCAGTTACCCTGATAAGAAGTACGTGAGATCTGAATCCGATTGCGTTCCGTTCTGGACAACGGTGCTATCCGACCCCGAAACCGGTGGTAGTACTGAAATAGTCCGCCATCTGTACGTTCTTCGTCCGCGGTTTTTGCGTCTTCGAGAACCGCGTTCCTCTCTCGTCGCCACGGACTCGCCGTTTCGGCTCACTGTCGGCTCGGCTGTAACGGGTCTGGGTTTCACTCCGGACAACTGTACTGTCTGGGTCACACGCGCGAAAAGACGAAATCTCGTTCAGCCCCTCCGTTCGGCCGGTTTCGGTCGGTTATTCGTCTTCGTCGTCCGGCTCGTCTTTCATCGAGCCGAGCTGTGAGACGAGTTCGTCGGTCGAGGCGTCGGACTCGAAGGACAGCTGTCCGTCGTGATCGTGCTCGTGGACGTTGACGGCTTCTACAGTGTCATCGTCGTCGGCCGTCTGTTGCTGTTGTTCGGATTCGTCGTAGCTACCAAAACCCATACGCCGTACTGGTATCGCCACCGGCAAAGGTGTGCCGATTCAACCGCTCCCAACTGCGCCGATTCAACCGCTCACAACTGTCCCGGTCTCTCATCACTTCCTCATCAGTATCACGCCGACACCGACCCGAGGGGACGTCGTTTCCGGCTCCCCTTCGAGCGCCTCCCCGCTCGTGGTTTCGACCGGAAACGCGGTGTGCTCGAGCGGAAACGCGCCGCCGCTGTTCGGCTCGAAACTCCGTCGCTCGAGACAGATCCGGGGTAGTTCAGCCGGAGATACCGTCGGTCGTACTCGGTTCGCCCTGCCGCGAGTGGATCGTGATCCGCGCGGACTGTAATCGTCGCGAGATAATGTCTGCCGTAACGACCGGTGTATTTCCGCTGTATCGCGTAGATAGAACCCTTTCGTGATCTCCGTTCGACGGTGTCCACGATTCTCGAACTACGTCCGCTGTTTGGATGTGGATACCGTTCGCTCACCATCCCGTCCTCGCGTACCGTTCGGCTGTTTGGTTGACATACTTCGTTTTGAACCGTGCTTTGAACGATCTCCCGTAAATCTTCGGCCGCAAATTGGACGAATATCGTAAAAACGATCAGTTACCGATCACTGGCGCGGTGCTCGAGAGTTCGCTGTAGCGGCCACAGACAGCCCGTTACCGGCCAACTACCGCCGCCAGTAGCCCGTCTATAGTAATGGGTTCGGGTAGGCAGTTCTGTATCATGTCCGTGCACCGTTCGCTGTCTCGAACAGTCGCCACGGACGAACAACTACCCATGTCACGATCACCATTGTCACGGGCGACCGTTCGACACTTCGTTCGCGCTTGTTCGAGCCTGAGTTCGGAAACCGACACGTCGTTCCGGGGACTGCGCGTCCCAGAACACTCACACGGGATGAATTACTGATGTGTGGGATTATCGGCCGCGTCGGCGATGGGAACGCCCTCGAACCGCTGTTAACCGGCCTCGAAAACCTCGAATACCGAGGCTACGATTCGGCGGGAATCGCCGTCCAGAACGGCTCCGGCATCGACGTCCAGAAACGCTCGGGGAAGGTCGACGAGTTGAAAGAGTCCATCGGCGATGCGACACTCGATGGGAAAATCGGTATCGGGCACACGCGCTGGAGTACCCACGGCCCGCCGACCGACGAGAACGCACATCCGCACACGGACGGGACGAAAGACGTCGCCGTCGTTCACAACGGGATCATCGAGAACTACGTCGAACTCAAATCGAGACTCGCCGGATACGGCCACGAGTTCACCAGCGACACCGATACCGAGGTCATTCCACACCTCATCCAGTTCTACCTCGACGAGGGACTGACCAACGAGGCGGCGTTTCGCCGAGCGGTCGAGGAGCTCGAGGGGAGCTACGCCGTCACGGCGATGCTGTCGGGAGAGCACGTCCTCTACGCTGCTCGACAGGGATCGCCGCTCGTCGTCGGCA
Organism: Natronorubrum halophilum; assembly: GCF_003670115.1. NCBI lineage: Archaea > Methanobacteriati > Methanobacteriota > Halobacteria > Halobacteriales > Natrialbaceae > Natronorubrum > Natronorubrum halophilum. The sequence continues at coordinate 41,593 of NZ_QQTY01000007.1, forward strand.
TGGAAGACGGCGAGTACTTCCTCGCGAGCGACGTCCCGGCGTTTCTCGAGTACACCGACAGCGTGGTCTACCTCGAGGACGGCGACGTCGTCATCGTCGACGAGGACGGCGTCGAGTTCACCGACCTCGCGGGGAACCCGATCACGCGCGAGTCAGAGACGGTCGAGTGGGACCCCGAACAGGCCGGGAAGGGTGAGTACGACCATTTCATGCTCAAGGAGATCCACGAGCAGCCGACCGCGCTGGCCCAGGCGCTCGAGGGACGGATCGATACCACAAACGAGCGGATCGCCCTCGCGGATTTCCAACCGGGGACGTTCGAAGCCATCGAGAACGTCCAGTTCGTCGCCTGCGGAACCTCCTATCACGCCGCGTTGTACGGTTCGCTCACGCTGAATCAGGCCGGTATTCACTCGAGCGCGCTGCTCGCAAACGAGTACAGCGTCTCGGCACCACCGACCGACGAGAACACGCTGGTGGTCGCGGTTACGCAGAGCGGGGAGACGGCGGATACGCTGAGCGCCCTTCGGCAGGCCAACGAGGCGGGTGCAACGACGGTCACCGTCACGAACGTGGTCGGCTCGACTGCTGCTCGCGAAGCCGACGAAGCGCTGTTCATCAGAGCCGGCCCGGAGATCGGTGTCGCCGCAACCAAGACGTTCTCCTCGCAGGCCGTCATGCTCACGCTGCTCGGCCAGCGAATCGTCGGCGATCAACACGGCGAGCCGTCGGCCGACCTCGGCGTACTCCTGCCGGAACTGGCCGGGATGCCCGACGCGCTCGAGGAGATGCTCGAACGCTCCGACGCCGACGCCATCGCCAGCCGGTATGCGAACAGTCAATCGTACTTCTTCATCGGTCGAGGGCTCGGTTTCCCCGTGGCGCTCGAGGGGGCGTTGAAGTTCAAAGAGATCACCTACGAGCACGCCGAAGGGTTCGCCTCCGGTGAACTCAAACACGGTCCCCTGGCACTGGTAACGCCCGATACGCCGGTCTTTGCGGTCTTCACCGGCGAGGAAGACGAGAAGACGCTGAAAAATGCCGCGGAGGCACAGACTCGAGGTGCACCCGTGATCGCGGTCTGTCCCGCGGGCCATCGCGCGGTCGACGTCGCGGACGCCCACCTCGAGATTCCCGAGACCGAATCCGATCTCTCGGGGCTGCTCGCGAACGTACAGTTACAGCTCGTCTCCTACTATGCGGCGGACCTCCTCGATCGATCGATCGACAAACCCCGAAACCTCGCCAAGAGCGTTACCGTCGAATAGCGTTCCACTCGAGCGTGGCTGTTTTCTCCGGCCCGTCGGATACTCGTCTCGCGTATCCGCCGCCTCGAGTACGAGTCATCGAGACCGCGGGATCCGGACCACCCCCGTAGACTCGGATCCGCACGGTGTCGTCAGGTGACGACCCGTACTCGAACGAGTTGGAATCGTCCTGGAGGGGACCGTCGTTGCGTCGTCCGAACGACGCCCTCCGCCTGCTAGGGCAGTCGGTCATAGGATAAAGCCCGCACTTGCTACTGACGGTTCGCGGAGCAGCGAAAAGAGCGGCTGTAATCGCCGTCGCAGATTCCGTCTCGAGCGGGTCAAATCACGTGACGACGTCGCGTCGGACTCGCCCGGCTGACCCGAGCGATCGTTTCGGCGGCTATTCGTCGTCGCGCTCTACGACTTCGCCGGGGCCCGTCGTCGTCCCGGGCTCCAGTTTGAGCCCCGGGGTCAGACTCGTGTTGATGCCGGTCTCGACGCCGGCCCCGGCGACGACGCCGAATTTGCGCCGGCCGGTCGAGACGCGCTCGCCTTTCACGGTGAACTCGATGTCCGCGCCGTCGTGGCGACGGTTCGCGACGGTCGTTCCAGCGCCGAGGGCGACGTTTCGACCGAGAATACTGTCGCTGACGGATGACAGATGATCGATCGACGTCCCCCGCGAGAGGACGCTGTTTTTCACCTCGACTCCGTTACCGACCGAAACGTTCTCCTCGAGCAACGCCGGGCCGCGGACGACCGCGTTGGGGCCGACGGTCGCTCCGGATCGAACCAACACCGGCCCCTCGATTACGGCTCCCGGCTTCACCGTCGCGCCCGCTTCGATCACCACGTCGCCCTCGAGGTGGGCGTCGTCGCTCACCGTTCCGACGAGTCGCCGGTCGAGGTTCGAGAGCTTCCACTCGTTGGCCCGGAGCAACTCCCAGGGACGGCCGACGTCCAGCCACCGCTCGAGCGTCACCGGCGTCACTGCGAACTGCTCGAGGACCGTTGCAAGGACGTCGGTAATTTCGTGTTCGCCGCGTTCGCTCTCGGGGACGGCGAGCCACTCGCGGGCGTCCGCCGGGAAGGCGTACGCGCCGGCGTTCACGAGGTTCGTCGGCGGATCGGACGGTTTCTCGGTGATGTCGACGATGGTACCGTCGTCGGTGTCGAGAACGCCGTAGTTCTCCGGATCGTCGACCGCGACGGCACAGACGGCCGGACACTGTTCGAACAGCCGGCCTATCGCTTCCGGATCGTACAGGTTGTCTCCGTTCAGCACGACGAAGGGGCCCTCGAGATATTCGCGGGCGGCGGTAACGGCATCTGCCGTGCCCGATTGCTCGGCCTGAACGGCGTAGGAAACGGGGGTGTCACGATACTCCGAGCCGAAGTACTCCCGGACGGTGTCGCCCTCGTAACCGATCACGAGGACGATTTCGTCCGCTCCGGCGTCGACGGCCGCATCGACGGTGTGTGCGGCGAGCGGTCTATCGGCGACGGGTAACATCGGTTTCGGCAGCGTTGCGGAGAGTGGACTGATTCGCGTTCCTTTACCCGCCGCGAGAACAACGGCTTTCATACCGGTTTGATACCCCGATCCGGCGGATAATTATCCGGCTGTTACTGACCGCGGGCGGTTTTCGGTCGGTCTCGGGCGAACCCGACACGCGGTGTACCGTCTGACAACACGATCTGTATACCGATCGTACTCGAGCGATCGATGCCACCGAAATTGATCCAAAACACGAAATTTGGATAGCTGTCATATCTGGGCTACTCCGACCCACTCGACGAGAGCGGGAATTCCGGTCCATTAATTACAAGAAAAATTGATTGATGCAAACTGCCGTCGAACGGCGATGCTCGCATCGTCGCTCACGTCACGGCCTGGTGGGAACGCACCCGGTGAAATAGGAGATTATACGACATAAATATTGAATTTCCGGTGTGTCGAGCCTTGACACTGCTGTTTTCCGAACTGTCTTTCATTGATGACGTTTCGGACCGTGTTTCAAACGAACTTGCATACACCGATATTATGCTGTCTATATTAAATACCGTTCTATGGCTACGATTTGATGATGTCGACGGAATCAACCGATACGAAATGGACACCGATGACGTCCGGCCAGCAAACGACCGCCCCCCGCTGTGTCAACTGTGGGAACCAAGTTACTCGACAGTTCTCTCGTGTCTTCGGGGACAACCGCGACGTCGTCCACGCCTGTCCCGACTGTGCAACGTATCGAGAGATGAAAACGTCCGATTTCATCCCGGAAGAAAAGCGATAACGACTTCGGTTAGTGTGTTTCGTTGACGACGCTGTTCTCGCCCAGTTTACTGCTGGCCTCCGCCTCGGTGGTCGGATCGCATCCTCCCGCGTCCTCCGCTCTCGAGACGGGCACGCCGTCGGACGACAGTCGGTGAGCACTCGAGCGATTTCTCGCGACCGGTGCGTGTCACCGACCGTTCGATCGCGAACGGCGGGTAGTCGTGTCGTCCAGCGGTACCGCTCCACGTCCCGTCGTTCCGGCACCCGAGTCGGCCCCAGTATCGAACGAACCCGATTTGAAATCGCGTTAGTGCCTCCCTATATTTTTGAACTGTCGATATCGTATATACGAACCACTCGCGTTGGACCGGTTGTTCATGCACACAGCGCTACCACCTCGTCGTCGACGGGTCGAGCGTCGCGGCTCCCGCGGGGAGCGACCGAGAACCGAACCGACCGCTCGAGCGCCATCGCGTCGCGGCGCGGGAGCCGACCCCGTCGATCGACGGGCCGAGCTATGAGCGCGACCGAACCCGACTCCGAAGTCGAGGGTGAGGTCGACGAACCGGAATCGACGACCTCGCTGGCCGAACTGCCGCCGAGTGCGAAACTCGTCTACAAGGTCCTCGAGTACGAGGGATCGATGACCCAGGAGGAGATCGCCGGGGAGTCCCGGCTCTGTGCCCGGACCGTTCGGTATGCGCTCGGCAAACTCGAGAACGAGGACCTGGTCACCAGTCGCGTCTGTCTCGAGGACGCCCGCCAATCGAAGTACCGGATCGTCGACTGAGTTCGCCGCGCGGTTCGGACGGCCGTGTGTCGATCGTTCGTCCCGCCGTCTCCGATCCGGACGGTTCCGTGTCGACTCGCGTCCACCGTGTTCGGCCCGAACGGTCGATAGCGATCGCAGCCGTGCCCGCCGACTACCTGAGTTTTCGGTAGCGATCGATCACGTGGTTGAGTCCGAACGTCCCCGACGTAATTTCGTAGTGGGTCTCGAGTCGCGGGTTGAACTTCGCCTTGTATCGGTTGATGCTCGGAACGCCCGCGCCGACGAGATCGTACTTCTCGAGTCCGTCACGGAGTCCATCGCGCATGACGTGCCAGTCGAGGAGGTCGTTGATCGGGAGGTCGAGGTCGGTATCGGGTTTGACGCCCCCTTGCCAGCGGTATCTGGTCGTCTCGGACTCGACGACCAGTATTCCGCCGACGAACTCGCCGTCGACCCGGCAGACGTAGGGCCGAATCGAGCCCTCGGGCAACTGCTCGTGAACGTCCCGTGCGAACTGGGGATTCAACTGGAACGATCTGCCTTGGTTCTCGTATCGTTTCGTGACCTGCTCGACGATGTGCTCGACGTCGTCGTTGTCGCCTTCCTCGATCACGTAGGCGTCCTCGTCGGCGTTCCGAACGTTGTTCCGCGCGTCGCTGCTGAAGCGTTTCAACAGTTCGTCCTCGGTCCGCTCGAGGTCGACGACGTAGGTGTAGCCCGGATCGACGTCGTACTCGTTCCACATGAACGGCCGCACGTCGTCGAACTCGGCGGCGACGAACCTGGAGTACAGCGGCGAGATCTCCCGCTCGATCGTCTCGAAACAGCCCTCGAGGAACCGCTTCGTTCGACGGTCGGCCTTTCGCTGTTTGAGCTTATCGACGTTGAGCAACGACGGCCCGAGGTAACACGACCACGAGAACGGGGCCGGCGAAAACACGCCGGTGATGGGGCCCTTGCTGTACTCGAAGACGGGGAAGAGGCCGACGGCTTCCTGCCCTTTGAACCCGGCTAGCAGGTGAAGCACCGATCCGGTGTCGGCTGCCTGCAGGCGAAGCGCTTCGGCGCGACAGAACGGATTCGTTCCGTCCGATCGCTCGACGTAGCGGTTCCACTCGTCGGCGTCGGTCCGCGGATCGAGTTCGGTTACCTCGATACTCATCGTTAGAGATACCCCAGATCGGAGAGCCGATCTTCGACGGCTGCGTCATCGGTTTTGGTAATCGGATCCGGTTCGTAGGCCGGATACGCCGCTTCCGTGCCGCCGTCGATAATCGGCAGCGTCGCCCCGTCCATCTCGGTATCGACCGGCACGTCGAACAGCGTACAGATCGTCGGCGCGACGTCGAAGAGCGTCGCGTCTTCGAGGACGACCGTTTCGTCGAAATCGGCTCCGGTGGCTGCGACGACGCCGGTCCGTTTGTGATTCCACGACTCCATCGGCTCGCCGAACTGCGGTTTGCCGACGTCGGCGACGATCGCGTTATCGAAGCCGGCGGGTACCGTCAGGATGTCGGGTGCTTTGTCGATGTGCGGGCCGTCGAAGTACGTCTCCCGTGGCTCGACGGCCTCGAACATCGGCTCGCCTCCGGGGGTTCGAACGCCCTCGAGTTGTTCGATGAGCTCCGACCGGACCGCTTCGTAGTCGGACTCCGGAACCTGCCCGTTCGGCTCTCGGCCTCGAAGGTTGATCCGGACGCCGAGTTCGCTCTTCGAGCGAACGTACGCCTTCGATTCGGGGAAGTCGACTTGCTCGCTCGCCGCTCGGATCATGTCGTTCGGAACGCGTCTCCCGATCGGCTCTTTCAGGCCGACCGTATCCAGCGCGTTCGCGACCCGTTGCGTCGTAATTCCGACCTTCGCGGCGAGGTTCATGGCCCTCTCGAGGGGGCTTTCCTCGTGTTTGCCGGCGTCTTCACCCTCGAGAAGGTCGTTCTCCCAGGCCGTCGACCAGTTCGGCATTCCGTCACCGCCGCTCTGAACCTCGAGGAGGCCCCGCTCCCGGAGGAACTCGTTGACCCGGAACTCGTCGCCGGGTACCTTTCCGATACCGTGATCGCTGACGACAAGGATTGTGTCCGGATCGGTCGCGTCGATCGTCTCGGCGACCTGGCGGTCGACCTCGCGGTAGACGGCCTCGATCGCCGCCCTGTCGCCCGGTCGTTCGTGAAACACGGTATCGGTTTGCTGGAACTGCAGAAAGCCGAAGCCGGGATCGACCCGCCGGCACAGGTACCGAAACGCCTTCCCGCGCTGTTCGATCGTCCGTTCGTATCCCTCGATCGACTGGTCTGGTGCGTCGGTGCTCTGTGGATAGACGTGATAGTCGCCACAGGCCAGCTCGACGTCCTCGAGGATCCCCCCCGGATGGCAGGGCGGATCCTCCGGCGCGGTCATGCCGGGGATCAGAACGCCGTCGAACTCCCGGGCCGGATGGGTCACCGGAACGTTGACGACGACGCTCGAGACCCCGTGTTCGCTCAGTAGCTCCCACACCGGCCGCTCTCGAACGTGCGTCGAGTTCACTACGTCCCAGTCGTAGCCGTCGAAGGAGAGAAAATCGAAGACGCCGTGTTTTCCCGGATTCTTTCCCGTATACATCGACGGCCACGCGCTCGCCGTCCACGGCGGAATCTGTGACTCGAGCGGTCCACTGGTCCCGGTCTCGAACAATTCTCGAAGCGTTGGGATCTCACCCGCCTCGAACAGCGGCTCGAGCACTGACCGACAGCCGGCGTCGAGTCCAACCACGAGTAGACGAAGATCTGTTTCATCGGTCGAATCTCCCATGAAGTCATAGGTCGCCCTACCCCTGTTTTGTTATTTGACTGTTGGGCCCCTGTAAGCACGCACTGTCTACCTATCACCGATTCGTGTGAGTAACGAAATCTGGCGTGTAAGCAACGATTGTCCGTGACACCTCCGCAGTATCGCCCAAATCACTAAGGAGACGTTCAGCTATTTTTGACATAGAAATTGTGCTATGTGGCAACATCGTTTCGGGGAGTCGAAACGTATGATCAGTGAACGTCCGTCGCTGTTCGGCCGGTCGTTGTCCGCGCCACAGTCGGCCGGTATCGGATCGTTCCTCGAGCGCGCCCCGGCCGACGTCACCTTTTATGGCTCCGGGAAAGCCGCGCTTTACGACGGACTGTCCGGACTCGTCGAACCCGGAGAGAACGTTCTCATCCCCGCGTACCTTCCCGATGCGGTCGGTGAACCCTTCCGCGATCTCGGGCTCGAGGTCCGCCACTACCGCCTGCAGACGAATCTCGCGCCGGATCTCGCCGATATCGAACGACGGCTCGACGACGAGACGTGTGCGGTCATGTCCGTCAACTACTTCGGATTCCCACAGCCGGGGCTCGATGAGTTTACGACACTCGTCGACGAGTACGACTGCTACCACGTCGACGATAACGCTCACGCGCCGATCAGCGTCGACAACGGGACGGTACTCGGAACCCGCGGCCATCTCGGGATTACGAGCTTCTGGAAGTTGCTGCCGGTTCCCAACGGGGCGGTCCTCTACTGTACCGACGACACCGTCGCCGAGGCGGTCACCCCCTCGTCGTTCGCCGGCGTCCGCGACCAGCTCGGGGTCGCCGACTGTTCGTTCGTTCTCAAGTCGATCGTCACCGACCTGCTCGACACGAACGCCCTGCTCCGCCAGTCGGTCGACGGTCTCGTTTCCGGCGCGGCCCCGTCGGTTCCGGAACCCGGCATGCGATACGAGGCCGGGAAGACGCCGATGTCGAAGCTCTCGGCGTACATCGCCGAAGACGCGGATCCCGCGACCATTCGAGCCGCTCGCCGGGATAACTATCTCGCGTGGCAACGCGTGCTCGAGAGTCGCGAGGATATCGAGGTCCTCTACGAATCGCTTCCCGAGGGGATCTGCCCGCAAGTCTTTCCCGTCCGAACGTCGGCCCCACAGCGGTTGCTCGCAGAACTCGAGCGCTGTGGCGTCGGGACGCACACGTGGCCGCGACTGTCCGCCACCGTTCGCGAGAACGCGGAGTACGAGGTTGCGACGCAACTGTCCCGGGAGCTCATCGTCCTTCCCGTCCACCAGCATATCGAGCCGTCCTCGATCGAAGCCGTCGGCGATCGCTTCCGGTGGTGACGCGTCTACTCGGCGTTCGCGTTCGCCATCGCGGTGAGCTTCGATCGCACGCCGTCGCTGAGCGTGTAGGTCCGCTTGCCGGGCCGGTCGAGGATCCCTTCCGTCCGCAACTCCGAGCAGAGCCCCTGGACTGCAACCGCCGAGCGCCCGACCCTGTTGGCGACGGTCTTCGTCTCGAGGGGTTCGTCTCGAGCCAGTACGACGAGCGCTTGTCGGGCCGTCGTCGCGGTACACTGCGATCGCTCGGCCGCACGCGTGAGTCGGTCGTCGATCCACTCGCCTTCGAACAGCTCCTCGGGAGCCGCCGATTCCGTCGCGGTGGTAATGTCCGATCGGCTATCGGCACCGTCTGAGGACGCGCTGTCGACCGACGTGTAGCCGAACTCGATGTCGTTGCCGCCGGCCTGGACGATCTCCGCCATCGACTTCGATTCCGACTCCGCTGTCGAGCCCGATTCCGCTACCGAGTTCGCTTCTCGTTTCGTATCGTGTTCGCGAACTCGCTCCCGCAGTCGCTCGTTTTCTTCCCGTAACCGCTCCATCGTATCCGTCCGCGACGCGAGTTTCGCTTCGAGCGTCTCGATCCGCTCGCCTCGCGCTTCGAGTTCGTCCTCGAGTTCGTCCCGCTCGGCCTCGAGGTCGAGGAGTTCGTCGTGGAGCCGACGGCGCTCCTCCTCGTCGCCCGGCAGTTCCGTCTGGACCGTCTCCGGTTGCATCAACGCGTCCGCCATCTGCTTGGCCGCACTCGAGACGTCCCGCGCCGACTCGAGTTCGTTTTCGAGGGTCTCGATGCGTTTCTCCTTCTTCTCGAGTTCGTTCTCGAGTTCGATGATCCGATCCTCTTCGCGTTGCTTTCGCTCCGAAATATCCTGCAGGTCGCCGACGAGTGCGTCGGAGACGGACTTGAGTTCCGGCCGCTTGAAATCGTCGAGCCCGGGCGTTGCGCCGGCGTCGAAGGTCCGCTTGCGGCGAAACTGGACCTTCCGAACGTCGACTTCGGTCCAGTCGGTCTGGACGAACGCCTGTCCGTCGTTCAACTCCGAGACGAGTTCCGAGTACTCCGTGTCGATGATCCGGCCGACGACGTTCGTATCGTTATCCCAGGTCAGCCGGTGCCAGACGAGCCAGTTCGCCTGCGTGATGAAGTCCTTTTTCACGTCCGCCGGGCGCTGGCTGATGCCCAGAATCCCGAGACCGTGCTTTCGGCCGCGCTTGCTGATCTTGATCAGTAGCTTCCCCGTCTCGCCGACGCCGCCGCCCTCCGGAATGTACTCGTGGACTTCCTCGACGACCAGCAGGAAGGGCTTTTTGAGCTTCTTCTCCTTGACAAACAGTTGGCGCGCGATCTTCCGAAGGAGTTCGTTCGCCACGTCCTCGTCGAGGTAGCCCGAGACGTCGAGGATCACCGGGACGTTCTCCTCGAGGGCGAGCGAGGCCATCTGCTCGGCGTGCTCGGGGCCGATCTGGATGTCACACTCCTCGTCGGCACCGGCGTGGAGCATCTCGTACTCCTCTTTGAGCCCGTAGTACTCGCCGTCGGTGTCGACGATGAGGAGGGGATAGCCGGCCTCGAGCAACTCCTCGGCGATGACCGATGCGGTGTTCGACTTCCCCGATCCCGACTTGCCGGTGACGAATCCGCGGCCGGTCAGTAGTTCGACGACGGGCAGTTGCAGATCCGATCCGTCGTCCGTTTCGCCGACGAGGATTTCACGCTGGTCGCTCACCGACCCGCCACCCCGCACGCACGCGATTCGTTCATATATCAGTATACTTCGAATACGGCACCTTGAATATTGGCCTCGCTGATGCGGAGCGCTCGCCCGGGTAGATCCAGTGGAGGCGGCTCGAACTGTTTAAACAGTGTACACGGTTTAGACATCCTAAAACGCCCTCACTGTGCGAACTGTGTTCTGTAGGCCGTCTCCGTGCCGATCGGACGTTCGACGCTCGAGCAGTCGACTAACGCACCTTCCACACAGTTTACAAGGTGTGAACGGTACGCGATGTGTAGAAGGTGCCCCACTCTCCGGTGTCATCGACCGCGGTGACCCCCAGTCGAACGCCGCCGCCGCGTTTCGTTCGCCCGTATGCGAGCCCGACACGGTTCTCGATTTGTAAACGGCTTTTACTTTCTACACCGTGTACACATCTCACACTGTCTAGACGGTTCTCAATTTTCACTGTTAGCTGTTCTCCCCCGATATTTCGCTAAAATAGCCCTCCGTGACTTCTGGCGGTTGAAATGCGGATTTTCAGCTCACGCTGTCTACACCGTTCGGGCTTCGACTACGCCAGAACCTTCTACACTGTCTACACTGTGTAGACGGTTTCCGCTACTGTTAAGTCACGTTACTTGGATGATAGACGTGTCGCTCGCCGCGTCCGATCGAGTCGACTCACGGTCGAACCTCGTACAATGTCCACACCGTGTACACGCTGCACACCGCCGGCACGTCCCAGACCGTTCGGACAGTCGGGTGTGCGACTCGCAGTCCGATCGCGAGAACGGTTTGCACAGTGTACACTGTTCGAACGTTGTAGATGTTCTGAACTGTCCGAACTTCGCTGGATGGCGATCCGGTCGAAGGCTACCACCGCCGGCTGTTGCACGCTCGCCCGGGCGACTCCGTCACCGTCCGTGCATTCCAAACGGTGTACAATTCTCACACCGTCTACACTGTGTAGATTGGTTCCCGCTCGAGGGCGGTGCTCGAGGTTCGAACGGGTTCTCCCGCTTCGAGGGCAGACGCGGCGACCGAGGTGTACCCACGAATGACGACACAAACCCCACGCGCCGTCAGCGTCGCCCTCCAGAAGGGCGGCGTCGGCAAAACGACGCTCGCGATCAATCTCGCCGAACGACTCGCCAACCGATCGAACGACGTCTTGCTCGTCGATTTAGACCAGCAGGGCAACGCCACCGAAGGCGTCGGGCTGAGCGACGCCTACAGCAGCGACCGCCACATCGGTGACGTCCTCGAGGACGGTTCCGGGACCGCACTCGAGGACGTGATCCGTTCGACGGACTCCTTCGACGTACTCCCGGCCCACGAGGACCTAGACAGCGTCGAAAACAGCATCCGGAGCGCGACCTTCGGCGAACTGTGGATCAGAAACGAGATCGTCGATCCCGTACTCGGCGAGGAGTACGACTACGTCGTCGTCGACTCGCCGCCGAACCTCGGGCCGCTCGCGGACGCCTCGCTCATTTCGACGCAGAACGTCATCGTCCCGCTGCGGATGAGCGAACCCAGCGTGAGCGGGTTCGAACGCATGTACACCCAACAGATCGGCCCGATTCGCAAGGAGATCGACCTCGATATCATGGCGATCGTCCCCAACTCGCTCGCCGGAGACAACGAGGAGAAGCGAATTATCGGCGATCTCGAGGAGTCCCAGTTCGGCGAGTTCCTCCCGCAGTTCGCTCGCTCGGTTCACTTCGACGATCCGGACTCGCCGGGTCCGGGGCTGCGCGAACGTATCGCCTTCCGCCGGGCGTGGCGCGAGGGCGTCCCGCTCGCGGCGTACGATCCGGAGAGCGATATGCTCGATCGATTGGACGAGCTGGCCGCGATCGTCGAACGCGGAGGTGTCGCCGATGCCTGAGGACAACCGGTTTGCGGGATTGAGCGAGGCCGTCGACGACGATGGTGGATCCGCGGACAAATCGGAGAGCGAGCCGACGGCCGACGACGACTCGAGCGTCCGATCGGACCCGGCGGAACACGAGTTCGACGAGTCCAGTGTCGCTCCTGATTCCGAGAGCGGCGATACCGCGGCGGACGGGTCGAACGGGGCGGACTCCGACTCCGAACCGAGCGAACCCGACGATCCGACCGCGTTTCCGTTCGATGCCGCGGAGAAGAAGACGGTGTACGTCCGCTCCGAGACGCTCGACGAACTCGAGGACGCGCGCGCGTTAGTCGACGCCCAGTTGCGAACGGAACACGACGTCCGCGATCTGACCGGCCGGGAGTTCTACGACGCGGCGTTTCGACTCGCCGCGTCGGATACGGGCGGGCTGATCGACGAAGTTCTCGAGGCTCGCGACGACTGACGCGGAGACCGAATCGCGGTCTCGTCCAACGGGATTGCGAGCACCTCGAGCCGACCCAGCTACTCCTACTTGTCGGTGGAGTCCGCGGTGTCTGCAGCTTCACCGCCGGTAGCTGTTTCCGTGCTATCAGCGAATTCGGCGCTGTCTCCCGTTTCGACCGTCTGTTCCCGAATCGTCATTCCCTTTCGGCCGAGGTGCTGGAGCTGTTTGCGGGCGAAGTCCTCCTCGCGAGTCCCGTACGTGGCGAGTACGTACACCAGCGCACCGCCCGCCGGACGCATCGTCCGACCGGCTCGCTGGGTTCCCTGTCGCCGAGAGCCGCCGAGACCGGAGGCGATGATCGCGAGATCGGCCGTCGGCAGGTCGATTCCCTCGTCGCCGACGCGGGAGATGACCAACAGGTCGCGTTCGTTCCGCCGGAACTCCTCGAGCAGCCGCCGGCGCTCGTGGTGGGGCGTCTCGCCGCTGAGGAAGGGCACGTCGAGGGCGGCTGCGAGCTCCCGGCCCTGTTCCAGATAGTCGACGAAGACGAGCGCTTTCGAGTCGGGGTGGGCCGAGAGCAGGTACCGTACGTCGTCGATCTTGCCCCGGTTTTTCGCCGCGATTCGGTACCGCCCCCTGCCGTCGGCCGAGCCGTAGGCGTTTCGCTGCTCCTCGTCACCCCACGGCACGTAGCGGATCTCGAGTTCCGGTTCGGCGACGAAGCCGGCCTCGAATAGCGCCTCCCAGTCGGTGCCGATCGGCGGGCCGACGAGGGTAAAGATCTCGGTCTGGCGGTCGTCCTCCCGGATCGGGCTGGCCGAGAGCCCGAGTCGGTGTTTGGACTGGAGGTGCGTACTCCGCCGGTACACGTCCGAGGGAACGTGCTGGCACTCGTCGAAGATCACGAGCCCCCACTGCCGGTCGTCGAACAGCGACCGGTGGCGATCCATTCCGGCGATCTGGTAGGTGGCGATCGTCACCGGACGGACCTCCTTTCGGCCGCCGTGGTACTGTCCGATCTGTTCCGGCTCGAGCGAGGTGTACTCCACGATCGTCTCGGCCCACTGTCGGGCCAGATCCCGGCTCGGGACGAGCACGAGGGTTTCCCCGCCGACGTGGGCCATCGCACCCAGCGCGGCGACGGTTTTTCCGCTTCCCGGCGGGCCGACGAACACGCCCTCCCCGGCCTCCGCGAAACGATCGACCCACGTCTGCTGGTAGTCCCGCAGCCGAACCTCGAGGTCGATCGGTAGCTCCTCGCCGGACTCGAGGTCGCGGTGGTCCTGCACCGGGTAGCCCGCCTCGTAGAGAATTCGCTTGATCGCGGCCTCTGACCCCTCCCGGACCCAGTCTTCGGTCTCGGAGATGGGGGCGTGAACGTGTTCCTCGTCGAGTTTCTGGCGGGCGACATTGCCCATGATCTCCGGGCTCTGGCCCTCGAGTACGGTGTAGCCGTCCTCGTGGGTCGCCAGCCGGAACTGGTGGGCGCGATCCCACTGGCTTTCGACCCAGTCCTCGAGCGGTTCGGAGCGCTGTCCCAGCGCCTGGCGCATCGTCCGGGCGAGGTCCTCGAAGGAGTCGTGGGGTGCCTGCCAGATATCCTCTGGCCTGACGACGTAGCGATAGCCCTGCTCGCCGTTGCCGTCCGCGTGGTAGGCGAACTGAGAGAGCTGTGCGCGGGTAAACTGGTCCGGCCGGTCGACGATAATCTCGCGACGCTTCGGAAAGACGATCACGCGCTCCCGGTCGGTCAGATCCTCGAGTTCGCTGGGGTACCAGACGACGGGGTCGGTGTCGACGGAGAGTCGCCGGACAGCGCCCCGATCTGCGAGGTTCTCGAGCGCCTCGGTGGCCGTTTCGTGGGGGAGGTCGAGCGCTCGAGCGACGGCCGCGGCGGTGAGGACCGGTCGGCCCGCCTCTTGCGAGGCATCGTGGAAGTCCGCGATCGTCAACTCCTCGCGCTGTTCGTCCGCAGCGTCGTCGTTCGGCTGCTCCCGTAGCTCGTCACCAGTTGCGTTCGAGGAGGGTTCGTCGGTCACTGCCCGGGCGTAGCGGCGGTGCGGGTAAACCGATTTCGTTCGACTCGACATGTAGCAGTGGTGTGTGCCAGGCGGGAAGAACACACGAAACAGCGGTGGGCGCGAGCCTTCCTCGAACCGCTCTCACCGCGTCGGCATCCCGTTCTCCCGCGCCGCTTCGAGATGCCGTCGCTCGATCACGACCTCGTCCGCCTTCTCGTTCGCCTCGTCGGGATCGTACTCGTCGGCCACCTCTCGAATCGCCTTCATCGAGGCCGTCCGAACGAGGGCCTCGAGATCCGCGCCCGTGTAGCCCTCGAGTTCGGCGGCCAGTTCCGCCACGTCGATATCGTCGTCCAGTGGTTTCCCGCGCGTGTGGACCTCGAGGATCTTCTCGCGGGCCTCCTGATCGGGTTCGCCGACGAGCACGTGCGTGTCCAGCCGACCGGGCCGGAGCAACGCGGGATCGATCTGGTCCTTGCGATTCGTCGCGGCGAGCACCACCAGATTCGGATTCTCGCGCATCCCATCTAACTCCGTCAGAAGCTGTGAGACGACGCGTTCGGTGACCTCGTGGCCCTCCCCTCGAGCGGCCGTGATCGCGTCAATTTCGTCGAAGAAGACGATCGACGGCGCGGACTGTCGGGCGCGTTCGAACACCTCCCGAATCGCCTTCTCGCTCTCGCCGACGTAGCGATCGACGATCTCGGGGCCGTCGACGCGGACGAAGTTGACGTCGGTCTCGCCCGCGAGCGCTCGGGCGAGCAGGGTCTTTCCGGTTCCCGGCGGACCGTACAACAGAACGCCGGAGGGCGGGCTGGTGTTCGTCTCTTCGAAGAGCCGATCGTAGGTCAGCGGCCACTCGACCGACTCCCGGAGGATCTGTTTTGCGTCCTCGAGGCCGCCGACGTTCGAAAAGTCCGTGTTCGGCGACTCGGCGACGTACTCGCGCATCGCCGACGGTTCGATGGTCGCGAGCGCACTATCGAAGTGGGACTTCGTGACGGTGGGATTTCGGTTCCACTCCGACCGATCGTCGGCTTCGGTCGGTCGACCGCGGATCGCGGCCATCGCGGCCTCGCTCGCCACCGCGTCGAGATCCGCACCGACGAACCCGTGCGTTCGTCGGGCGATCGCGTCGACGCTGACGTCGTCGTCGAGCGGCATCCCGCGGGTGTGGACCTCGAGGATTTCCTTGCGCCCCTCCGCGTCGGGAACGCCGATCTGGATCTCGCGATCGAACCGACCGCCGCGACGGAGTGCGGGATCGATCGTATCGACGCGGTTGGTCGCGCCGATGACGATCACCTCGCCGCGGGCGTCCAGGCCGTCCATCAGCGTCAGTAGCTGGCCGACGATTCGGTTTTCGGCGTCGCCCTCGTCGTCGCGGGTGCCGGCGATGGAATCGATCTCGTCGAAGAAGATGATCGTCGGCGCGTTCGCTTCCGCCGTTTCGAACACTTCGCGCAGTCGCTCTTCGGACTCGCCCTTGTACTTCGACATGATTTCGGGGCCGGAGATCGTCTCGAAGTGGGCGTCGACCTCGTTCGCCACCGCGCGCGCGATCAGCGTCTTGCCGGTCCCCGGCGGTCCATACAGCAAGACGCCGGACGGCGGATCGACCCCGAGTCGCTGGAACAGTTCGGGTTCCGAGAGCGGGAGTTCGATCATCTCCCGAACCAGCTCGAGTTCCTCGTCCAACCCGCCGATGTCCTCGTAGGTGACGCCGGAGGTGGGTTCGACATCAGCGCTGGCGGACGCCCGTGCGTCCGCTACGTCGTTCGCGTCGTCGCCGTCGCGGGACGCGCTCCCGTCTCGGCCGGCGCTCGAGGTGCTGACACGTCCCGTCTCCGCGCCGTTTCCGACGATCCGTATCGTGGTCGTACTCGTGATTCGGACGTCGCCTGCGGGGTCGGTATCGGTGACTTTGAACGGCTCCTGATCGAGGCCTTCTATCCGTATCTGCTCGCCGGCCCGTACCGGCCGATTTCGGAGCGTCTTGGCCGCCTCGCGCTCGCCCGTCCCCTGCTGGCTATCGGCGAACGTCGGTGGCGGTGCGAGCGTCACTCGCTTCGCCTCGGCGATCGTCGACGTGTCTTTCGTTCCGACGGCGACCGTATCGCCGACGTGGACGCCGGCGTTTGCGCGCGTGTCTCCGTCGATCTGGATAACGTTCTCCGGGACCGACGGATCCGCCGGCCACATCTTCGCGACGGTCGTCTTTTTGCCCTCGATAACGACGGTGTCGCCGCTTAAAACGCCGAGCTGGCGACGTGCCAACTCCGGGATCCGTGCGACACCCCGCCCTGCGTCCCGCTTTTCGGCGGCGCGAACCGTCAGCGAGACGCCGTCCGAATCCGACTGACTCATACCCGTTCCTTTCGCGCCCGCCGTCTTGAGAATTGTCCTCGAACGTCGGTTCCTCCTCGCGGTGTCCGCGGTACCCGCGGTGAGTACGGTCGCGATCAATGACCGAACCCGGACGGGGCCGGAGAAACGCCTTTTGTCGTTCGTGATGACAGTAGAGTATGGTCGTCCAGACTGAGCGAGACGACGCCACGTGGTGGGAGTGTGAGACCTGCGGGCTACTCTTCGACGAGAAATCGGACGCGGCGGAACACGAAAAACGGTGTGACGACACCGACCCGTCTTACATCCAGTAGAACGGCGGTAGTCGGTCGGCCGGTCGTCACTCGAGTCGCTCGCGGTGGTCCGCGGCGAGTTCGCGGGCCTGCTCGAGGGTGTGCGTCTCCGTCCAGCGAACCCGGTCGCCGTCGCCGTAGGCCAGCGCCGTTTTGAGGTCGTCGCGAAGGACTCCGTGGTCGACCGTGTGCACGTCTCCCGTTGTGCCGCCGAGTTCGTAGACGCCCGGACGATCCGGTGCGGTAGCGACCGTCTTCCGATCGAGGTCCCGCCACGGCTTCTGTAGCGGCACGGCTACTCCCCGCCGATGTCGCCGGTATCGTTCTCGTCGTCCGTGCCGTCGTCCTCCTCGACGAGTTCGTAGGCGTGTTCGCTCATCTCGTCTTCGGCGAAGACGAACAGTCGACCGTCGATCAGCGAGAGGTCGGCGTCGACGCGAATCGAGTACGCTTCCGTCGTGACGGTTACGCCCGGGAACAGTATCTCCTCGTCGTCGCCCTCGAGCATGACGCGACCGACGCCGGTCGACTCAAGGATGTCGTCGTGTGTGTTGCGGTCGTTGACGTACGTCATGACGCCCTCGACCCCGTCGGGGTCGGTGACGAGGACGTGGACCTCCTTTCCCGGTGGCGTCGTAATCGCGCCCTCGACGGGTTTCGGCGGGCCGTGATAGAAGACGTCCCGACCGTCGAGGTACTCGACGACGACGCCGCCGTCGATGAGGTCGACGCCGATCGTGCTCGGTGCGACGTTGTTGCGCGCGCTCATTGAGCGGGCATTCGGGCGGATCCGGGAAAAGCGGTCGGTTCCGACGCCAGTTGCTGTCGGTGGGCCGTTCGCCGGCGAACGTGACGACTGACCGATCGATCGTAACTGGTCAAACGGGTTTGTCGAGACCGTCAGCCGTAAATATACTGTCTGAGAGAGTGATCGTATGGACGGCCGCGCCGTCGCCCCGGCAGCCGGTACGGTTCTCAACGCGCTCGCGACCGGAACCGGCTCTGCCTTCGCGATCGACCTCGAGACGACAGCCACCGTCGAACTCACCAGTGACGGACGCGTCGACGCCGAGATTGTCGGCCAGCCCGACGCCGATACGACGCTCGTCGAGCGCTGTGCTACACTGACGATCGCCGAACACGCTTCACCCGCTGGGCTGAACGAGTCGACCGTCGGTGCTCGAGTCCGAACGGAGAGCGAGGTTCCGATGGCTTCGGGGCTGAAGAGTTCGAGCGCCGCCGCGAACGCGACCGTGCTCGCAACGCTCGACGCGCTCGAGATCGCCGACGCAGTTGATCGGATCGACGCCTGCCGACTGGGTGTGCGAGCCGCTCGCGACGCGGGCGTGACGGTTACGGGTGCGTTCGACGACGCCAGCGCGAGCATGCTCGGCGGTGTGACGGTGACGGATAACGCGACCGATGAACTGCTTGCCCGCGAGGAAATCGATTGGCACGCGCTCGTCTACACCCCGCCCGAGCAGTCGTTCAGCGCCGACGCCGACGTCTCCGCTTGCGAGCGGATCGCCCCCATGGCCGACCTCGTCGCTGAGCTGGCACTGGACGGCCGCTACGGCGAGGCCATGACCGTCAACGGCTTCGCGTTCTGCGGTGCCCTCGAGTTCTCGACCGGTCCGATGATCGACGCGTTGCCCGACGCCGCCGGCGTCTCCCTGTCGGGGACGGGACCGAGTTACGTCGCCGTCGGCGATCAATCGACGCTCGAGACGGTTCGAGACCGGTGGGACGAACGCGACGGAACGACACGATTACTGCGGACGCGAACGGACGGAACAGAACTAGCATGACTCGAGAAGCCGACACAGCCACGGACGGCGGCGAGGAGAACCGAACACCGGACGAGATGAGCCTCGACGAACTGCGCGAGGAGATCCAGACGATCGATCGCGAGATCGTCGAACTGATCGCCCAGCGAACCTACGTCGCGGACACGATCGCACAGGTCAAAGACGAGCAGGGGCTGCCGACAACCGACGAGAAACAGGAGCAACAGGTCATGGACCGGGCCGGAGCCAACGCAAAACAGTTCGACGTCGACGACAATCTCGTAAAAGCGATCTTTCGGCTGTTGATCGAACTGAACAAGGTGGAACAAAGGGAGAACCGGTAGTCGAAATCAGCGTTTTCAGGCATCGTCTCCGGTGATCGGCCACTGGAAATCTTCTGGTTGCCGTTCAGTCGGTTCGTCGCCAGTTTCGACATCCGGTCGGAAGCGCCCGATTTCTCTGGAAACAGTATGCACGAATCAGTCTAGTCCGAGACTCAGTTTCAACGCTTCGTCCACCGCCTCCATCGTCTCGGCGTCGAGACTTCCGACTACCGAGTGAATCCGCTTTTCGATGGACACGACACGAACTTGGTCGAGACGAACGGACGAATCCTTCTCGAACGGCGACTCCGCCGCTTCAACGAGTACCTCGAAGGGATAGCCTCGATATGTTCCCGTTGCGGGCGCGACGATGGTCGTACTAGAATTTTCGTTTCCGATATCGTTCTGTAAGACCACCGCTGGTCGTGTCTTCTTCATTTCGTGGCCCTTGGCGGGGTCCAGTCGGACGACAACGACGTCTCCGCGCCGAACTTCCGATTCCTCGCTCATTCATTCAGTCCGTCCCATACCTCATCCGACACTCCGTTCCATTCTTCGGCCAGTTCCTCTGCGCCCTCTGAAGCCTCGCGGTACGCAGCGGCGAGTTCGTCCTCGTCAGGGTGGTCGGATTCCACGTCGACGACGGCGACGGTCACACGCTTGTTCGCGTACTCCGTTCCGAGATAGATTCGACCTCGGTCATCGGTCTCGTTGGTCTGTAGGTCCCGAGCATCGACTTTCGTCATGTTGTCGACTTGGAGCTATTGCTGAATAAGTGTTACCCACTATTACCCACGATAAATCTGTTCCGTGACTTGTACCATGGGTTCCATCTACCTGAACACGGTCGATCTGCTCGAGAGCAGATATGCCCTAAAGCACACGTATTAGGCCTTCTACCCCCGAAGTAGTACTCTACAATTCGTTCTGAGTGATTCGTTGTCTTCGGTCGGAGCCGATGAGCAGCGTTTCAGTTGTTACTTTAGTGGTCAGTTCTTGCTGCTGTGCCCCCATCCAAAGACACAAGATTCTGTGTGTACATAGTTTTCTGTATGCCCAGTATCACCGTTAATGTCGATGACGACCTCAAAGACCGAATGGAGCAACATCCGGAGATCAACTGGAGCGAGGTCACCCGCCAGGCTATCCAGGAGAAGATCGAGACGCTCGACGTGATGGACGAACTCACGTCTGGAAGCCAACTCACTGAAAGCGACGTCACGGAGATCGCCAACAAGATCAACGAGAGCGCACACGACCGCGTCGAAGAGAAGTTGGAGTAGTCCAGACGATGAAGTTGGTCGTCGACGCTAACGTCGTCATCTCCGCGCTCATCGCCGACTCGAAAACCCGCGAACTCATCGTTACGCTCGAACCGGAGCTCCTGACACCCGAGTTCGTCCACGACGAAATCGAGAACTACACCGGTTTGATCGTCGAGAAATCCGGTATGAATCCGGAACGGGTCTTGCAGTTCGTCGACCTTCTGTTCCAGTATATCGAGACCGTTCCCGCCGAGGAGTTCTACCCACACATCGAGGAGGCCGAAGCAGCGATCGGTGAGACCGATCCCGACGACGTGCTGTACGTCGCGTGTGCGCTCGCCGGTGGCGCGAACATTTGGAGCGACGACACAGATTTCGATGAGCAAGATGTCGTCGAGACGCATTCGATGACCGACGTGATCGACTCGTTCGACACGCGCTAACTGACCGGTACTTTACTAACGTGTACGGGGTCGTGGTTGTCGTACCGTTGGTGTAGTCGGGTAACTATTCTGTTCCGATCTCTCACTCGAGGAAGGGGTGGATATGAAGGGGTATCCTGTGGAAGTCGTACTATCGGAAAGATTAACTAACGACGGACGTATCGGTTACGGTGAGAATAGACCTAAAGAACGTGACAGTACGCTATGAACGATCACATCTCACGCCGCCGGTTTCTTGGAGCCAGTGCAGCAGTTACAGGAATTTCTCTAACAAGTCTCGGGAGTTTTTATTCGGCGGCCGCCGCAAGCGATGAGGTCCACGGCTTCGAAGCGAGCGGGATAGCGGGCGAAACCGCGATACTTCCCTACCGACTATTCAAGCCCGACGACTATCGAGATGGCCGGCAGTTCCCGCTCGTACTTACTCTCCATGGAGCCGGGAAGCGCGGAACCAACAACAAAATCCAGGTCTATAACAACGCGCTGATCTACTCTGATAGCCGAGTTCAATCGTTCCAGCCGACGTTCGTCGTCTCGCCACAGTGTCCCGACGGGAAGTCGTGGGTCGACGTCACTGGTTGGAATGAAGGAGCTCGCCCGCTTCGAGAGATGACGGACCCGATGGCGACGGTAGTCGAATTGCTCGATGATCTCATCGAGACCTATCCGATTGACCCGGACCGGCAACATGTGGCTGGCTATTCGATGGGTGGGTACGGCACGTGGGATCTCATTTCGCGGTTCCCGGACCGGTTCGAGGCCGCAACGCCAATGTCGGGCGGTGGCGTCCCAGAACGCGCCGCAGAACTCGATGATGTCCGCGTGTGGGCGTTCCACGGCGAAGACGACCCGATAGTCCCCGTGAGAGGCACGCGAGAGAAGATCCGGGCCATGCAAGATGCCGGCCTCGAGCCCAAGTACACCGAGTTCACGGGTGTCGGACATACGGCGGATCCGGCACTCCGGACGGATGGACTCGCGGAATGGATGCTCCGAGATCCGGAAACGCCGCCAATCGCTCCACAGACGGGCATTGATAGCTAGCTTTCGCCGTGGTGACGTCTACAGCCGGCGCGACAGGTTCGTGCTTCACTGACGATGTACCGCGATCCGTGTTGGACGACTATACCAGCTACTGTCCTCCCTGGTACTGCTCTCTGGATATCGTATACCGGTGATGATCGACGACGTCTCCACCGAGACGAACTGTCGAGTTCCGAATGATCCCGTCGTATTGGCCGCCGTTCGTTTCGACGTACGTTTCGACGGCGCGCCGTGATTTCTCGTTCCCGTCTTCTACGGGTACCGCGACGAGATCGAGCGAGAGTCGCTCGAATGCGAGTCGACCATCGCGTGCGCGCTCCGCGGAGTATCCTCGGCCACAGAACTGTTTCCGTAGCCAGATCGCGGGTTTCCCGGTCATCGTCTCCTAATCGACGATGAGTCCTCCCGACCCAGCAATCTTGCCGCCCCCGTCCTCGCCTTCCTTCGGTCGAATTACGTATTCGGCTCTGGTTCCCGCTTCCCACTGTTCTTCGAGTGAGTCGATGTACTCTTTCGTTTCTGTTACCGTCTCGTGAGCGTCCCAGGGTAGATATCGCGTCACTTCGGCGATCGAGTCTTGGTGGTGTGAACAATGGTGGTAGTACTCGAGTGCGTCGACGTTTTCGTGGCATAGCTGTTCCAAGTCGAGACGGTCCGTCTCTATTGTTTCGGGAAAGAGTGGCATGAACGAACGCGTGTCGTTCGGGACTTAGTTTCAACGCTTCACCCCGCTTCCGTCCGTTCGTGTCGAGAGAACCGGCCACCGAACGAATCCGATCCGGATCGTTGTACGGGCGGCTGTGGGTTAGTTGGGCGTCAGCGACTCGAGTTCCGGTTCCGGAGTGGTCGCGTCGAACTGTTGGTGGAGTATGCTGACGATCCGTTGGCCGGCTGAGCCATCTCCGTAGGGATAGGGGTTAGAATTCGGCTCCTGATCGGTCTGTAGAGCGTTCCGAATGCGATCGGTGTTCGGGCCGACGAGTTCGTTCCAGCCGCAGTCGACGGTCTCCGTCCACTCGGTCTCCTCCCGAAGCGTAACACAGGGCGTCTCGAGGAAGAACGCCTCCTTTTGCACGCCGCCGGAATCCGTGACGACGCGTTCGGCGGTATCGAGTAGCCGAACGAAGTCGAGATATCCCTGCGGCTCGATGATCTCGAGGTCGTCGGCCGCCCGCTCCCAGAGTCCGTACTCCTCGAGTTTGGCAACGGTTCGTGGATGAGCGGGGAACACCACCGGAAGCGATGCGCTCGAAAGTCCGTCGAGAATCGCCTCGAGGTTCGCTCGCTGATCGGTGTTGCTCTGTCGGTGGACGGTGGCGAGGATGAACTCGTCCGCGGAAATCCCAAGATCCTCGAGGACCGTTGACTGCGTTGCGACCCGCTCTCGGACCGCCAGAATGTTGTCGTACATCACGTCGCCGGTCCAGTAAACGCCGTCCGTGATCCCCTCGCCTGCGAGGGTTTCGACCGCGCGCTCGCTCGGGGCGAAACAGAGATCCGACGCGTGATCCGTCAGCACGCGGTTGATCTCTTCCGGCATCTCGCGGTTGTAACTCCGGAGACCCGCCTCGACGTGTGCGACGCAGACGTCACACTTCGAGCCGACGATTGCCCCTGCCAGCGTCGAGTTCGTGTCGCCGTAGAGCAACAGCACGTCCGGGTCGGTGTCCTCGACGATGGGTTCGATCGCCGCGATCATCTTCGCCGTCTGGCGGCCGTGAGTGTCCGATTTGACGCCGAGATTGTGGTCGGGTTCGGGAATGCCGAGTTCCTCGAAGAAGACGTCCGACAGTTCCTCGTCGTAGTGTTGGCCGGTGTGGATCAGAATCTCTTCCCCGACCGATCTGAGCTCCCGCGAAACGACCGCAGCCTTGATGAACTGCGGTCGAGCGCCGACGATGGAACAGACCCGCATCAGCGCACCTCCGTGGCGGCACCGGCGACTGGTTTCGTCTGTGTTCCACCGCAGGAGACGGCGATGTTACAGAGCAGTTCCGTCAGGTTATCCATATCCTCGACGTACGCGTTGCGACGCTGTTCCCACGTTTCAGCGGTCGAATCGTCCGCGAGGAGCGTTTGGGATTGTTCGAGCACCTCGTCGAACGTTCGCAGATTCTTGATGAGCCCCTGTTCTTCGAGCTCCAGGAAGTTCCCCATATCCGACTCACCGACGAACGAGTTCGACCGAATCGCGGGCGTGCCAAGTAACGCGGCTTCCGTTACCATCGTCTGCGTATCCGCAACCAGCAACTTGGCCTCCGCCAGCGCGTCGTGCATTCTTGCGGGGTGGAGATCGAACGACCGTGCCGCCGTTTCGTCGAGTGATAGCTTTCCGCCTTCGTCGGAGACGAAGACGGTGGCATACTCCGACAGCGTCGAGAGGAGTTGACGACGCTCCTCGAGCGAGAAGCCCTTTCTCCCGACGTCGTGATGGCCGTTAAACGCGTTAAACCGGACGATGACGTACGGCTCGTCCTGATCGACACCGAGTGCGTCGCGAACTGACGGATCGGGTTCGAATATGTCCGGGTGAAGATACGCGGATTCCGTGACGCCGTCGAACCGGTAGTGTTTATCGCCGAGGTCTTTCCGAAAGGCGTTCGGCGTGAGAATCGCCCGAACGAACGGTCGAGCGATACGGTGGTCGAGCGAAGGCTCCGAATCCAGCACGGCGATCGCAGGCGTCTGCGAGAAGAGACCCGCAGCCGCTGCATACGGTCCTTTCCCGAAAATGACGTCGGGATCGAACTGCCGGGCTCGACGAGCGATTCTGTAGAGATGCGAGGGTAGCTCCCACGCCAGGGAGTGAAGCGACTCGCTGCGATCGCCATAGGTTTCGTAGGGCAGGCCGTAGTAAGAGAGGAGGGTTTCGGTGAACTCGTCGCTTCTGGCGAACACGAGAACCTCGTGGCCTTGCTCCTCGAGGTGATTGGCCGCATGCTTGTACAGATGGACGTGAGCGGGTGTATTATTGAATATTAAACATTTCATTGATAACACCTGATATGACGACTATTTTTTTACTGGTAGATCATATTGTTATAGCTGTCATAAAAAATGGATCTTCTGTTCGTCGGAGATACTGTACTCTGTACGTGAACATAACCGGGATGGACGGAAACGCTGCTACTTCAGCGGCCCCGACTACCGTCACCTGTGGAATAACGGGCAAAAATCGAAATAACATACCTATACCTGTAGAAAATCTGCAGAATGATTGAGGTACAGTCAAGTATCGTCGAAATATTGGACCCCTCGAGACGAAGCTTTTAACCGAAAATCGGTCCGCTTGCTCTCCGAAATCCGGATTTTCATTCCTCGTTATTCTACTGCACTATACACTCACGAACCAACTATTATCAGAAATAGTATAGGGATCTTCTAGGTAATTATCTATAGAAAGACAGTAATTGAATAGGGATAGTTGCTCGCAGACACCCAGTCAAAAGCCGTTTACTTCGTTTCGGGAGAGCGATATCGGTCGAGGAACCACTAACCGAGAGCGTCCGAAAACAGTCTACTGCTCGAATCGATTACGCATAGACGCTTCCGCCGATAGACCGACGCCGAGCCCGGATGGTAGCGAGAACGCGACGAGACCGCGTTCACCGGATACCTATTATCTCTCGTGGACCCTCGCTTACTCGATCGATTCGGGCAGTTCCCGACAAGAGGATTCGCCCCCAAATTTCGGGACGAACCGTCGAAAGTCGCCGACTACGACCCACACTCTCGAGAAGGGACTATCGTCCGGCGGTGGGTTTCGTTCGGTCGTCGAAATTCACGTCGTGGCTCGAGCAAAGATGTTCGTGGACTACACTCCGCCTGGGTGGAGTTTCTCTTGTGAGTGCTCGGGCGTCGTCTCGCACGTTTCGAGGACGGTAGTCGTGTTTTCGAAGCTCGGTGCCTGCTCGAGGGTCTCGTAGTTGTTGTACCTGGTTGCGGTGACGTCGCCGTAGCGATCGGATTCGAAGGCCTCTCGCAACTCGAGACAGTGGTCGCGAACCGTTCGTTCGGGTTCGAAGCCGAGCTCCGTTCGGATCTTCTCGAACTCGACGCGATAGCTCCGTTCGTCGGTGAGTTCGTCGCGGTACTCGATCGACGCCTCGGGAAAACAGTCAGCGACGATGGTTGCGAGTTCGTCGATTCGGTAGTTCTGCCGGTTCGAGCCGACGTTGAAGACGGTATCGGCGACGTCTTCTATCGGGGCGGTCAGACACTCGACGTACGCCCGGGCAGCGTCGGCGACGTGCACGTTCGGTCGGTACTGGTCGCCACCAAAGACCGGAATGACGTCTTTCGAGTGTGCTTTGACGGGGAGGATGTTGCCGACGAGATCGAACCGCATCCGCGGTGAATGACCATAGATCGTCGCCATTCGAAGGATCGTAGGCGAGAAGTGATCGTCGGCGAGGTCATGGAGCACGCGTTCGGATTGAATCTTCAGACGAGCGTACAGCGAAACGGGATTACGCTGGGCCTCCTCCGAAAGCCGCTTCGATTCGGCTACCGATCGGCCGTAGACACTACACGTCGAGGCGAAGACGAAGCGATTGATCTGGTGGTACTTGCAGATCGAAGCCAACAACCGTGTCGAATGAAGGTTGTACTCGAGGGTTTTCTCCGCGTCGATTTCGGAGGCCGGATCGCCGACGATTCCGCCGAGGTGAACCACGGCGTCGACGCCGTCGATCGCATGGAGGATTGTGCTGGCGGATCGGGCATCCCCCTCGATGAGCGTGAATCGATCGGTACTCGCGAGATCGGTGATTCCCGTCTCGCCATACAACAGCGGATCGAGAACACGGACATCGAAACCGTCGTCGAGGAGCTGACGGCACAACACCGAGCCGAGATATCCCGCACCGCCGACGACGAGAACCGTCTCGGCGCTGGCCGAATCCCGCTCGGTCCCGCGTGACGCGGTATCGGATAGGTCGACGCCCGTAACGTCGATGACACGGTTATCCTCGTCGATCACCGGTGCGACGATTGTCTCATCGTCTCGAGTGCTACTGTGGTCGTCTGCTGTCCCGTCGACCGTCCGAACGGCACCGTTCGCATCGACGATAATCGGATTCTCGTCGACGACGGCTGATACCGACGTATCGGGCGTGACACCGTCAAGCAACTTCCGTCTGAGTCGTTCGTCCGTTGTAGTTCCAACGAGTCGGTTCTCGTCGTCGACGATAACGATTCCACTCGACTCGGATCGATCGATCCGCGTTATCGCGTCACGAATCGTCATCCGCGAATCGGCTGTGGCTGGCCATCTCATGATTATCAATCGACGTCAACTGCAACACTGCTCTCAGAGTTGACGCTCGACGATCTATTCACCCAATCTGGACGGTCCCCCTTTGTTATGGGTCGGTTGGTGACAGTCGCCTGAATATTCACACGCTGCGGTGACCGTCACGAACGGGATCCGTGTTCGAATAACCCTCCGAACGAATCCGCAACACCGATCGACAGAAACTGTTACACCTCCGAGAGCTCCGAGTCGATCGCACTCCTCGGACGGCCGCGTTCGACGCCAGCACTGACGCCGGCTGTGATTCGATCGATCTCGTCCCCGGTCAGGTTCGGATGGATCGGAAGCGAGAGTACTCGACCCATGACCGCTTCCGTTACGGGGAACGCTCCGGGCTCGTAACCGTACTCCTCGCGGTAGGCGCGCGTAAGGTGCACGCACGGGTCCCAGTACACTTTCGATGCGATTCCCCGCTGCGATAGGGTGTCGATAACGGTCTCTCTGTCGACTGTTTCACTGAGAGTAACCGTATAGAGCTGGTACACGTGATTTCCGCGACCGGCTGCAGTATGCGGTGTGACCCCTTCGACGTCGGCGAATCCGTCGGAGAGTTGCGTTGCAACGCGTCGACGACGTTCGATATGGTCGTCGACCTTCGTTAGCTGAGCACAGCCGATGCTGGCGACGAGATCCGACATTCGGACGTTCGTCCCGAGGCCGACGTACTCTCCGCTGTCGCTCGAGACGAAGTACTCGGACGAGGTACGGCCGTGCGACCGAAACTGCTCGACCCGGCGTGCGATGTCGTCGTCGTCGGTAACGATCGCGCCGCCTTCGCCGGTCGGCAGGATCTTGTTCTGGCAGAAACTGAGCGCGGCAGCGTCGCCGAAGGTCCCCAGCGCCTGACCGCGATACTCTGCTCCAAAGGCCTCGGCAGCGTCCTCGATCAACGGGACACCAGCGTCGGCAGCGATCTCGACGAGCGCGTCGATCTGACACGCGCAGCCGTAAGGGTGGATCGGCAGGATCGCCGCCGTCTCGTCGCTTACCTTCGCTGTGACGCACTCGGGGTCGAGCCCGTACGTTTCGCGTTCGATATCCGCAAACACCGGTCGTGCCCCGACGAGTCGAACGGCGTTCGCTGTTGCGATGAACGTAAATGAGGGGACGATTACCTCGTCACCCTCACCGACGCCGTGGGCCGTCAACGCAGCGACCAGTGCGGTCGTACCCGAGTTGACGGTGATCGCGTGGTCGACGCCCAGGTACGACTCGAGCCCGCTCTCGAATCGGTCGATGTACGGCCCGTTTGCCCAGTAGGAACCCCGCGTGATCGAATCGACGGCGTTCGCGACGTCGTCTTCATCCCACGGAATCTCGAACAATGGGATCTCAGTACTCATCGAGAAGGGGGTTTGCGGGGCAGCCGATTAAGTAGCCGTCTGTTACCTTCAAGAAGGGGGTGATTTCCTCGATGACTGTACTTCAGTATGATTGACGTCTCGACCGCGACGAACGGTACTCGACGACGGATAACTCCGGAGCCCAGCGCGATCAGCCGGTCTCATCGTCGTTTCGACTGGAATCGCCTCTCCACCGCGAACTGCGATCACAGGTCGGGACCCGGAACGACGACGACCGGCAGCGGTGCGTTCTCGAGCAGTTTTCGTGCGGTGGAACCGACAGTTTTCGGTGTGTTGGAGGTGCCGCTGTACGGGGTGATAACGATTTCGTCGGCATCGACCGCGCTTGCGGCCTCGAGGAGTTCCGCGGCCGGATCACCGGCGTCCGTTCGACGTTCCGTGTCCACGGTGCCGACGGTCGTGAGTCTGACGGGGGCGACGTTTAGCGCCTCCTGTGCATCCCGCCGTGCGGTGGCATCCGCGGTCGGCGTGACGGCCACGACGGTTACGGTATCGTCGCTCGTCGCTCGTTCGTCGAGATAGTCACAGATTGCCGCCGTCGTGTGAACGGATACCGTACCTACAAGATAGTGCATATCGGCCCCTCGAACGGCGTCACGAAGAAGCTGTGGGTGCTTACTGAGGTCGGTGGTGCGCGAATTCGTCGACCCCGAACCGATCGCCGCCGGTGGCAGCTAAATCAGTGGCTCTCACGTGGATTTTCCGAACCAGAAAACACGCTCGCAACACTATTAGGTACGGGTCAGAACCAACGGCGTGGGGAGGACCACTCCAATCCGTACGGCGTGTCCTGCCGGATTCGATTCCCCCACCGATCTCCGTTGCACGCACCTTCCGACTCGGAACGCGGCCGCGATTTCCCACCCGCGGCTGTTTCGCTCGGATCCCGTGTCAGTAGTCCCCGTAACTCCGCTTCGGCCCTCAAGAAGTCGATTTCAGGTACCAGAATTTGTCGGTCAGTTCTCGAACGAAAGCTAGTGGCGGCCGTACAGTGAGTACATTATCGCAACTAACCCGAGTAGCCGGCTCACGTTCTCGAGAAATACCGTGACGATCTGTCTGAAGTCGAGGAACGTTGTGATCGTCACGTTGATCAGGAACGGACAGAGCGTGAGCAAGAGCAAGCCAACTGCCAGGTAGAGCATCGATGACGCATCGTTTCGGCGATACCCTCGGTAGGCCTGGTACGCGATAATCGTCCCGATCAGTGCGACCAGAAAGAGACTCGCGACTGTCAGGAGTTCGAACAGGGGCGCTTCGTCGATTCGGACGACATCGCTCATCGCATCCCCTCCCAAATGCGAGTGAACTTGTCGGCGACGTCTTCGTCGCGATACGTCAACTCGAGGGCGAACGAGCCGTCCTCGAGGGATAGCTCGAGCCGGTCGAGGTTCGCGCTGTAGACGCTGAAATGGTTTCCGTCGGGTGCGAGCTCCGTTTCTTCGGTGACCAGATGGCACTCCTTGAGACGATCGAGCCGTCGATAAATCGTGGGGAGGGAGGCATCACACCGATCACTCAGGGTACTGGCAGACATGGGTTCGACGCTCGTATGGGTGAGGATCTCGCGTGCGTACTCGTCGTCGAGTACTGCGAGCACAGTCGATAGATCAGTATCCTCACTCACTGGTACGTGTTCGTTCTGGCATTGCTATGAAAAACGGTCCGGTTTTTCTGAACGAGATAATTCGGTTCGGACGTAGCCGCGTCCGCCAGCCATATTGTTCAGTTGATACATAGAGGAAAACTCAAAGTTCCGAATAGATGTGCGTTCTAACGTCCTCGTTCAGCATGTCGCTGGAATGGTTCGTCTCGAACAGTGCGTACGCCTGTGCATCCTCCTTATTTGAGTTAGAATAGTCGAGATGTACGAAATCGTCATTCAAACTGTACAGGGTCTGGAAGTGACCGTAACTCCGGCATCGTCCCTGATTTCTCGATTGACTGAATTTCTGTATCGTTCACGTAGACCAATAGTGTCTCCCAACCATTAGGTACGTCTGCTCCACCGACAAGATGGGTCACAGAATCACACGTTGATTCACCAGTTGAGTCATCAGATAAGGATTTTCCACTGAGTTCAGCACTAACAGTGAATCTCAGACTATATTCGTTTCCGATAGAATTGTTCAGTTCGGGTTCAACATTTCCTAATGAACTACATAACCGGACATCAAACGTAAGGTCGGCTGACTCCCCGTCACCAACGATATGAACCCATCCACTATGAGACACCTCCTCACTTGGAAATGACGAATCTGGGCTTTTTGAGTAGGCAATCCCGGGAGTCTCGTTATTTTTTCCTTCTTTCTCTTGTGGGTCCGCTGCATCTCGGCTAAAAGGCGCGGTTAGACTTTGGCACCCAACAAGAAAACCGATGCTTGTAGTAGAAACGAGAGCAAGCATCTTGCGGCGGGAGAGCAGAGGCCTCATTAGGTTATTATCTGGTTTAGTTCCTTATAGTATGTCGGCCATTTAGAATGTGTTGCTCAACGAGATATATTCCCCGTCTCCACATGGTAACTACTGGATTTCTAACCTTCGCTTTCAAGCAATTATTCTTGACGTGCCTGCCTTCTGGCCCTCAATATCATATAGCCACATAGAGTTTACTGAGGTCACGTCCTTGCGATTGCCGTCATCTCGAGCCCCAGATGTCATCACTTGCACACCGCTTAACCACGATCGCCGATACTACTCCGGTATGAGCCGTACGACCTACCGGTGTACCTGCGGCGCGCTCCTCGAATTCAAACAGGACCTCGAGAAGGAGTCGAAGGTCACGACGCCGAGTTGGAAATGCACGGACTGCGGGACGCCAGTTCCCGGGAAAATCGCCGAGAAGGTCAGACACCAGCATCCGTCCCGAGCGCGACGTCCCCGGTAGAACGTTAGTCTCGGTCACTCGTTTTCGAACACTACGGATGTCTCCTCGGCCAGTTCGCTGGCTTCGATGTGCGCGTACATCTGCGAGGTCGTCCGCGGGTCGGCGTGTCGGAGCACCCGTTGTGCTGCCGCCGCACCGTGCTCGCGGTAGACGGCTTCACCGACGCCGCGCCTCGCACCGTGGGGCTTCAGGTACGCTCCGTCGACGTCGATCTCCGCGTCTTCGCACAGCCGCTTCAGGACAGATCGACCGCCGTTCGTCGAGAGAGACGGTGGAACCACACCGTGTTGCCGGTGTAACTCAAGGGGTTCACCCGCCGATGGGTCGGCTTCGTCCGGCAGGTTGCTGTACAGCGACGGTGCGTGACTCGTCGCGAACACCGGCCACTCTGAGGACGGCGGCTTCAGTGCGTGCTCGAGGCGCTCGAGTGGCGGGTGTGCCTGTCTCGGAAGCTGGACCTCTTCGTCCTCCTGTTGACTCTTCCCCAGGACGTGTAGCTGGTTGTTTTCAAGGTCGACGTCGCCCCATCGCAGGCCGTTCCTGCGGTCGTCTCGTGGATCGCTCAGGATTTCCCCACCTCGAACTCCGGAGTACGCGAGGACGTACACGAGCGCGCGATCGCGCAGTTCCTCGAATGCGTCGAGTCCGTCCTCGTCGACGGCCCGGTGTGCCCGCCGATCGACGTACCGAACCAGCGCCTTCCGATCCTTCGGCGACCAGAACTGCTGGTCGCCGCTCGTCTTCGTCGGTCGCGGCGGCAGCTCGTCGAGCGCGATTCCTTTCTGTGCAGGGTTCTCCTCGAGCCATTCCCAACGTACGCAGTACGAGAGGAACGCAGAGACGTAGTCGTAGTATGTCCACGCGGTCGAGGCTGAGATGTCATCCTCGTCACCCGGTTTCTTCCCGGCGTCGACGCGGCGGGAGAGGTACTTCGCGTACCGGGCCGTGTTCCGCTTGCTGATCTGCTCAACAGTCTCGACGTCGCGACCTTCGAGGTGCTGTCGCCAATGTGTCAGTACGCGCTCGAGGGCGTCACGATAGTTCCCGGATTTGCTTCCCGACTCGAGGAAATCGCCGATGGCGGTCTCGAGGGCGTGTCCCTCGGGATTAGGTCCTGGATCAGTGGGCACCATTCGTTCGGATTACCGTACAGTGTCGACCCGCATAAATTCACTGTGCGTTACTACACTAATGCACAGTGAATTTCTCGATCGTTTAGAATGGTCGATTTCAGACCCTCGAGTGCTGTACCGCAGTAATAGAGGAAAATCCCCACATTGATAAATCGCATATCGGTATACGAAATCGGGGCGGTCCTCGAGACCGTCAGAATCGACGAACGCGTTTTGGCGACCGGTTTTTCGACGGTTTCTTTCCGGAATCGAAATACCGAAACACAGATTTAGGGTGGTAGAGCAGTACCGTACGAGTAGATGATTCGCGGCGTCGACCACACCGACCGTTCTCGTCGTTCCATCGCCGACCGCGAGTGGACAGCGCGCATCAGAATTGGAGCGGGACAACGAGCCCGTGGCGTCAATCTGAATCCGATTGACACGGTGATCGAGCCGTGACCGAATCCGACACGGATGTCGCCGTTGTCGACGCCGTCGACGCCTATCTTCAGCGGAAAGCTGTCGGCGATCCCGACGGGGCGGGAGCGGGCACCTACGCATCGAACGCCGAGTCGATCCTCCGGCGCTGGGCCGACTGGCTCGAGCGCGAACACGGGATCAGTTCGCTGTTTTCGCTTCGCGTCGAGCACATGCGCGCCTACGCCACCGAACTACGAGCACGGTCCGACCGCGGCGAGTACACGGCCTCGACCGCTGGGACGTACTACGCGGTTGTCCGAGCGTTTTGCTCGTGGTGCGTCCGCGGCGGCATTCTCGAGTCGAACCCGGCCGCGACCGACGAAGCCGAATCGGCGCTTCCGGCCGCCGAGAAACGCCCCGAAAGCGAGTTCTGGACGGCGACCCAGCGGCGACGCCTCGAGACGGCCGTTCGCGAGCATGCACTCGAAGCCGCGACCGACCTTCGCGACCGCGACGAACGGTGTAATCGCCTGCGGGAGTACGCCATGGTCGCGTTGCTCGCCCACTCGAGCGTTCGGGGCTCCGAACTGTTTCGGGTCCCTGACGACGAGCGACGGGCGGGAGCGACGTGGGAGGACGTCGACTTTTACACGGGAACGATCCGCGTCCTGGGGAAATCCCAGCGCCTCGAGGACGTACCGCTTCCGGCCCCGGCCCGGACGCCGCTGCGACGCTACCGGGTCGTTCTCGATCCGCCGTCGAACGACTGGCCGCTGTTTCCGACGCGACACGCCCCCTCGATCGCACGCCGCGTAAAGACCGTGCTGGCGGATCGCGGTCACACTGATAGGGAGATCGACGCGCTGTTCGCGGATGCGACGGCGAGCCAACTCGCCCGCGAACGATCGATCGCCCCGCCGACGATCACCACCGAAGGGGCCCGGTCGGTACTGAAACGACTCTGTAAGGAAGCGGACATCGACGTCGACGGCGACTACCTGACGCCGCGTGGCGTCCGCGGTGACCACGACGAGACGGATCGCTACCGGCGCGAAGCGACGGCCTCGAAACCGGTACTCCGCGCATCGGTGCTCGAGCAGGCGCTCGCGGTTCGAGAACCCCATCCGTCGATTATCGACGTCGGCTCGAGCGGATCCGACGACGGGTCGGAGGACGGCTGAGGCTGTCTCGGTTCTTGTCGGCGGTAGCTATCGCGACCTCACTCGAGTGCTAGCGAAAGGGAGCGAAAGAACGAGCCGAGCCCGCTCAGTTGATGAGCACCCAGAGGACGATCGTTAGCAGGATCGTCAACAGGAGGACGCTGGTGCCGATCCCCGTTCTGAGGTGGATCGTCGACGGACGACCGCCGTCCGCGGGACGGCGTTCCTCGACTTCGACCAGCGGAAGTCGGCGGGCGGCGGCGTCGACGGCCAGCACGGGGTTGTTACCGATCCAGTAGCAGCCTTTGACGAAGCCGACGGCGGCGGCGTCGACGGCGGCGAAGATCCCGGTGACCGCCAGCATCGACCAGCGGCCGAGATAGTAGCCCGCCGGGAAGACGATCGTCGCCGGATCGGAGAGGTCGAGCTTCGAGAGGGGTTTGCGGACGACGACGAAGGTAACGAGCCCGATCGCCGTCAGGATCCCCGCGGTCTCGAGGTGGCTCGTACTGTAGGGATGCAGTTCGCTCTCGCCGCCGGGATAGGTGAATCCGAAATGGCCTCCTTGGGCGTCAATGGTCGGCGCGAGGTCGGCCAATCCCTGCCACCAGACGCCGAAGAGGAGACAGGCTCCGCCGAGTCCGAGCATGGCGACCAGCTGACCGGGCCTGGCGTCGGGGACCGAGATGTCGCTCTCGCCGTGGAAGAAGACGTAATAGCCGAGTTTGATGAACGAGAGGAGCGTCCCGATCGCGCCGAGCCAGAGGAGGTAGTACAGCGCCTCGAACTCCGCGACGCCGTAGTAGTGGGGGTCCGGATTAGCCGCGTCGAAGAGCATTCCCTTGCTGACGTACCCGTTGAAGCCCGGAATCGCGGTGATCGAGAGCGCGCCGAGACCGAAGGCGATGGCGGTCAAGGGCATCTCGCGCCAGAGTCCGCCCAGCTTGTAGAGGTCGTTCTCGCCCGTTCGGAAGATGACGACGCCGACGGCCATGAACAACAGGCTCTTGAACAGGATATTATTGAACAGATGGGTCACCGCACCTGCGACGGCAATTTCGCTGGTCACCGTCCAGGCGCCCATCCCGATTCCGGCGACGATGTAGCCCAGTTGGGCCTGGATGTGGTAGGAGAGCAACGCCCGCATGTCGTGTTGCAGCAGGGCGAACGTCGCCCCGTAGACGGCCATCACGCCGCCCATGTACGCAATGTAAATTCCCAGATCGCTCTGAGCCTCGATGGGGAACGCCCGGTAGAGGACGAACGCGCTCGTCTTCGTCGTGTAGACCGAGAGGAACACCGACGCCACGAAGTGCGGTCGGGGGTAGGTGTCGGGCAGCCAGGTGTGGAGACCGATGAAGCCGACGTTGACGCCCATTCCCAGCACGGCGAGGGCGGCCGGGAGCCCGGCACCGATTCCGGTCCCGTCGTAGACGAACGTGCCGGCCTGAACGTAGTGAGCGACGACGGCCAGCAACACGATCACGCCGCCGGTGCCGTGGAAAAGCGCGTAGCGGAAGCCGGCCCGAACGGCGTCGCCACCGTAGTGCCAGACGACCAGCGTGCTCGTCACCGCCATCAGCTCCCACATGAACACGAGCACGAGCCAGTCGCCCGCGAAGGCCGCCCCCAGCGAGGAGGCGACGTACGCCAGCGCGATCGCGACCAGTTCGCGACTCGCCCCGCTCGAGTACGCGTAGATGACCGTACAGACCCCGAGGAAGCCGAGGCCGATGCCGATCAGCTGCGAGAAGCCGTCGACGTAGAACGGGACGACGTCGAATCCGAGGAAGGTTCCGGCGAGGTAGCTGCCCTCGGGGGCGACAAGCGAGATCGCCAGGACGGCCGCGAGGCTGAGCGCCCCCGCGGCGAAGCCGACGATCCGGGGCAGGACGAGCACGAGCAGCGCCGCCGCGAAGACCAGAAGCGGCGGGTAGGCCATCGTCAGGAGTTCAGCGTCGATCATTCGTCGACCACCTCCAGGGCCTCCTCGAGCGAGAGCCCCTGTAGTTGATCGAACGAGTCGACCCCGAAGACGCCTTCGACGATGGTCGTCGCCAGATCGAGGAAGACGGCGTAGTCGGGGACGATACCGAGGACGACCGCACCCGTGACGATGATGGTGATCGGCACCAGCATGAGCCAGGTGCTCTCGTCGAACGGGGAGTGCCGCTGCCAGCCACCCGTCGGCGGACCACCGGTGAGGTGGTCGTCGTGATCGCCGTGGTGGTCGACGGCTCTGACGGAATCGCCGGTGTCGCTACGTCCGGGCTCGACGCCGTCTGGAACCGTGTGATCGCTCGGATACCTATCGACCGCGTACTCGTGGTCGTCGGACCCGTTATCCGTCGACCCGCCGTCGGGTCGCTCACCACCATCGGCGGCGACGGATTCTCCACTCGTGACGCCGTAGGACTCGAGGATCCCGCCCCGCGGGAACTCGAGGACCGGTTTGGCGTCGTGGCGGTCCTCGCTCTCGAAGAAGGCGGTGTAGACGACCGGCCAGAAGTACGCGATGTTGAGCACGCCCGAGAGGAGGAGCACGGCGGCGAACAGCCAGTACTCGCCGCCGACGTAGCCGGAGCCGATCAGCATGTAGAACTTGCTGACGAAGCCGGCGACCGGTGGCAGTCCGGCCATTCCGGCCGCACCGACGGTAAAGGCGGCCATGGTTAACGGCATCCGTTTCCCGATGCCGGCCATGTCGCTGATGTAGTCGGTGTGGGTCTCGACGTGGATCGAGCCCGCACAGAAGAACAGGGTGAGTTTCGCGAACGCGTGTGCGGGAATGTGAAAGAGGGCACCGATTATCGCGTAGGGATGGAGTATCGACAGCCCGAGCACGATGTAGGACAGCTGTGCGGTCGTCGAGTACGCGAGCCGCCGCTTGAGGTGGTCTTTTCGCATCGCGATGATGCTCGCGGCGGTGAGCGTGAACGCGGCGACGACGGCGACCGGAATATTGAGCCCGACCTCGCCGATCCCCGGGACCTCGAGCGGCAAGTCGTGAATCAGACCGGGGCCGTAGACGTCGAGGATGACGCGTGCGACGCCGAAGGCACCGGACTTGACGACCGCGACCGCGTGCAACAGCCCGGAGACCGGCGTCGGCGCGACCATCGCGTCGGCCAGCCAGGAGTGAACCGGCATCAGAGCCGCCTTGACGCCGAAGCCGGCGATGAGCAGGAAGAAGGCCGCCTGCGCGTAGACCGGTTCCGCCTGGGCTGCCGTCGCGAGCGCCTCTATGCCACCCGACTCGAACGCCATCGTCGGATTCCCACCGTTGACGGTGGCGGTGAGCCAGTAGATCAGGACGGTGCCCGCGAGCAGGAGGACTCCGCCGCCGAAGAAGGTGTAGGCGAGGTACTTCCGGCCGGCGATGCGCGCCTCGCTATCCTCGTTGTGTGCGACCAGCGGATAGGTGACCAGCGACAGCAACTCGTAGAAGATGAAGATGGTCACCAGGTTCGCGGCGAAGGCGATCCCGACCGCAGTCGAGAGGCTGGCCGCGAACGAGGCGAAAAATCGGGTCTGGTTGTGCTCGTCGAGTCCGCGCATGTAGCCGATCGCGTAAAACGACGTGAAGATCCAGAGGAAGCTCGCGAGCAGCGCGAAAAAGATACCCAGCGGGTCCGCGCGCAGGGCGAAGTCGATCCCCATGAGGAACTCGACGCCGAGGGAGTCGCTCAGGCTCCACGTGTAGACGGTCCCGGACAGCACCGCGGGGAGCATACTGACGACGATGCCGAACTTGGCGAGGGCGGCCAGAACGGACCACCCGTCCCGCACGTTCGGACGGCGGCGCGACGCGACGATCAGAACGATCGCGAGCGCCGAGACCAACACGGCGACCAGCGGACGGACGCTCTCGACCATCAGCCGAGCACCTCCGTGAGGAACGGCTCGAGCAACTCGGCGAACGCACCGCCCGCGAAGCCGAGTACGACCACGACGACGGTGACGACGACGACTATCGCAACCATTCCGAACGAAACGTCGTCAGGGGATCCCCTTCCGACGCGATTTCGAGCGGGAGAGCCCGACGGATCACCGTTGCGCTCGAGGGCACCCTCGAGCGCCGTGTCGTCGGCGACGCCGTCCGGGACATCGTCGCCGCCGTCGGCGACGATCGCTCCCGACCGGTGGGGCGACTCGAGCGACGATGCGGGCGTGAAGTACATTTTCTCGAGCAGGCGGGCGACGTAGGCGAGTGTAAGCATGGTACTGAGGAAGATCACGGCTGCAACGGGCCACAGCTGGGATTGGACGGCACCGAGGGCGATGTACCACTTGCCGACGAAGCCGACGCTGGGCGGGACGCCGACCAGCGAGATGAGCAGGACGGCCATCGCCCCCGCGAGAACGGGACGGTTGTCGGCGAGGCCGGCGTACTCGTCGACGGTACGAGCGCCGTAGCTGATGGCGATAGCGCCGACCGCGAGGAAGAGGCCGACCTTCATCAGTCCGTGACCGATCAGGTGGACCGTCGCGCCGACCAGGGCGGTCTCCGTCGCGTCGTGGATGACGATACCGTAGGCGGCGATGACCAGCCCGAACTGCGAGACCGACGAGTACGCGAGCATGCGCTTTACGTCCCGCTGGATGACCGCGAGGGTCGTTCCCGCGAGAACGCTCACGCAGCCGACGGCGACGACGATTTCCGCGGCGTAGGGCATCGAGACGAGGTAGTCGACGCCGAAGACGGAAACCAGCAGACGGCCGAAGGCGTAGGCGGAGGCCGTCGACACCAGCGCCGCGATCAACGGCGTCGCGCCGTCGGGGGCCTGCTGGTAGGCGTCGGGCTGCCAGGTGTGCAACGGCCACTGGGCGACCTTGACCGCAAAGCCGATGAAGATGAACGCGAAGGCGGCCCGAACCAGCGTGGGGCGTTCGGCCGCCGGAATCGCGTCCGCGAGTGCGACCATGTTGAGCGTCCCGGTCGCCATGAAGAGGAACCCGACGCCGATCAGGTACATCGAGGCGGCGACGGTTCCCAAAATGAGATACTTCAACCCGGCGACCGCCGACTCCGGGCCGTCACCGCTCGCGACGAGCGCGTAGGTGGCGAGGCTCGTGATCTCGAGGAAGACGAACAGGTTGAAGACGTCGCCGGTCAGCGAGATGCCGAGCAGGCCGCCGACGAGCAGCAGGTAGGCGGTGTAGAAGGTGTTCCCGCGCGGCCCTCCCCGCCGCGTGTACGCGAGAACGCCGGCGGCGACGGCCGCCACGAGCACGACGACGAGCATAGAGAACTGATCGGCGACGAGTTCGATACCGTACCGGCTGTCGTAGTTGCCGAGGGCGTGAACGACCTGCCCGTCGGTGTAGACGACGCTCGCGAGGTAGACGGCTGCGGCGAACAGGCCGGTCATCGTGATCGCGGCGACCGACCAGCCGGTTCGGTCGTATCGCAGTCCGAGAGCGATCGGGAGCACGGCTGCGAGGATGGGCGCAACGACGAGCAAGACGGGAATCAGGTCGGCGCTACTCATCGGCACGCACCTCCCTGAGGGTGTCCTCCCGGAGCGTCCCGTACTCCGAATAGATGCGGATGATCAGCGAGAGGCCGACCGCCGTCATCGCGATGCCGACGACGATGGCGGTCAACACGATGACCTGGGGCAGCGGACTCGCGACCTCGCTCCCCTCGTTGGGGACGATCGGCGCGGCACCGCCGTCGACGTAGGCCATCGCGATGAAGAACAGAAAGATGGCCGTCTGAAAGAGGTTGACGCCGATCAGCTTCTTGACGAGGTTCTCGTTGGCGATGATCATGTACATTCCGATGCCGAGCAGGACGAACAACAACAGGTAGGCGTAGCGGTTCGCGAGCAGTTCAATCACCGTCGTTCACCTCCCGTTCGGCGGCATCGGACGCGCGTTCGCTCGTCGCCTCGAGCGCCTCGGCACGGCCGCCGCGGCGCTCGGGCGTGAATCCCGCCGCCATCGCGAAGAAGAGGGTGATGACGACCCCGGAGACGATCAGCGCGATGCCGCCGATCTCGATGGCCTCCATTCCCCACTTGCCCTTGATACCGAGGGCCGGGTAGATCCGATCGTACTCGAGGAATGCACCGCCCAGCAGGATCGTCCCGAGGCCGATCCCGGCGAAGATGGCGACGCCGCCGGTGACGAGGCCGACGAGGAACGAGTTGCGCAGCCACTGGCGGGTCGGATCGATCCCGAAGGCGAACGCGATCATGAGGACGGTGACGCCGACGATGGCGCCGCCCTGAAAGCTCCCGCCGGGGGTGTCGGCCCCGTGGAGGACCATGAATAGTCCGTACGTGAGCGTGAACGGGGCGATGACCTTCACGGTGGTCATGATGACCTGGCTTTCGGTGTAGGTATCGTCGAACGAGTCGGGCATTAGACGAACACCTCGCGTTTCAACACGAGCAACGTCGAGACGCCGGCGGCGAAGACGACGACCGCCTCGCCGAAGGTATCGAACCCACGGTAGGCCGCGAGAACAGCGGTTACGGCGTTGTGAACGCCGGTATCCTCGTAGGCGTTCTCGATGTAGTACTGCGTGACGTCCGGGTTCGACCAGACGGGCGCGGACGGATCGCCGACCGCGTACATCTCGGGGAGGACCGCCGTGCAGAGAACGACGACGAGCGCACCGACGACGGCGACCGCAGGCGCGTCGATCCGCTCGAGCAGCTGATCGGTCGCCGGGCGGGCCGTCCGCGCGATCGTGAGCAACAGCAGAATCGTCGTCACGCCCGCACCGATCGCGGCCTCGGTCATCGCCACGTCGGGAGCGAGCAAGAACGTGTAGAGGATCGCCATCCCGAGGCTGTAGGCACCGAAGACGATGATCGTCGACAGCACGTCGCGAAACAGCGCCGTCGCGACCGCGGTCGCGAGGATGAAGACGGCGAGAACGTACGCGAACGCACTCACCGGCGCTCACCTCCGTCGGTCTCCGCGTCCCCAGCGGCCGCGTCGCCGGGCTCTTCCTCGAGCAGCGGCTCGACACCCGTCTCGGCGGCCGAACGAGCGATCGCGTGGGCCGCGGTCGGGTTCGTGATGAACACGAAAAACAGCAGGAGGACGGTGTACACCGTCGCGTGCTGCCAGCCCAGCGCGAGCGCGACGCCGGCGAGGGCGAAGCCCGCGCCGAGCGTGTCCGTCTGGGACGCCGTATGCGCCCGCGTGTAGATATCCGGCAAGCGAATGACGCCCACCGCCGAAACGAGCGTAAAGAGCACGCCCAACCCGACGAGCACGATAGCCGCCCAGAAGCGGATCGTCTCGATCACAGGACACCACCTCGCTCGACGGTGAACTTCGAGATGGCGATCGCCATCAGGAAGTTCAACAGCGCGTAGATCAGGGCCACGTCGAGAAACCACGGTTCGTCGAGCGCCACCGTCAGCAAGGCGAGAATAACGACCGTGTTCGTCCCGAGGACGTTCACCGCCAGTAGCCGGTCCTGGGTCGTCGGTCCCACGACCGCACGATAGAACATCACGATCGCGAGGCCGACGAACAGCGTCGCCGCTGTGAGAAAGACGTCCGACAGCGCCACCGGCGTCACAGTTCGTCACCCCCCACGATCTCGGCGTCGTCGCGCTCTCGAGGCGAGGCGATGGCGGCCGACTCGCGGCCGTAGAAGACGAACCGGATGGCTCGCTCGAGACCCCCGTCGAAGAGGTCCTCGCGCGCCGACGGGATCAGCGTGTGGACGAGCAACTGCTGGTCGTTGGCCCGAACCGTCAACGTCCCCGGCGTGAGCGTGATGCTGTTGGCCAGCGCGAGCAACGGGATGCCGCTACGGACCCGCGTGTTGACCCGCGTCAGCGACGGTTTGATCGGCATGGACGGTCGCAAGATGACGGCCGACACCGCGAGATTAGCCTTGACGATTTCCCAGAGCAGGTACGGGATGTAGCAGACGAAGCGAACGGTCCGGAGCGGTGACTGCACTCGATCCAGCGGGATCGTAAACGTGACGTGAGCGAGCGACACCGAGACGATACCGGCGACCGCCGCACCGGTCGCGAGATCGAACCAGTAGGTCGGATCGCCGAGGACGAGAAAGAAGCCGTAGGAGATACAGAACATCGCGAACAGTCGATCGAAGCTCTCGGTGTGGGAGCGAAGTCGCTGGTGGCGGGCCGGCCGGTCGACCGGCGCCTCGTCGTAGGCGACTCCGACGCGCTCGAGTTCGCGCTCCAGAGGCTGGAGCATCGGGGCGGTGACGCCCGGACTGTACTCCGGATCGAGCACGACGCGGTCGATCGCGTGGTCGTCGACGTAGGTCCGAAAGATCTCGGCGTAATCCCGGGGACCGAAGAGATACTCGTCAGCACCGAGGATGGTAGTCTCGATCGTCACGTCGGCCGCCCCCATATCCTCCTCGACCCAGTTTTCCGCCCGCGTGAGCAACGCCTCCGCCTCGTCGTACTGGCGCTGCCCCTCGGGCATATCCCCGTCGTACGGGAGCGCAACCACCAGGTGGCACTCGAGCGAGTCGCCGCTCTCGAGGCCGGAGCGGGCCGCGTAGCCGACCGTCTGCCGAACGGTAACCGTGTCAGACAGCGGTACGAGTACTCGTTCAGCCGCCACGGCACGTCCCTCCTGGGGACCGTCGTTGGATATTCATGACACTGGTTGGTAGTCGAGTCAAGCGTTACCTGTAGGAAAACGATTTCGTTATCCGCCAGACTGATCGTCGATTCGGCAACCGGTCTCGAGGTGATCGCGACGATTCCGGTCGGCTCTCGTCACACCGGAATTCCAGCGCGACGCTTCGGCGGAACGGCCGATCGCAACGGTACAGATCACGTTTCAGTACGGTGGGCGGTCCTCACCGAGAGACACTCGAGTCCGCTGTTCGGACCCGCTGTGTACGGTACCTTCGGAATCGTCAAAACTCAAGTATTGAATAGTCTCCAATCAAAAAGATACGACACAATACGATGTCCTCCACTCCACTCGCGATCGAGGCGAAGGGTCTGACGAAGCGGTTCGGTACCACGACCGCCGTCAACGGCGTCGATCTCGCCGTCGAACGCGGGACGGTCTACGGCTTCCTCGGCCCGAACGGCGCGGGGAAGACGACGACGATGCGGATGCTGACGACGCTCACCAGGCCGACGTCGGGCGACGCGAGGATCATGGGACGGTCCGTGAGCGATCGAGACGCCGTCCGCTCCTCGATCGGATATCTCCCCGAAGAGCCACCGCTCTTCGACGAACTCACCGGTCGCGAGCAACTCGAGTACTTCGCGCGGCTCCGCGACATCCCCGCCGAGGAGGCGAGTCGGCGGATCGACGTGTGGCTCGAGCGCTTCGGGCTGGAGTCCGACGCGAACAAGCGGGTCGACGACTACTCGAAGGGAATGCGCCAGAAGGTCGGCCTCATTCAGGCGCTGTTGCACGAACCCGACGTCGTCTTTCTCGACGAGCCCACGAGCGGACTCGACCCGCGGGCTGCGCGGACGGTCATGGACGCCATCGCGGAGTTAGCCGCCGAAGGACATACGATCTTTCTGTCGACGCACATCCTGCCCGTCGTCGAGGAGCTCGCCGACGTCGTCGGCGTGCTGTACAACGGCCGGATCGTCACCGAAGGCGCGCCGGACGAGCTGACCAGGCAGGTCGAGAGCGGAGCCGAGGCCGGCTCGACGCTCGAGGACGTCTTCCTCACCGTTACGACCGACCACGCCGCGCCGACGGAGTGGCAATGAGCCAGTGGATCCACATCGCTACGATCGGCCGCGTCGAACTCCGGCGACGGTGGCGAGTGCTGGAGGAGAACACGGCCCAGCTGGTCGCGATCGCGTTGAGCGGCCTCCTCTTCGTTCCGTTCTCGCTGGCGGGGCTCGCCGGCCTCTACTTTTTCGGAGCGGGGATCGCCGCGGGCGACATCGAAACGCCGCTCGAGTGGGTCCGGATGGGGCTCATCTACCTGTGGCTGTTCACCGCGGGCTTTGGCGGCTTTCGCGCGTACTCGACGGCGCTTCGACCGGACCGTCTCGACGGCCTCCTGACGACCGTTTCCCACCGCGAG
Organism: Natronorubrum halophilum; assembly: GCF_003670115.1. Taxonomy (NCBI): domain Archaea; kingdom Methanobacteriati; phylum Methanobacteriota; class Halobacteria; order Halobacteriales; family Natrialbaceae; genus Natronorubrum; species Natronorubrum halophilum. The sequence goes on from NZ_QQTY01000007.1 coordinate 85,867, forward strand.
CTACTGGGCGGACTCATGTTCGCCGAATTCGTCCTATGGGGTGGGATCGCGGTTCTGGCGGGCAGCGCCGCAGCGCTCGCGTTCGCTGCGGGGGCAGGATCAGTGGTGCTCGCTCCGCTCGCGTTCCTCGCCGCCTGTACGGCGGTGATAACGGCACTGACGACGGGGTTCGTGGGAGCCCTGTTCGTCAGGAACACCGGCGTCCGATCAAAGCTGCTGACGCGACTCCGGACCGTCCTGTTCGTCGCGCTCGGAGTCGGGTACTTCTGGGTCCTCATCACGCAGAACTTCGCCAGCGTACTCGATCCGCTGTTCCGGGTACTCGAGCCGACGCCGATCGGCTGGTACGGCGATCTGGTCCTGCTCGGGACCGACGGCGAGGCGTCGATCGGTCGGGGGATCGGGGTTGCGCTCTCGAGTGCCGCGTTCATCGTCGCGAGCGGGGTTCTCCTCCCGCGACTCGCCGAGTGGCTCTGGTACGCAGACGGCGTCCACATCGAGCACGAGGCGGCGGCGACGTCGTCGGCGGGCGAGCCCCGGCTCTCGAGAGTTCTCCCGCAGCCGGTGGTCGGCGTCGTGGTCGCGGACTGGAAACGAGCCCGCCGATCGCCGGTTTCGCTGTCGTTCGTCCTCTACCCGCTTAGCGTGCTGGTGTTCCCGATCACGACGGTCGTACAGACCGGAACCGTGGGCAGTTCGTTCCCGCTGGTGATCGCCTTCTGTGGCGCGTGGATCACCGGATCGCTGTTTACGCTCAACGTCGTCGGCAACGAAGGGGCCGTTCTCCCGACGACGCTTCTGGGTGCAGTGCCCGGGCGAACGCTCGTCAGCGGCCACGCCGTCGCCGGGACGCTTCTCGTGGCCCCGGTGACCGTCGTCGCGACCGTCGTCCTCGGTCTCTCGAGTCCCCACGCGGTGACCGCCGTCGGGACGCTGGCGCTGAGCGCGCTCGTCCTGTCGCTCTGTGCCGGACCGATCGCGACCGGGATCGGGGCGGCGTTCCCCCGGTTCGAGGCCGTCAGCGTCTCCCGAAGTCGAAAGGCGATCGTCCCGAGCCTGCTCGCGTTCACGGTCTACTCCGTGGTGCTCGGCGTCGTCGCCCTCCCCGCACTGCTCGGGCACAGTTCGTTCGTCGCCGATGCGTTCGCGTCGCTGCTCGGAACCTCGACGGTCGTAATCGGGCTCGCCGGGGTGGCGGTAACGGCCCTCATCGCGGGCCTTCTCGGCGTGCTCTCGGCGTACTACGCGATACGGTCCGTCGAATCGTTTCACCTCGAGTGACGTCGAAGACGAGTATCGCCTCCGCGAACCCGTAGCAGTTCCGCCGATGGGGGTTAAATCGAGAGAAAACTGTAAGAGAAAATTCGATCGACGTCTTGTCGATTGGTTTTTTGAGAGACACCGAGAATGGCACCGATATGTATGAACGGGAATCCGCCTGGGACGTCTATCGGCAAGCGCTTCCGGTGATCATCGTCAGTCTCGTCGCCGGTCTGTTTGCCGGTACGATACTGGGAAGCGAAGCGATGCGCGATGGCATCGAAAGCGTCCCCGGCATCCTCATTCTCTTGCCCGCGTTCCTGGCGACCCGGGGCGGCGTCTACGGCTCGCTCGGGGCACGACTCTCGAGCGGACTTCACCAGGGGATCATCGAACCGCGATTTACTCTCGATCGACGCCTCTTCAACGCCGTCATCGCATCGTTCATCAACGGAATGGTCGTCTCCGTGTTCATTGCGATCGTCGCCTTCCTCGTTCTCTGGATCGGCGCTGGAGGTGGAAACCTGCTCCAACTGATCGGCATTATGGTCGTTTCGGGCCTACTGTCGGCAATTCTCATGCTCTCCGCCCTCGTCACAGTCGTCTTCGTCGGCTATCGGCGGGGGCTCGATCCGGACAATATCGTCGGGCCGCTCGTCACGACGCTCGGCGACGTGTTCGGCGTCGCCTTCTTGCTCGTCGCGATCTATCTGGTGGGGTTGGTCCTATGAGCGACGACTACGCGGGCGACGACCTGACCGGTCTGAGTGACTCGCTGGGCGATCTCTACGACGAGTTGGGCGGGGCGGGCGACTCCGCCGGCGATCGACTCGGTTCGGACACCCTCGAGGAGGACTGGCAGATCAGATCGATGGTGATGACGATGGTCCCGCTTTTGGCCGCGCTTTCTATCCTGCAGATGGTATCGGGATCCGTTCTCGAAGCGTTCGAGCAGGTCCTGCTGACGAATCCGGCCCTTCTCATCTTGGTCCCGGTACAGATCGGGACGGCCGGCAATCTCGGATCGATTATGTGTTCTCGGCTTTCGACGCAGCTGCATCTCGGCACGTTCGAGCTCGCGCTCGACAACCCGGAAGTCCGATCGAACTCCGGTGCGGTGCTCGGACTCGGAATCACCGTCTTCGCGCTGGTCGGAATCGCCGCGTGGGCTATCGGACGGGCGCTCGGCGGCACGCTCAGCCTAGTGGAAGTGCTGACGATCTCGCTGGTTAGCGGGACGCTCCTGGCCGTGTTCGTCATCGTCGTTAGTCTGGTGGCCGTCTCGACGTCCTATCGGCTGGGCTACAATCCGGACGATACGACGATCCCGGTCGTGACGAACGTGTGCGATATCACCGGCGTGCTCATCCTCTTTGCCGTCATCAGCGTCGTCCTCTGACCGGTTCGCTCGAGCACTAACTGTCACAACGACGATCGTCCCCGAAAGTACGGTAGCGGAGGCGACGCTCGAGGAACTCGAAGAGCGAACCGGAACGTCGATCATGGCGATCCGCCGAAACGCCCGATCGATCACGGCTTCGAGACGTTTACTTGGAAGCCGTCCTCATCCCTAGAAAATGACGCTGTACTCTCGGATACGCCCCCTCGCGTTCACACTCCCCGCCGAGACGGCCCACGATCTCGGGAAGCGGACGCTCCGGGCGGCCCAGTCGACGTGGCCGACGCGAACGGCGCTTTCGTCCGGCTATCAGTACGAGCATCCGGCGCTCGAGGTCGACCTGTTCGATTCGACGTTTCCGAACCCGGTGGGCGTTGCGGCCGGCTTCGACAAGAACGCCGAAGTGACTCACGCGCTCGAGGCGCTCGGGTTCGGCTTCGTGGAGATCGGAACCGTGACCCCCTATCCGCAGTCGGGAAACGATCGGCCTCGGCTGTTCCGCCTGCTGGAAGACGAGGCGATGGTCAACCGGATGGGATTCAACGGCCAGGGGATGGAACGGGTCAAAGCGCGTCTCGAGGCCGACGGCACGCCCGGTTTCCCGCTCGGCGTGAACGTCGGGAAGATGAACTCCTCGAGCGAGGGAGAGGCGATCGAGGACTACCGCCGCGTCTTCGATCGGCTCTCGCCGTTCGCCGACTACGTCGTGGTGAACGTGTCCTGTCCGAACACGCCGGAGGAGTTCGACGAGGGGTCACCGGACCACCTCCGCGCGATCTTCGAGACCCTCGAAGCCGAGAACGACGCGGACGTGCCGATTCTCGTCAAGATCGGCCCCGACGAACCCGACGACTCGATCCTTGACCTCGTCGACATCGTCCAGGAGTTCGATCTCGACGGCATCGTCGCGACGAACACCTCCACGAGCCGCGAGGACCTCGAGTCGCCAAATCGGGAGGAGTGGGGCGGCCTGAGCGGAAAACCCGTCGAGAGCCGATCGACCGAAGTCATTCGAACGATCGCCGAGCACACCGACGGCGAGTTGCCGATCGTCGGCGTCGGCGGCGTCGACTCGCCGGTCAGCGCCTACCGGAAGATCCGCGCCGGCGCGTCGCTCGTACAACTCTACACCGGTTTCGTCTACGAGGGACCCTCGACGGCGAAACGGATTAATAAGGGGCTGGTGACGCTGCTCGAGCGGGACGGGTTCTCGTCGGTCGAAGACACGGTGGGTGCGGACCTCGAATAAGCGGAGAGCGTATCCTCGCGATCAGTCGGCCGGTTCGGGTCGTCGATCACATCGTCGAGTCCGTGGTGCTCCGCTGGGCCGATGACTTCGTCGGTCTGTTCCTCGCGAATCTCCCAGGAGTGGGAGTCCTCCCGCTGGGATTCGACCATCGGTTCCGCCTCAGCGTCGATGACGGAGAGGAACACCGACCGCAACCGCTCGGTCTTGTTCGTCTCGGCCGTCCCGTCCGATTCGTCGCTCTTGTCCGCCGTGGCGTCTGTTTCGGTCATGGCGAGCGGTCCTCATCGAGGCCCGACGAACGGGCAGTGAATATAAATCGATCGCGACTTTCACGGACTGAGAATAATCACGGGAACCGACTGACCGAGGCTCAACGATCGTCGATGGAGAGACGACGGACGTCCGCCATCAGTCTCCCGGCCATTCGAACGGAAGACGATCATACCCGAGAGAGACGTAGATCCCGACGTTCCCGCGGCGGCGGTCGCGACGGCACATCGACGACTGTCGAGTCGAGGAACAGTTCGGGTCGATTACTCCGTTGTGTATTCGACGTCGTTGTTCGTTCCTTCGTCGACGAAGTAGGGGCACTCGTCGTCGGAGAGGAGGTTCCCCGTTCCCGTGGTATTGGACGACTCCTCGTCGAGGAACAGCTCCGCTTCGCCGTTACGGGTCGAGACGTTTTCGTTCAGCGCGTATTCGCTACCGCTAACCCGAATTCCGGCGAGGTCGTTCTCCGAAGTCGTGTTTTCCTCGATGCGACCGCGCTCGCCATCGAGATTGAGTCCATCAGCGGCGCTACCGGTAATTTCGTTCTCTCTGACCAGGTTCTCGGCTCCGGAAACGATGAAACCGTACCCTCGAGTGTCGCGTACCGCGTTCCGTTTGAACTCGTTGCCGGTGCCCGTCACGCTGATTCCGACCCACCCGGCGCCTGTGACGGTGTTCTCGAGAATCGCGTTGGTATTCGATTCCCGCAGCACGACGTTCTCGTGTTCGTTGTCGCGGAAGGTGTTTTCCTCGAGTCTGTTTCCGTGCGAGTTCCCGAGTTCGACACCGGTGAAATTGTTCGAAGCCGTATTTTTCTCGATCGTGTTCTGATTCGAATTCAGCAGTTCGAGCCCGCGGCTGAGGTCGTGGTCCCCGTTATTGCTCGTGTTTTTGGTAACCACGTTGTCGTCCGAATCGAACAGTGCGATTCCGCGCCACCCCGTACGATCCACGGTGCTTTCGGCGACCGTGATCGCGGTCGAATTCTCGAGATAGATACCGACGTTGTTTTCCCGCACCGTCGTTTCTCCGATAGACCCGTCCCGCACGTCGTCGAAATGAATTCCGGCCCCGAAGTTCGAGACCGTCACGTTCGTCACGGTGATATCGGAGAGGGGTTCTGAATCGGGAGCATCCGTACCGATACCGGCCGTGTCCGGGTCCGGACGGTCCGGGTCCGGAAGGGCGCGGTCACCGGTTCGAACGATCTCGTGTCCCCGTCCATCGAGCGTGACGTCGCTCGCCCGAATCGTGAGACAGGACTCGTCGTCGACCTCCAGATCGTCGCCGAGCACGTACTCCCCCGGTTCGGTGATCGTCGTCCGCTCCGTGATGACGGTCGGTTCGTCCGTTTCGTCGCTCTGCGCGCTGGCACCCGCGCCGAGCGCGACGAGGCCAGTCGTAGCGACCGCACCTCGGCGAAGAAGCGTTCGTCGGTTCAGGTTCGACTCCACAGCGTTCTCGTCTCGCATGGTCGTACCCTATCGAGAGGTTTGTATTCCTATGGACCACTTATTCGTCCATCGGAACGTTGAGCGAACCAAAATAGAATGGATTTATAAATTCGCTGACGAAATTACCGTGGAACGGGCGTTCCGACGGGGGACTGTCGGCCCAGTCCGAGAGGATTCGAGCGGCGGGCTACGCGACGTCAACACGCGTTCCGTGTCCCGCCTCGCCAACCACGTCGCCGTCCTCGTAGACGACCTCCCCGCGAACCACGGTCGCAACCGCTCGCCCGGTAAAGGACTCTCCCACGAACGGCGTCACGCAGTTCTTCGAGTGCAGTTCGTCGCTCTCCTCGAGCGTCCACTCGCGGTCGGGATCGACGATGGTGAAGTCGGCGTCGGTGCCGACCTGCAGCGAGCCCTTCTGCGGGTACATCCCCCAGATCTGCGCCGGGCGGACCGAATGGCGGCGGACCCACTCCTCGAGCGTGAGCCGTCCGTGATCGACGAACGTGAGCATCGCCGGAACCTCGGTCTCGAGGCCGACGAATCCCGAAATCGCCTCCCACGTGTTCCCGAACGGCTCGTCGACTTTCTTCTCGGCCGGCGTGTGTGGCGCGTGGTCGGTCGCGATGGAGTCGATCGCGCCGTCGTCGATACCGACCGCCCAGAGCTTCTCGCGCTCCTCGGCAGTGCGGATCGGCGGCTGTATCCGCGCCGGATTCCCCTTCTCGCGCATCACCTCCTCGGTAAACCAGAGGTAGTGGGGCGTCGTCTCGGCGGTCACGTCCACTCCCCGGTCTTTTCCGCGGGCGACGGCTTCCGCCGCAGAGCCGGAGGAGACGTGGAACATGTGGATCTTCGCGTCGGTTTTCTCGGCGAAGGTGATCATCCGCTCGACGGCCTCCCGCTCGGCGATCACGGGCCGCGAGTGGGAGTGGTCGATCGGGTCGTTTCGCCCCTCCGCCTTGAATTTCTCCGTGTAGTAGTCGATGATCTCGCCGTTTTCCTCGTGGAAGCCCAGTCGCTTGCCGGTCTCGCGGATCGCCTTCATCGCCTCGAGGATCTCGCCGTCGTTCGGCGGCGGGACGTCCCCCACCGTCGAGCCGAGGAAGATCTTGTAGCCGAGCGCGCCGGCCTCGTCGAGTGCAGGGATGAGGTCGAGGTTTTCGGAGGTGACGACGACGTAGCTCTGGAAGTCGACGTGAGCCGACGCCTCGCCGCGGTCGAACTTGAGTTCGAGGTGTTCGGGGCGGTCGATGACCGGGTCCGTGTTGGGCATCCCGACGACGGTCGTCACGCCGCCGGCGGCGGCCGCCCGAGTCGCGGACTCCCAGTCTTCCTTGTACTCGAGGCCGGGTTCGCGGTTGTGGATGTGGGCGTCGACGATGCCGGGAACGAGCACGTTCCCCTCGCCGTCGACGACGCGATCCGCATCGGGGAGACGATCACTTCGGCCGACGGCGACGATCTCACCGTCCTCGACAGCGACGCCTGCATCGGGCGTCCGCCCGGCAGGGGTGACGACGGTACAGTTACGCACGACGAGGGCGACTGACATTGCCGGAAATTGCCGAGGGGCGGGCATATAGCTTCTGTTGGGCGGTCAGACCGGAAGCGACCGGCTCGAGTCGATCTGTCGGATCGAGCCGACGCCGTCTCGCGAACGCATCGATCGAGTCGGAGCGGTAATCCAGTGCTGCCTCACGTAGGCGGGAGATACGGCGGGGTACGAATGCTATACTAAACGGAGAGGGGGTGGGAAAGCGAGTAATGGACCCGCCAGCGCTTCGTGACAGGACGGTGCTCGTGACCGGTGGCGCGGGCTTTATCGGCAGTCACCTCGTCGAGGCCCTCGCGCCGCACAACGAGGTCCGAGTACTCGATAATCAGTTTCCGCGCGGCGGGCGACCGCCTCGTACTCCTCGTCGATGCGTCTCGAGAAACCAGACCGGCCACGAGGTCAGCCGCCCTGGAAACCCCGTCGTCACCATCCGACGGAAATTCCAGTCGCCGGGAACGATTCCTCGCACCGGTCCCATCGACTCCATTTCGAGCACCCGAGGGGAAAATCACGGTCGATGAACGGACTGCACGTCGATTTACTCGAGTGAATTGACCTAAAACGTGACGGCCGATCGGAGGACGGAGCGATCGATGGGTACTGCCTAAAGATCCGTCGCAGCCGGTATCGCACCGGTTTTCGGCGGCGAAGACACCGCCGTTTCGTCCGTAATACGCCGTATATGTGATCGGACTGAACACAAGTATAGCCGAGGCTTTATATTCCGCCTCCTTGCGAACGGCTAATGACCCGCCCTCCACCCGCCCACGACGAGCGTTCGCCAGTGCGTCGGAAATCGACCCTGTTCTGCTGGGGCTGTGGCCACGAGAGCCCGGTGGACGACGACTGGAATCGTCGAGTACAGGATCGCCACGTCGAGTACGTCTGTCCCGTCTGTGAGACGACGATCACGAAACGCCCGCTCCCGGACGGGAACGACCGCGAACGGACGATACCGGTTGCGTGGCAACGGACGCTTCGAACCACGATGCGCGTCTGGCGTGCGAGCATCAGCGTTGGAGTCTCGAGTGCGACGGCGGTAGCCGACTCCAGTTCGACCGCGGACAGACGGCGATAACGCGCTCGACCCCCTGTTCACCGGAGCGGCCTCTACAGCACCTCTCGTGACGGTCTCGAGCCGTCCCTGTGAGATCATCCAATTTTGTCGTCGTTTTCCAGTCGTTGTCAGCCCTCGTTCCTCATACACCCTATATTAAATCCCATACGTCCAATTTTTTCACCAGGTAGACATATTCGCCCACAACAATAGAGCTTTAGTAGTGGAATCCGATGGATTACTCGAATATAAGATGACAAGCGGAAACCTGACGACCGCGGAAGAAGACGTACTGAACGAAATCGAAGACGGGGACATCGACTTCCTTCGACTGCAGTTCACCGACATACTGGGGACGGTGAAGAACGTCTCAGTCCCGGCTCGACAGGCCGAGAAGGCGTTTTCCGACGGGATCTACTTCGACGGCTCCTCGATCGAAGGCTTCGTTCGCATTCAGGAGTCGGACATGCGCCTCGTCCCCGATCCGGAGACGTTCGCCGTCCTCCCCTGGAGACAGCGCGAGGAGGGTTCGTCCGCCCGAATGATCTGTGACGTATACAACACTTCGACCGGCGAACCCTTCGAGGGCGATCCACGGTACGTGCTCAAGACCGCGCTCGAGCGCGCCCACGAGATGGGGTACGATGTCAACTTCGCGCCCGAACCGGAGTTCTTCATGTTCGAGGAGGATGAGGACGGTCGTGCGACGACCGACACCGCCGACTACGGCGGCTACTTCGATCTCGCACCCAAAGATCTCGCCAGCGACGTCCGCCGTGACATCATCTACGGCCTCGAGGGTATGGGATTCGAGATCGAAGCCAGTCACCACGAGGTCGCTCGCGGCCAGTACGAGATCAACTTCGAGTACGACGACGCGCTCGCGACCGCCGACAACGTCGGAACGTTCCGTACCGTCGTTCGGGCGATCGCCGCACAACACGGACTCCACGCGACGTTCATGCCGAAGCCGATCCCGAAGATCAACGGCTCGGGGATGCACACGCACATGTCGCTGATGACCGAGGACGGCGAGAACGCCTTCCACGACGAGGACGACGAGTTCAACCTGAGCGAGACGGCACACTCGTTCCTTGCCGGCATCCTAGAGCACGCACCCGCGATTACGGCCGTCGCGAACCCGACGGTCAACAGCTACAAGCGTCTCGTCCCGGGCTACGAGGCCCCGGTCTACGTCGCCTGGTCCGACCGCAACCGCTCGGCGCTCGTCCGCAAACCCGCGGCCCGCGTGCCGGCCGCCTCGCGCGTCGAACTGCGCTCGCCCGACCCGTCCTGTAATCCGTACCTCGCCTTTGCGGCCATGATCCACGCCGGACTCGACGGCGTCGAGCGGGATCTCGAGGCCCCCGACCCGGTTCGGGAGAACATCTATGAGTTCGACGAAGCCAAGCGCGAGGAGTACGGCATCGAGACCCTGCCGTCCAACCTCGGCGAGGCCATAGACGCGCTCGAGGAGGACGAAGTCGTCTACAACGCACTCGGCGACCACATCGGTCCGAAGTTCGTCGAAGCCAAAGCACGGGAGTTCGAAGAGTACCTCGTCGACGTCTCCGACTGGGAACTCGATCGGTACCTCGAAACGTTCTGAGGCGTTCGCTGCGACTGCTCGCTCTCGCCGCTCGTTTCGCCTAGCCGCTCGACGCGATCTGTCTTTAGTGCGCGAAAGGATCATCCCGTGAACAGATTCCGCGACATCGCGGTCGAATGCGCAACGGAACGTCGTTCGGAAATCGCAACCGCATCCTAATCCCTGCTTACCAGACGGGTGCGCCGATCTAGACGGGATTGTACGTGCTTTAGCGCGCTCTGGCTCGCATCCAGTTCGCGACCTTTACCCACTGAATAGCGTACCCTCGGACGAAACAGAACTGTCTCCACAGCGTTCGCAGTCACGTCTCACGCTCGGAATCACGCGCGAGAGGCGTCAACTGTTGTCATTCAGTCTTTCCACCGGTGTACTCCCGATTTCCACTCCCTCGAGGTCTATGATAGTATTAGAAAAGGTACCGCCGCGGCTACTATCGTGCTATGGTCCACGGTACAACCGGACAGCGCTTCGAGTACGCGGACGGAGAATCGATGACGATGGCGATAATCGATGCGGTCGCCACTGTTCGAGATGCCGATCCGCTGGAACTTTCGCCGTTATACGGAGCGATTTCGGCTGATGCGCTCGATACGCTCGTCACGAGAGGCGACGACCTCGAGGTGACGTTCTCGTATGAGGGACTGCGGATCACCGTTTATAGTGACGGAGAGATCGTCGTTTGCGATCCGACGTAGCTCGATCGAACACTCGCCAGGCGGCGAACACGTCGGAGTACACACCGTTCGAAAACGGCTTCGATGCCGCCTCCGCCGTCGACGCTCGAAGCGTCCAGTTACGGGATCCATCTCACCACCGACGTCACCAATCAGTTCACAACGACGTACTCCTCATCCCGCTGTGTGCTGAGTCCACAGCACTCGGTGTGCCTGAATGTGTACGCAGGGTTTCGGGTGTTCTATATCGTCGGCTCGAAATCACGGGTCGACGGAAGGTTTATCGTCGGCTCACATCCTTCAATTCACACCTGATGACGACACGTGACCGACCCGCGCCACCGACCGCACTCGACCAGGACGCTCTCGAGGAACTGGCACCGCTCGCAGATCGAGACGCCGACCAACTCCGCGCCATCGGGACCTACCTCGAGGCGCTCGCGGCGTGGAAAGAGGGCGAAGCCGACGAGCGACCGGATTCGGCCGCCGACAGCGATGCGGACGGCGGGGAGAGCGACCGTGACGGTATCGACGGCGAGTATCCGGAGGACGTTCCGGAGCGAGCGAGCGTCACGACCAAAGAGATCGCCGGGACGGCCTACACCTATTACCAGTGGCGCGACGGCGATCGGATCGAGTCGAAGACGGTCCGCCGGGAGTGACGGGAACCGCGTCAGTTCGCGGACTCGCCGGACGTAGCGGTCTCGCTCGAGGTCGTATCGATACCGAACAGGGCGTTACAGCCACAGAACTGCGTCGCCCAGTTGAACAGCAACCCGATCCCGGCGACGATCGCGGTGAACGCTTTGATGCGTTGCCGATCGAGCAACGCCGCGATGCCGACGACGACGAGCCAGATGCCGAGGACGCCTCTGACGGTCCGGTCGAGACCACCGACGTTTCGCGGAATGTTCATGTGATTACTCTACGGACAGGTTCGGGATATGTATTCTGATCGAAACGAGGAGCGAATACGGTCTCTCAAACTGACCGGTACGGCCCGAGTCGCGTCCCGTCCAGCAGGTAGGCCTCGCCGGCGGCGAGCCCCGCGGGCAAGAACGGAGAGAGAAACGACTGGTTCGGAACGTTCACCCACGTCCCGCCGACGAGGTCGTTGAACGCCGGCATCACGACGGCCCGCGGGGGACCCTCGTCCCCACCCTCGAGCCACGAAAGGCCCTCGTATTCGGATCGGTCACGAAACGGCGTCGGATCGAGTCGGCCGCGCAGCCACGCCCGTTCGACGCGACTCCCGCCGACTTCGTCCTCGAGTCGGACGCAGGGATGTTCGTGCCCGAAACAGAGCACGTCGCACTCGAGCGCGGCCGTCGCAGGCCAGGTGTGGCCGTGACAGACGCCGATATCACCGTCTCCGAGCGCGATTCCGTCGCCGGGAACGATCGTCACGGATCCGGTCTCGAGGTCGTCCCCGGTCCCGGAATCGTCGGCGAGCCAGGTCTCGATCAACCCGTCGTGGTTTCCCTTGACAACCGTCACGTCCAGCGTCGGTGCAAACGATTCGAACAGCACCTCGAGTTCGCCGCGTTCGGCACCGCCGGGATCGCCGATCGAGTGCATGAGGTCGCCGAGAACGACGAGTCGGTCGGGGCTCGTTCGCTCGAGGAGCGCGAGCAGTCGCTCCCGTCGCTCGGGGGCGCGACTCGGCACGTCGACGCCGCGTTCGTACCGCAGACCGGCCTCGTAGCCGGCGTGGTAGTCCGCGACGAGCAGGGCGCGCTCGCTCCCGACCGTCGCAGTCGCGGCCGGTTCGCCGGGAACGGGCTCGAGGCGTGCCACGGCGCGGCGGCGGGACTCGTCGGACATCGCCGAACCTAGATCGGTTTCAGCGTCTCGTCGTTCGGCTCGTAACACTGACCGCCCATGAGCGCGTCCTGAATGGCGTCTTCGACATCGTCCTCGGACGCGCCGGTATCCGCGGCGACCGTCTCGACGAGTTCCGTCCGATCGGCACCGTCGCCGTCGTCGAGATCTGCCATCGTCTCGACGACGTACTCCTCCAGATCGACGTCTTCGGCGGGTTCTTCGTCCGCGTCGGTATCGGACTCGTCGTCCGATTCGGACTCCGCCTCCGACTCGGCTTCGAGACCCGACTCCGGCGGAGCACCGAGATCGTCGTCCCCGGCCGTCTCACCATCATCGGGCGACGCGTCCTCGGCAGTCGAATCGGCCGGTGCTTCGGAATCGTCGGCTTCGGGTTCGGTTTCCGGCTCCGGCACGTCGATATCGGCTTCGCCCGGCTCATCGACTTCGCTGCCGGTCGTGAACTCGGCGCCGAACTCCTCCTCGAGCTGTTCGCGCTCGTCGTCGTCCATCTCGTACATCCCGCCCTCGTCGGGGTCGAAATCGTCGAGTTCCTCCTCGCCGTCGGCATCGTCGTCAGTTTCGTCGGCGGAGGTGTCCTCGACGTCCGTCTCCTCGTCGAACTCCGCGGTCGGCTCGTCGATTTCGGAGTCGTTGCCGTCGCCTGCGACGGCGTCTTCCGGCCCGGTTTCGGGTTCGGACGCACCCGTCTCGTCCGTCTCGTCGCCGCTCTCGACGGCGGCGTCCGCCGCCGGACTCGAGTCGGCATCGAGCGAAACGTCGGACGCGGCTTCGGATTCGGCGTCGGACGCATCGTTACGATCCGTCCCCGTCGCCGTCCCGGCGGCCGAACCGGTGGTAATCGACTCAGCGCCGGCATCGACGTCCGCTCCCGATTCCGTCTCGCTCCCGCCGGCCGCTGGTGCGACCGCTTCCGTCGGTTGCGAGTCGGCCGTGGTCTCAGCCACTTCTGCGGGATCGGCGACGGACTCGAGGGCATCGAGATCGACGTCCCCGAAGTCCGCGAGCGATTCGAACGTCGCGGACTCGTACTCGGGGCTCGAGCCGCCGGGTTGAAGCGAGAGCCCGCTCACCTGGTCGCGCTCGCCCGCGACGACCTCGACGGCCTCGAGGGCGCACTCACGCAGGGCCGCGAGATAGGCGGGCGTCGTTCCGTAGTGGTCCTGTGCGAGCGGGATCCCCGCCGCGAGGCCGGACTCGATCCCCGCCTCGCGTAGCGCATCGGTCAGGGCGTCGCCGCCGACTCCGAGATCGGCGGCTGCGGCGTACGTACTGACGCGATCGAGGGTCTGTTCGGCCGCGCTGACGACCCAGCGGTCGCGGGTGTCTGCGTCAACCGTCGCGATGCTTTCAGGTCGGATCGAGGTGTAGACCTGGTCCGAGTCGTCCGGCTGAAACGTTCGGGCCTTGCCCGTTACCGCGACGAATGCGGGTGCCTCAAGTTGCTCCAGGGTGGCCAGTGCGTCGGGCTGGTATTGCCCGGCGTAGACGACGAACGCGCCCGTCGGGTCGACGATTCGGGCCCGGACCATCTCCTCGTTGACCGACGTCACTTCGGTGAGGGTCCCGACGGCGAACAGGCGGTTGAGCCGCGCACCGGTCGGCGAGATGACGTAGTTGGGCGCGCGTTCCTCGTCGCTTTCGGCGTAGGACATGGAGGCATCGTCGTACTCGGCGGCAAAGAGCCGGTAGGCGATTTCGCGGCCGGGAATCTCCTCGCCGTCGTCGTTCCCGTTGGCGCTCATGACCGCACCTCCTCGAGATCCGCGACCGAATCAAGGAACGCACTCGCCCTCGTTTCGGGGTCGTCATCGCTCTCCTCGAAGGATTCGGCATCGAGGTTCGCGCCGTACTCGTCGACCGAGAGGTGGCCGCGAACGCGGTACTCGCGACCGACGACGTGCTCGCGGATCGTGTCGGCGACGACCTCCTGGTCCATGGCCTCGCGGGCTTGCTCGAGGGCGTCCTCGAGCGTGCCGTCGTAGACCTCCTCGGTGAGTTCGTCGTCCAAGACGACGGTGACGCTCCCGGTGCCGTCGTCGAGAATCGCCTTCACGCGAAGGTCGTCGATCCCGTCGACGTCGCCGTGCGTTCGACACTGCCCCTTCTGAATGACGCGGTAACACTCCGGACAGCGCTGAATGAGTCCGGAGCCGTCGCGAACCGCGATCAGGTTTCCGACGACCTCGAGGTCGTAGATCCCGCCGGTCGCGACGGCCTCGCCGAGGGTCATGGTCGTGGCGTCGGCCCCGACGTCGATCTCGCGCTCGAGAGCGGTGACGGTCGAAAACTCCGAGACGTTGACTTCGGGGACGCCGCGGAACTCTTGGACGTAGGCGTTCTCGATCCGGACCGTACCGCCCTCCTCGATTTCCGGGGCCGGGTCCCAGTTCGTAAACGGCAACCGGCCGCTCTCGTCACCCAGGACGCCGCTCAAGATCTCGGTTTCGCCGTCGCGACCGTCGATCGTCCGGCGTTCGCACTCGACGACGGTGACTTCGATGGTGACCGCACGGTCACCGGTCTGGAGATCCGCCAGTTGGGCGTCGCCGCCGGCCTCGTAGGGAACCTCAAGGGAGTCCGACTCGAACGAGAGCGACGTGCTCTCGCCGAGGTTGAGTTCGGGCTTGCCGTCCCACTCGCGGACGCCCGCGTTGCCCGCGGTGATCGTGTCGCCGGGCGAGAGTCCGAAATCTTCCCAGGCGGTGTAGTCGATGACGCCGGTTTCGTCGGCGAGTCGCCCCTCGACGATGACGTGATCGTCGCCCTGGTAGCGGATCGATCGCTTGCCGGTCGTCAGAACGACGCCCGTGACGGTGACGTTGCTATCGTCGGGCATGATCTCGCCGATATCCTTGGCGGACGGCGTTCCACCGCCGCCGCTGCTCCCGTCGCCGTACTTCCGGCGAAGGCTCTGTTTGGCTTCGTCGACGGGAACGCTGTACTCCACGAGATTCTGCAGGTCGGCTTTGACCTCCTCTTTGTCAATACCGAGATCGGAGGCGAGATCCTCGGCATGGTTGTCGAGTTCCATCAACGGCTATTCGAGTCGGGAATTTAAAAGCGTTCCCGCAACGAGGTGAAAGTGAACAGATCGGAGCAGGAGGCCCGGTCGGGGGGTCCGAGTAGGAGGTCCAATCGGGGATCCGAGTAGAAAACCCAATCGGGGTCGGCACAGTAGTTCATTTCGCTGCGGCGAACGCGAGCGTACGGAACGGTCGGTGTAGTTTTGGGTGAGTTGGGTTCGTCGTCGCGATCCTCGGCGGACTCGTGGTCGTCGGGATCCGCACTCGAGCGCCGTCCGCCGCCCTCCGGTTCGCCGAAACCGTCGCCACGTTCGCGCTGATGGGCTATCCCGTCTATCGGATCCTACTGAGTTCGAGCGACGACCCACGGCGACTCGAGTACTGGGCACCGCCAGAAATTCGGGTACTGAGAGCCACCAGAAGGGTTTACGCGCGCGAAAACGGTGTTAGTAGTTGTGGCCTCGCTCAGTGACGTCGTCGTCGTCGCGTTTCTCGCGGGCGCAGCGACCGGACTCGGCGCGCTGCCGGTGTTCGTTACGGACCGCATCAGCCACCGATTTTACGATGCCGCGCTCGGGCTCGCGGCCGGCATCATGTTCGGAGCGGCCGTTTTCGCCCTCGTCGTTCCGGGACTCGAACTCGGCTCGCTGTGGGAGGTCGTGCTGGGGATCTTGCTGGGTAGCGTGTTTCTACTCGTTGCGAACCGGCTCGTCCCTCACGTACACCTGCTCATTTCGGACGAAGCCGACCGTTCTTATCCACAGTCGACGTCGGCGGAGGCCGTCGTCGGCGCTCGCAAAGTCAGATCGGCACTCGAGCACAGCGGCGAAAACGGCGGCGACGGTGGCGACAGCGGCGGGAGCAGCGAAAACAGCCGTCAGGCGATGCTCGTCGGAAGCGCGATCACCATCCACAACGTTCCGGAGGGGCTGGCGATCGGTATCGCGTTCGCGGGTGGTCTCGAGGGCGTCGGCATCGCCCTCGCAATCGCCATCGCGATCCAGAACGTTCCGGACGGGTTCGCCATGGCGATTCCGGCGAGCCGAACGGGACTCTCCAAGGCGAAGACGGTGCTGTACACGACGCTCTCCGGTGCGATTCCGGAACCGATCGCTGCGGCGTTCGGCTTCGCGCTCGTCGCCGTCGTCACCGGGCTCTTTCCCCTGGCCGCAGGGTTCGCCGCCGGGACGATGATCGCCGTCATCTTCCGGGAGCTGATTCCGGCCAGCCACGGCCACGGTTACGCCGACATCGCCACGCTCACGTTCGTCGCCGGCTTCATCATCATGGTCGTGGTCGATGTCGGACTCGCCGTTTGAGAGCGGCGCAACGGATCGACCGGAGTACAGGGCGGCGGTAGCCCGCGGTCGAGCCGTACGGCACTCGCGAGGGTGACCTCGCAGCAAAAAGGGACGCGTGCATAGATACTTGCGCCGCTCGCGCGAATCGACGGTATGGGATTTCACACGTTCCCGGTTGATCGCGCCGACGCGCTCGAGGATCCGTCGCGCTATCGCTTTTGCTCCCGAGAGGAACTCCTCGAGCAACTCGATCCGGAGCCGGGTGCGGTCGTCGCTGATCTGGGCTCCGGAACCGGGTTTTACGCGGCGGACGTCGCCCCGTTCGTCGAGACGCTGTACGCCGTCGACGTGCAACCGGAGATGCACGAGTTACACCGGGAGAAGGGCGTTCCCGAAACCGTCGAACTGGTGACGGCGAACGTTTCCTCGCTCCCGTTCGACGACGATCGTCTCGACGGGGCGTTCTCGGTGATGACCCACCACGAATACGCCGACGACGAGGCGCTGGCGGAGCTCGCTCGAGTCCTCCGGCCGGACGGCCGACTCGTCACGGTCGACTGGTCCGCCGGCGGCTCCGGCGATGACGGGCCGCCGTTGGACGAACGGTTCGGCACCGAGACCGTCGTTTCGCAACTCGAGACGGCGGGGTTTTCGATCGCCGAGGTTCGGGCCCGGCCCGAGACGTTCGCGGTCGTTGCACGGCGCTGACGGCACACAGTCGGGCCACGTTTCGAGAGCCATCGTTCGAGATCCGAACGAGCACCGACGACGATTCGGACGATTCCTTCTCCGTGGGTTCACGGCGAGCGTCGCAGCGAGCCATCTAGAATTTGATGTTGATGTGCCCAACTATGTTGGTTGTAGCTGAATATCGATTTTTTCGGCCATGAGAGTGCCAGGATGCAGGTTATGCAAGCTGGACCGATATGACCACTACGCAACATGCCACTGGACAATTCACAGAGCCGACGGCGAATCCTCAAGTTAACCGGTGCCGCAGCCCTCCCGGCAGTTCTAGCCGGTTGTGGCGACGGCGGATCGGGAGGAAACGGTGGAGACGAGAGCGGAAATGAAAGCGGGAATGAAAGTGGGAACGAAAGCAGCGGAGGCGGCGAAGCGCTCGAGCCTGGCGAGATCGAACTCGGCGGGGAAGTACAAGCCTGGCAGGGTGTCGCGCCGGATCAGATCGCCGACCAGGAAAACCCGACGCTCACCCTTCAGGAAGGAGAGTCGTACGAGATTACGTGGGAGAACCTCGACGGGGAAGGTCACAACATCCAAATTCTAGACGACAACGACGAAGTCGTCGACGACTACGAGACCGAGATCATGGACCAGGAAGGGGAGACGCAGACGCTCGAGATCGACGAAGTGACGAGCGAGATGTCGACGTATATCTGTGAACCCCATCAAGGAACGATGAGCGGCAGCATCGAAGTGCAGTAATCGGTACACGGAGTCTTCTTTAGGGTCGGCCACGCAGCCACGGGTATGCACATCGTCGTCAACGCCGCCATGAGCGCGGACGGCAAACTCTCCTCGCGCCGTCGCGAGCAGATCGCGATCAGCGGCGAGGCGGATTTCGCTCGCGTCGACCGGCTCCGAGCCGACAGCGACGCCGTCGTCGTCGGCGTCGGTACCGTTCTCGCGGACGATCCTCGCCTCACCGTCAAGGACGAAACGTTGTGCGAACGGCGCCTCGAGCGGGGTGAGTCGAAACAACCCGCCCGCGTCGTCGTCGATTCGAACGCACGAACGCCGGAAGACGCCGCGATTCTCGACGACGCGGCGACGACGTACGTCTGTCTGAGCGACGGTGCCCCGGTCGATCGACGAATGGATCTCGCCGCCCACGCGGAACTCCTCACAGCGGGCGACGAGCGGGTCGATCTGTTACGGGCGTTCGCCGCATTACAACAGCAGGGGCTCGAACGGATCATGGTCGAGGGCGGCGGGGAGCTCATCTTCTCGCTGTTCGAGGCCGGGTTGGTCGACGAACTCAGCGTGTACGTCGGTGCGAAAATAATCGGCGGCCGCGACGCGCCCACGCTAGCCGACGGCGACGGGTTCGTCGCGGATTTTCCGCTGTTGAGCCTCGAGAGCGTCGAGCGACTCGACGACGGCGTCCTGTTGGTCTGGAGCGTCGACGACCGCTAGAATCGGTTTCGGTGTGAGTACTGTATCTGCGAGCGGGTTCAGTTCGAACGATGACCCGGGCAGCGGCGTGTACGAACACGCGTACGAGACGAAAAGGTGACACTGATACGGCTTTTCAAATATGGAAGGATGATTATTAGATTTTGTAGATCTTCGTAAGCTATTTTTATCGATTGCGTTGGGAATTTGTACGAAGGTTCCGACGATGACACGACAATCCGATCCGAAGGCAACCGAAAAACGATCCGTTCGCCGCAGTGAGACGTCACGACTCGAGCGCCGAGCGTTCCTGGGCGCGCTCGGGGCGACCGCCGGAGCGTTCGGCATCGGCGCGACTGCCGGCACGGGAGCAGGCGCACCGGACGACATTCAGAAGGCCACCGGCATCCCCGGATTCAGCTGTGACAAGCGCCAGTTTACGTGTGGCCAACAGGTAACCGCGGCTGACGGAATGGTCTCGAGCGTCGACCCGATCGCCTCCGGCGTCGCCGCGACCGTCCTGCGCGAGGGCGGGAACGCCGTCGACGCCGCCATCGCGCTCCAGTACGTGCTGACGGTGACCCAGCCACACGGGTCGGGCATCGGCGGCGGCGGCTTCATGGTCATTTACGACGCGGACGCGGACGAGGTCTCCGTCGTCAACAGCCGGGAGCGCGCCCCCCACGGTGCGACCGAGGACATGTTCCTCGACGAAGATGGCGATCCGATTCCCTTCAGCGAGCGAATTCAAATGGGCGAGGCCGTCGGCGTTCCCGGTACCGTGATGGGATTAGAGACGGCCCGAGACCTGCACGGATCGCGGCCGCGCCAGCGGTTGATACGACCCGCGATCGACCTCGCTCGAGACGGGTTTCCCGTGGACAGGGTCTTCGCGGAACAGATCGCGGAGAACTGGGAGAAGTTCAACGAGGCGGCGAAAGAGGCGTACTCGGACGAGGACGGAAATCCGCTCACCGAAGGCGATACACACGTCAATACCGATCTGGCCGACACGCTCGAGTGGATCAAGTGGTGGGGCGCCGACGCCTTCTACGAGGGTCCCATCGCAGACGACCTCGTGGCGACGGTCCAAGCCGCTGGCGGCAGCATGACCGCCGACGACCTCTCCGACTACGACGTTACGCTGGACGAACCGGTCCGCGCCGAGTGGAACGACCTCGAGATCGTCGGCCAACCGCTGCCGAGTTCGGGGCCGAGTACCGTGATCTACATCCTCAAGCTGCTCGAGTCCCTCGATATCGGACAGTACGACCTCCGATCGCCGGAGAAGTACCATCTAATCGCCGAGGCGACGAGTCTGGCCTGGGCCGACCGGAACGAGTACATGGGCGATCCCGAGTTCGCGGACGTTCCGATCGACGGTCTCCTCGACGACGAGTATCTCGCGGCACGCGCCGAACGGATACAGGTCGGAGAGACGCTCGCGGACTACGAGGGCGGCGAGTGCGTCGAAGCCGGCGTGCCTCCGGGTGTCGACGCGCCGCAGGCGACCACCTCACCCGACACGAAGTACGGGTCGACGTCGCACTTCTCCGTCGTCGACGGTGACGGCAACGCCGTCTCATACACCTCGACGATCGAGCAGTTCATGGGTTCGGGGATGATGGTGCCCGGCCGGGGATTCATGCTCAACAACGAACTGACGGACTTTAACGCCGTTCCCGACGGACCGAACAAAGTCGAACCGTGGAAACGGCCGCTGAGTAGCATGAGTCCGACCATCGTCATGCGCGACGGCGTCCCCGAGTTCACCGTCGGATCGCCCGGCGGCTGGACGATCATCACTTCGGTCGCCCAGACGATCCTCCACCGCTACGTCTACGGGCTCGACCCCCTTGAGGCGCTCACTGAACCGATCGTCTTCACCACCGAATGCCCGCCGATCACGTGGGAAGACGGCGTGCCGGCGAGCGCCCGCGAGGCGACCGAGGCGTTCGGACAGGTCTGGAGGGACGAATCCGACGGCGACATCGGAAACGTGCAGGTGATCGACATCGACGACGAACTGACCGGCGCAGCCGATCCGACGCGCGACGGGCAAGCCGTCGGATTCGACCGTAGCGGCTGGCACTGGCCCACTGGAAAGCGTGGCCACGGCAAAACGGACTGACCGCTCCCCGTGGGTGTAGCTGAACGCCGATCGGTCGCGCTCGCGCCGATTACTCACTCGAACTCCGGTTCGCGGCCCTCGACGAACGCCGACATTCCCTCCCGCTGATCCGGCGTGCCGAACAGGCTCGCGAACGCGCGCTGTTCGTATGCGAGACCGCTCGTCTGCGAGCCCTCGGAGCGCTGGTTAAGCGCCTGCTTGGCGGCCCGCATCGCGACGGCCGGTTTCTCCGCGATCCGTGACGCCAGTTCGGAAACGGCGTCCTCGAGGTCTTCGTCCGAAACGACCTCCCCGAACAGCCCCGCCTGAGCGGCCGACTCGGCATCGAGGCGTTCGCCGAGGAAGATCATCCGTCGGGCGGTTTCGTCGCCGACGAGTTCCGGCAGGCGCTGGGTGGCCCCCCAGCCGGGGATGATTCCCAGATCGATCTCCGTGTTGCCGATGACGGCCGACTCGGCGGCGACGCGCAGGTCGCAGGCGATCGCCATCTCGCAGCCCCCGCCGAACGCGTAGCCGTTGACCGCGGCAATCGTCGGCGCGGGGAACGCCTCGAGCGCGTCGGCGACGTCGTGCCCGAGTTCGCCCCACTCCTGGCCCTCCGTCGTCGAGAGGTCCTGCATGTACGCGATGTCCGCGCCAGCGATGAACGCGTCGTCGCCGGCACCCGTCACGACGAGCGCGCGGGCGTCCTCGTCCGCGGCTTCGGTGATCGCCTCGCCCATCGCCTCAAGCGTCGCCACGTTCAAGGCGTTGAGCGCGTCCGGGCGATCGACCGTCAGCGTTGCAACGTCTTCGTCCCAGTCGAGTCGTACGGTTTTCCACGACATGGGCCGGGGTTCATCGGCCGGCATGAAATCCTTTCGCACATCCAGAGCGGACGAGCACCCGTCACACCTTTCCTCGAGCGAACCCTACACGCGACTATGAAACGAGCGACGTTCGGCGGCGGCTGTTTCTGGTGCGTCGAGGCGGCGATGGAGCAACTCGAGGGCGTCGAATCGGTGACCTCCGGCTACGCCGGTGGCCACACCGAGAACCCGACGTATCGGGAGGTCTGTTCCGGTCGGACCGGCCACGCGGAGGTCGTCCAGATCGAGTACGATCCGGACGAAATCGCCTACGAAGATCTGCTCGAGGTGTTCTTTACGATCCACGACCCGACGACCCTGAACCGCGAAGGACCGGACGTGGGTTCCCAGTACCGCTCGGCGATCTACGCCCACGACGACGACCAACTCGAGACCGCCGAGGCGTTCGCCGCGGCGCTCGAGGACGAAGGCCTCTACGAGGGGATCGTCACCGAGATCGAACCGCTCGAGACGTTCTACGAGGCCGAAGAGAAACACCAGAACTACTTCGAGAAGAATCCCAACGACGCCTACTGTTCGATGCACGCAGCGCCGAAAGTCGAGAAAGTCCGCGAGAAGTTCACGACGACCGCAGGAAGCGAGACGACATCGCCGTAAGCGAGCAGGGTATCGCAACCGTTCGTCTCGGGCGACGGCGGCGAATCCGACCGGAGCGATACTTACGGGGAGTACGTTCGCCGAACCCGACCGTCCCCTCCCTGCCGGTCGATACGCAGACCGCTGAGAACGGCCGTTCCCGCGTTCTTGAACCCGTTTCCGGTCAAACTCGTACGTTTCGGCCAGATCCGTATCGGAGAAGGCCCGAATACTACGAGAGCAAGGTTTCTCGAGAGAGACCCGAACGGCAACGGAATCGCGAAACGGAAAACGATCACGAAAACAGCCCGGCAAGGCCAGGTATTGGCCGTTTAACCCTATATTCAATATATTTTAGAGCGTTTGAACACTTATCTCCACCATGCATGGTTATTGACTGCTCGATAAGCTTTATTATTGGACAGAGAGTACTCGTGCATGAGGTGGTAATGATATTCGAACCGACCCTGATGAACCCATCCGTAAGGTAACCATTGTGTCCTGTGACACCATATCCCTGTGTGGATCCGCAACGACGACACAATGAATACGTCAACCTCAGATTCTATATCCGATCTTCGGCTTTCGCTCTTCTTCGAATAAGTCGCCTCCGAAATTACTCGAGGACCCGTGCGTTCCGACCGCCGTTTGCGGCCCGGGTTCGACAGCGCAGCGTCCATCGCCGAATCGCACAGTGAAAGGTACGTCCGTTCGTGGTCCGTTATCCGAGTATGGATCGTCGAACTGATGTCCTCGTTATCGGCGGCGGCGCGACCGGGACGGGAATCGCGAGGGACCTCGCACTACGGGGCGTGGACGTAACGCTGGTCGAACGCGACGGACTCTCGTCCGGCGCATCCGGCCGCTCACACGGCCTGCTCCACAGCGGTGCCCGCTACGCCGAGAGCGATGCGGAGGGCGCGCTCGAGTGCCTCGAGGAGAATCGAATCCTCCGCGATATCGCCGGCGAGTGCGTCCGGGAGACCCGCGGCCTGTTCGTCCAGTTGAGCGCGGACGATCCGGCGTACTTCGCGGAGAAACGCGCGGCCTGCGAGGAGATAGGGATTCCGGTCGAGGTACTCGACGGCGACGCGGCTCGGGCTGCGGTTCCCGGTCTCGCGGACGCCGTCGAGCGAGCCATGTGGGTTCCCGACGGCGTCGTGCTTCCGTCGCGGCTGGTCGCAGCGAACGCAGCGGACGCTCGCGACCACGGCGCTCGAATCCGTCCGCACGCGCCGGTCACGTCGATGACGCTCGAGAACGGCCGGATCACGGACGTCGCGCTCGGCGGCGACGCTGACGAAACGATCGCGCCCTCGTACGTCGTGAACGCGGCCGGCGCTCACGCCGGCCAGGTCGCCGCGATAGCGGGCGTCACCGTCGAAATGCGGCCGACTCGAGGCGTCATGATTTCGGTCGAGTACGGCGATCTCGAGCCGGTACTCAACCGGTGTCGCGACCCCGCCGACGGCGACATTATCGTGCCACACGACGACGAGGTCGTCCTCGGTACCACGAGCGTTCCGGTCGACGATCCCGACGAGTACGAGCGAAGCGACTGGGAGATCGAGCGGACGGCGGCCGAGTGTGCGACGGTGTTGCCGTCGGTCGAAGACGCCGAGCAGGTCCGAACGTGGTGGGGCGTTCGACCGCTGTACGCGCCCGAGGAAGCGGATCGCGGCGGTCGCGGGATCTCTCGCGGGTTCCACCTGCTCGATCACGCGGACCCCTCGTCGGCGCACGACTCCGACGGCGTCGAGAACGTCGTCAGTATCGTCGGTGGCAAACTGACGACCTACCGAGCGATGGCCGAGGCGACGGCCGATCTCGTTTGCGACCGGCTCGGCGTAAACGCCGAGTCAGTCACCGCTGAGACCGAATTACCGAACGCAGCAGATCCGGCGAGACTCGACGCGTTGGTCCGCGAGTTCGACGGACAGGGTCCGACGGATGTGGATCTCGTCAGTCGTAACGGATCGACCTAAGAGCGGTTGGGAGATCCCTCCCAGCCCTCACTACGCGATCAGCGTGAACGTCCGATAGTCCGTACAGAGCGGTTATTCCGTATGCAGACGTAGGGGTTCCATGGAAGAAACGCGAACCGAGCG
Organism: Natronorubrum halophilum; assembly: GCF_003670115.1. NCBI lineage: Archaea > Methanobacteriati > Methanobacteriota > Halobacteria > Halobacteriales > Natrialbaceae > Natronorubrum > Natronorubrum halophilum. The sequence continues at coordinate 110,386 of NZ_QQTY01000007.1, forward strand.
AAAGATGTCGCCACACCTGTACGAATGTATGGTCTGCGGTCACCGAGAAAAAGGGATCCACCCGATGGTCTGCCCGGACTGCGCGGGCGAGATGCAGAACCTCGACAACCCTCGAGAACAGTAATCGAGGGGGCGACGGTTCGCTCCGCGAGTTCGCGGCCAAATCGCGGTCGCTCCGAGAAGGTGTGCAGCGAGTTCGCGTACCCGGGACGACCGTCGATCTCGCCGCCGAGGACCGCGACCGATGCCGTTGGCGGGAAGCGCCCGACACGGACGCGGCTCTCGTCGGCCGAGGGTGAACATGAGTACCAATGCCAAGCGTTATTCCGTCAGCCCCCTTTGATTGGGCAATGAACGTGTTGGCACTCGGACCGCTGCAAGTCGGCGACCCGCTACTGACCGCCGGGGTGGTCGTCCTCGTCCTCGTCGCCATCACCGTCTGGCAGATGGTCGAGATCGTCGACGCCTACAACAGGGGTGCACTGACCATCTTCGGCGAGTACCGCAAACTGCTCGAGCCGGGGCTCAACATCGTCCCGCCGTTCGTCTCGCGGGTCTACACCTTCGACATGCGGACGCAGACCCTGGACGTTCCCCGACAGGAAGCGATCACGCGGGACAACTCGCCGGTGACGGCCGACGCCGTCGTCTACATCAGGGTGATGGACGCCAAGCGAGCGTTCCTCGAGGTCGAAAACTACCAGCGGGCGGTCTCGAACCTCGCCCAGACGACGCTGCGTGCCGTCATCGGTGACATGGAACTCGACGACACGCTGAGCCGGCGCGAGATGATCAACGAGCGCATTCGAACCGAACTCGACGAACCCACCGACGAGTGGGGGATCCGCGTCGAGAGCGTCGAGGTTCGCGAGGTGACGCCGTCGAAGGGCGTCACGGGAGCGATGGAACAACAGACCTCCGCCGAACGAAAACGCCGCGCCATGATCCTCGAGGCGCAGGGGGAACGCCGGAGCGCCGTCGAGCGGGCGGAAGGCAACAAGCAAAGCGAGATCATCCGCGCACAGGGTGAAAAGCAGAGCCAGATCCTGGAGGCGCAAGGTGACTCGATCTCGACGGTCCTGCGCGCAAAATCCGCCGAGTCGATGGGCGAACGGGCGGTCATCGACAAGGGGATGGAGACCCTCGCCGAGATCGGCCGGAGCGACTCGACGACGTTCGTCCTCCCACAAGAGCTCACCTCGATGGTCGGTCGCTACGGCAAGCACCTCTCGGGCAGCGATGTCAGCGTCGACGGCCAGCAACTCGACAGTCTCGAGTTCGACGAGGAGACGCGCGAACTGATCGGTCTCGACGACATCGCCGAGATCATCGGCGAGATCGAGCAGACGGAGATGGACGTCGAGGCGATGGAACAGGAAGCCCAGGCGATCAAAGAGGGCCAGGACATCGGCATGCAGACGGAGTCGTCGACGACGACGACAAACGTCACGCCGAACTCCGACTCCGGCGACCAGTCTGGCTCGGAGCAGTAAGCCACCTAACCGCGGATTTTCGACCGTTCGAAACGGTAACTGCCTCTCGTTGTTGGCGAGTGTGTGAATCGATCGGCTCGAGACCAGTTTCAACTCGGACCGCGCGAGCGGTCACGAGAGCGGCTCAGAACTCCCGTGTCGCGTTCGACCAGATACCGAGAGATTGGTTCGTCGAGCGGTCGATATCGACGCGGAACTCGCGGTCGTCGTCGAGGCTGATCGCGATCCGGTCGAAATCCGCAACGTAACGCGATTTGTGGTGACTGCCCTGGCGAACGCCGACGGTTTCGTTAGCGAGTTCGGCCTCGGTTAGCAGGTCGAGTTTTCGGTAGGTCGTCGAGAGCGGGAGGTCCGCCTCATCTGCGATCTCTGGAACGGTCTTTGGCTCCTCGAGAATCGAGATGATCCCCCGGCAGTCAGCATCGTCCAGCACGGTAATAACGCGCTCGAGGTCGGCCCTGTCGCCGGACGATGAGAACTCGAGTGGCATATGGATGGGACCACGTTAGGAGCGAAGCGTAAAGACATGTTTGGTCGGCGCTACCGTCTCGAAGAGACGGCTCCGTCGCCGGACGATGAGAGCGGAGTGTGCCTAACTACATGTAGGGCCGGGCCGAGGCTTCCCGTATGAGCGACGATCAGCCGTCGGAATCGACGATCGAAAACACGCCAGGACAGGGACGAACGCCCGAAGCCGAACGGATCGAGCCGTCCGCTCCCGAGGAGTTCGGTCTCGTACAGGTCTGGTGGGGCGACGGCAAAGGAAAGACGACGGCGACGCTCGGCATGGGCGTTCGCGCCGCGGGCCACGGCTACCGCGTGCACGTGCTCCAGTTCATGAAAGGCGGAGCCTCGAGCGTCGATGCGGTCCGCGGCGAGTACAACGCGATGGCGGTCCTTCCGGGGATCAGCTACGAGAATCTCGGCCACTACGGCTGGCACGGCATGGCGGACGGGAGCGACGAAGCGGATCACGAAACGGAAGCGCGGGCCGGTCTCGAGCGCGCCCAGGAGTTACTCGCAGCGGCGGCGGAAACCGACCTCGGCGAGCCGATCAACCTCGACGCCCCGCCGGAAGAGGGGATGCATATGCTGATTCTCGACGAAGTGCTCTACGCCGCCGATCGCGGTCTACTCGACGAGGACGACGTCCGCGACCTGATCGATTCGAAACCGGACGATCTCGAACTCGTGCTCTCGGGAAGTCACACCGAGCCAGCCTATCTCGAGGATCGGGCCGACCTGATCACGAACGTCCGGAAGGTGGCCCATCCGATCGACGACGGCCAGCGGGCGCGACAGGGGACGGAGTTCTGAGCGACGAGAAACGCGAGATCGACCCGTGCGGCGTAGACCGCAGCCGAGAGGCAGCGACACCGGAACCGACGACCGACACCGGAGACCGATTCACTCGGGCCGCGGCGCTCGTTCACTCGCTCGTATAGCTCTCGATCAGATCGCGAAGTCGGTCCGCCGGCAGCGCGCCGGTGTGCTGTTCGACCTGCTCGCCGTCCGCAAAGAGCAGGAGCGTCGGAACGCCGCGAACGCCGTAGGCACCCGCGAGTTGCTGGTGTTGCTCGACGTCTACTTTCGCAATCACGGCGTCCGTTTCGCTCGCCAACCCGTCGAGAACCGGCTCGAGCATCTGGCAGGGGCCACACCAGTCGGCGTAGAAATCCACGAGCACGACGTCGTGGTCGGAGACGACGGCCTCGAGGTGATCGGTGCCGTCGATACGGACCGGTTCGTCGAGCGACTGTTCCGATGATCCGCGATGTGTATCGGTTGCCATCACGTGTCCGTAGGATCCGAGCGCGGTTAAATATGTTGTATGAATTGCGCAATACTGATGGGGTCGCGGCTACGGTTTCGACGGATTCGAGAACGGTTGCTATCGGTCAGTGCGTCGTATCGCACTCAAAGCAGCCGGTTACTGAAAAGCGGCTCGGGAGAGAGGTAATCGAAGAACTGCTAGACGTCGTACTCCGGATAGGTTTACGTTCGATATTGTGTGCGGGATTCAATAGTGTCGAATCGCGTTCGATCGGCCTCGAGCGCCCCTCCGAATCGGTGTTCGTCGCTAGCCCTCAGCCGCCGGCGCACCGTCGTCGGCGCGCTCGTACTTGTCCTCGAACTCGTGGATGAGCTGTCCCATCTTCGCGTACCAGTCGTTCAACAGTCGCTGCATGTCGTTTGCGACCTGGGTCGAATCGGTCGGGTAGTAGACGTGATAGTAGCCGCCCTGATCGTAGTTGATCTGCTCCTTTTGAATGAATCCACTCTGGAGTAGGCGCTGGATCGATCGGTAGGCCGTCGACCGTTCGCGATCCACCCGCTCGGCGACCCCGTCGATAGTCAGGGGTTCGTCGCTTTCGACCAGTGCTCGAAAGCACTCCTTGTCGAGTTGCTTGAGGCCGTGGATACACTCCAACAGCCCTTCGCACTCCATATCCTGCTGGAGTTGTTCCGCCATCGAATTAGCCATCGTACCACCTCGAGAGACGGGACGAACTGATAAAAGGATTTGTGAATATTGTACAATCTCGATGATCGGCCGAGAGTTCCCTCACGCGACGGTACGTCCGCTCACAAGGATGGTGTCGTCGGCGCTCGTATCGCCGTACCGAGGTCGCGTCCCCGCCAGCACAATTAATATCAAGTAATTTGAACACTCCGACAACCAATGGGTGCAATTCAGGTGGACGGGTTGGGAAAGACGTACGGCGACATCGACGCGGTCGACGGGATGGATTTCAGCGTCGAGCGGGGAGAACTCTACGGGTTTCTCGGTCCGAACGGGGCCGGCAAGACGACCACGATTCGCGTCCTAACCGGCCAGATCCGACCGGACGCGGGGACGGCTCGCGTCCTCGAAACCGATCCGACGACGGAGCCGATCGAAACCCGACGATGGGTCGGCGTTCTGCCGGAGCAGGGCTCGCCGCCGAGCTTTCTGACCCCGCGGGAGTACTTCGAGTTCGTCGGGAGCGTCCGGGACCTCGAGCCGGACCGAGTAGCCGATCGAACGGAGCTCTGGGCGGACCGACTGGGGTTCGAGAGCAAACTCGATACGCTCCACACTGACCTCTCGCGGGGCCAACAGCAGAAAGTGATGATCACGCAGGCGTTCCTCCACGAACCCGACGTGGTCTTCATCGACGAACCGCTGGCGAATCTCGACCCGCTGGTCCAAGAACAGGTCAAGCAGTTTCTCGTGTCGTACGCGGCCGGCGACAACGCCGTCTTCGTCTCGACGCACAACATCGACGTCGCCGAGGAGATCTGTACGCGGGTCGGAATCGTCGCCGACGGACGGATCGTAACCGAACGGTCGCTCGAGGGCGACGGAACCGACGGATCGCTTCTCGAGGTGTTTCTCGATCGCGTCAACGACGCTGACGTTCGCGACGCGCCGTCGCTCGAACAGGTCGAGCCGGGACGATGACCGGGACTACGGGAGTCGAGACGGGAAGCGACGGCCGCTCAGCATCGATAACGCGGTGGTTGTTTACGACCCTCCTTCGCGAAGAGTGGCGGCTCCACACCCAGCTATTCGGCGGCTGGCGGTTCGCACTGTTCCCGCTCGTGATCGCCCTCCTCACGGTGAGCGCGACCATCGCCCTCCTCGAAACGGGAACCGCGGCGAGAACGATCGTCGGCGGGTTGCACGTCCTCGCGCTCGGCTTCGGCCTCTACAGCGGAACGGCCGGTTTTGCGGGCTCCGACATGCTCGAGAACGTGTTCGGCCGGCTTTCGCTCGTCCTCTCGACGTCGACGACGCTGCCGCTGTCCCGGCGACGGTTACTGGGGGTGTTTTTGCTGAAGGACGCGCTGTTCTACGCGGTCGCGTTCGTCCTGCCGATGGCGGTCAGTAACGCGGCTCTCGGCGGGCTTTCGGCGACAGCGCCGCTCGCCGTGGGGGCGCTCTGGCTCTCGCTCTCGCTCGCGTTCGTGTTTGGAATGACCCTGACCGTCGCGGTGATCGCGCTTCGGACCCGCGGCGTCCCGACGTGGGCGATCGCCGCGACGGTCGGTCTGGCTATCGGCGGGCTGTGGGCGACGGGCCGTAGCCGCGAACTTCGGGCGCTCTTCGTGCCGATCGATGGGTCACTGAGAGCGGCAGTCGGGTTGACCGCCGGGACCGTCCTCGTCGGCGCGGCCTCGCTCGCCCTGTACGATCCGAGCTACGGACGGCCCTCGCGGACCGCGAGCGATCGATTCGCGAGACTCAGCGGCGCGCTACCGTTGCGCGCCACCACCAACGCGCTCGTTTCGAAAACGCTGCTCGATCTGGCGCGATCTTCGGGCAGCGTCTGGAAGCCGTTCGTCTCGGCCGGTATCCTGCTCGCCCTCGTGGCCGCCCTCGTCGACGTGGTCGGTACGATCACCGGTATCGCCCCCGCCCCGGGAATCTTCTTCGGCGGCGTCCTGGGCCTGACGGCGTTTACGACCTACAACTGGCTCACGCAGTTCGACTCGCTCGAGGCCTACCTCGCGTATCCGGTCTCCATCGAGGACGTCTTCCGAGCGAAACGAATCGCGTTCGTCCTCGTCGGCGCGCCGACCGTGGCGGTGCCGTACCTGGCGGCGATCTACTGGTTCGAGGCGACGCTCGCGGACGCGGCGGTCGGAGCGATCCTGCTCGCGGGGTACGGGCTGTACTACTACGGCCTCACCGTCTATATTGCCGGCTTCGATCCCAACGAATTCCTCTTCGACGCCGTCCGGTTTTCGCTGTTCACCGTCGGCGTCGGGGTCGCTCTCGTGCCGACGCTGGTCGCCGGCTTCGTCGTCGTCCCGCCGTCCGGTAGCGTCGCGCTCGCCGTTGCGGGGGTCGGATTCGGCGCGGTCGGGGTGGTCCTCTCGAGCCGTGCGGGGCCGCGCTGGGAGGAGCGCTATCAGGCGGGCGACTGAGACGAGCAACGAGAAGCGAAACAGACGTTGTGGGTGAAGCGTGACCGAAGCGCACGGCGCGGGCGAGAGAACGACCGTCGCGTTCGGCGAGAACGAACCGATAGGACGATACTGCGAGCCGCGTGACTAGCCACCACGCGGATGACACGGACGCTCCTCGTCGCAGGGACTGCAAGCCACGTCGGCAAGTCGACGGTCGCCGCCGGACTCTGTCGGCTGCTCGCCGATCGAGGCGTTTCGGTCGCCCCGTTCAAGGCACAGAACATGAGTAACAACGCTCGAGTCGTCGTGCGACCCGAGGCCATCGGAGACGGTTCCGAAGGCCGCCACGGTGACGACGCACCGATCACTGATCGGTGGGGAGAGATCGGCGTCTCCCAGTTCGTCCAGGCGCGTGCGGCCCGGACGACGCCGACGACGGACTGCAACCCGGTGCTCCTCAAGCCCCGCGGCGACGGGGAGAGCCAACTCGTCCTCCAGGGACGAGCCCGCGAGCACGTCCCGGCGAGCGACTACTACGAGGCGTACTGGGAGGACGCTCGAGCGGCCGCCGAAGAATCTTACCGGCGACTCGCAGCCGATCACGACGTCGTCATCGCGGAAGGCGCGGGAAGCATCGCCGAGATCAACCTCCACGAGCGCGACCTCGCGAACGTCGAGACGCCCCGATTCGCCGACGCCGAGATCCTCCTGCTGGTCGATATCGAACGCGGCGGAGCCTTCGCCAGCCTGTACGGCACCATCGAGTTGCTTCCCGACTCGTTGCGCGATCGCCTCGTCGGGGCGGTCATCACCAAGTTTCGGGGCGACCCGACGCTGCTCGAGCCGGGCATCGAGGAGATCGAAGCCGAGACCGGCGTCCCGATCGTGGGCGTGCTCCCCTACGACGACCCCGGATTGCCCGAAGAAGACAGCGTCGGCCTCCCGGCAACGGGCGAGGGCGGCGTCCTCGGGGACGACGACGGTATTCCCGAGGCTCGACGGATCCGGATCGCCGTGCCCCGGCTGCCGCGGATTTCGAACGCGACGGATCTCGAGGCGCTCGCGGCCGAGCCGGGCGTCTCGGTCGCGTTCGTGCCGATCGAGACGGGTGCACTCGAGACCGAAACCGCGTCCGCTACCGACCCGCTCGAGGAGGCCGATGCAGACGCGGTCGTCCTTCCGGGAACGAAGAACACGGTCGACGACCTGCGAGCGCTCCACGAGGCCGGCTTCGGGGACGCGCTCGCCGGGTTCGGCGGTCCGGTCGTCGGCGTCTGTGGCGGCTACCAGCTGCTGGGCGAGCGGATCACGAACGCCTCGCTCGAGGGAACCGGCGACGACGACGTTCTCGAGGGGTTGGGATTGTTACCGGTCGAGACGCGATTCGAGGGGACCAAACGGCTCGAGCGGACGACGGTCCCCGTCGACGGCGACGCGACGCCGCTGCTCGCGGGTGCCGAGGGACCCGCCGCAGGGTACGAGATCCACGCCGGTCGAACGCGGGCGCTCGAGGACGTCGACCGGCCGCTCGGCGACTCGAGCGCCGCCCGCGGACGGGTTCTTGGGACGTATCTCCACGGGCTGTTCGATAACGACTCGGTTCGAACGGCGTTTCTCGCACACGTCGCTGCAAAAGCGGGAGTCGATCGAACGGCGGGCGACGAACCCGGTGCTACCGATACGGAGTCCGCGACAGGGCGACAAAACGCAACCGGTCGGACGCCGTCCGACCGGGCGGCGACGCTGGTTCGCAAGCACGTCGATCTCGAGGCGCTGGGCGAGCCCTTCGGGACGGGACTCACGTGCGGTAAGGAAGACGGTCAGTAGCGACGGTCTGGATCGAGACGACCTAGACGGATTTGTTGCGGTACGTTCCGAGCAGTTCCTCGAGAATGATGCACTCCTGATCGGCCGAATCGTAGTGCGTGTCGATGAAGCGTTCCGCGGCCTCGTACTCTCCGCGCAGACCGTGCTTGCGGATGGTTATGACGGCATCGAGGAAGAAGGTCCCCCCGTCAGCACCGACCACCGACGCGTGATCTCGCTCGTTGATATCGAGTTCGGACTTGATCTCGTCGAAGTTGAACGTCTTCACCTCGTGGTCGGTGTTGATCAGCGTGAGCACGTACTCCGCGGAGAAGCGATAGAACTCGGATTTGCTCTCGAACATACCGTCGTCGACGAGTTCATCGATCGCGCCGACGACCTCGTCCGGATATCTGACGGTATCTTTCGCCATGTCGTCACTGTGCACGCTACTGACTCATTATTGTTTCGAATAAATGTTATATCTCATATATTTTCGGGCCCCTCGAGGACCTGAATCCGTATCGATTTCGACGATCAGCGGACACTCGAGTCTCGTATCGAGCCTCGAAACGGAACGAACGTTAAAGCAACCGGGACCGGTTTGCTCACACGAGTGAGCCCAATCGACGCGTCCCCCGGATTCCTCGTCAGTTCCCTCCCCTGGTGGCTAGCAGCGCCGGTGATCCAGCTCGTGGTGCTCGTGTTCGGGATGGCGCTCGACGAGACGTACGTCAACCGGGTGACCATCCTGACCGGGGCGCTCGCCGTACAGATTCACGCGTTCGTCGCCGGTGACGTCGGGATGCTCGTCGGTCTGTACGGCGACCTCGGTCTCGTTATCGGAACGTACGGGCTGTACGCCTACGTCATCGACGGCTACGTCGGAGACTGGTTTCGACTCCTCGCCTACTTCGTGTACTCGCCGCTGTCGGTCGCTCTCGTCATCCTGGCCGCCGGCCCCACGCTGTTCGGCGTCGAACCGCTGGTCGTCCCCGCACTCGTTCTCGCCGGGTACGGCAACCATCAGTTCCGCGAGTACCTCCGCCCCGACGTTCCCTACTACTTCGGTCCCGAATCGCGGGCGTCGTTCGAGGCGGTCGTCGAAACCGAGGCCACCGTGGGGACGTCAACCGAGACGCCGACGGCCGATTCCGGCGAATCGACCGCCGTGTCAGCCGCGACGAGGGCCGACACTGAATCGGCTACGGCAGCACCAGCCGAGGGGGACGCGACAGCCAACGATAGCGGTGAACCAACAGCCAACGACGGCGGTGAACCGACAGCGGCGACGGGTCACGACGCAGGCGCCGCGTCCTTCGACGACGCAACGGCTACCGACAGCAACTCCGACGACGGCTCCGGCTTCGATCATCCCGGTGTCGAACCGGCTACCGCTGCCGACTCGAGCGAGCGGGGGATTCTTCCGGAGTTCATGCGACGGCTCTAGAAACCCGATCCGAACGGACGGGAGGAACCCGGTCTAAACAGGCGGCCGCGGATCGGTCGGTTTCCAGACAGAACCGTTTCCGCGGACGAAGAGTGTGAATTATTGTCTCACACGATCGGCTAGTACCTGTAACAGGCTATTCGGGGGTGAAAACGCAACGAGTCGGCCCGTAGCAACTACCTACAAATTTATTATTTATCGTGTCTAACCGAAGAGCGCAATGGCAGATGAATCCGAAATCCGTCAGCAGATGATCGACGCGTTCGGAGAAGCCGACTACCCGATTTCGAGTCCGATGGACCTCGTTCCGGCGCTCCCCAACGGACCCGGTACGAAGTTCGAATCCGGCGACTTCTCCATGACCGCAATGGAACTGAACACGAAAACGTCCGGTGGCGACTTCCCCTACGACGATCCCGAAACCTTCGTCGACGACATCATCGAAGACCTCAAAGAGCAGGGTGAACTCTAGACCGGAACACCGTGGTGCAGCCGGGTGGGGTGGAGGCGTCCACGCAGTTCCCGCACCGATTCATCCGAACTCGACACACCGGTAGTCAGTGGGCTGAAATCGATTACCGTCCGGTTCGTGCCGTACCGATCGAAACGGGCCTCACACTGATCGCACAGTCGTTGCGCGATCGAGACGGAGCATCCGTCAGTGGCGACTGAAGAGTGTCGTTCGATCATCCGGGCGCAAGACGACTATCGAAGCAACACATTGTACACTGTGTAAACCGTCTCCACTGTTCAGATTCGACCATCGGCAAGCCGTACAGCCGCCGAACACAGTGTCGCAAACTGATTTTATGACACTAGTTTTCGAAACAACTCAATCTACCAGTAACCTTTTATTCTGACCCCGTGTTTGCTCAGAAAGGCATCCCCGTCAGCGTTGCGATCGGCAACAGCAACGGTCCCTGATATTGTATGTCATATGATAATCGATCCGAATCGATCGTTCACGTTACGACCTCTCCGTCGAGTTCGCTCCGGACGCGTCTCCAAAAGAAGACAGAGATCGACGTTCTGTCGGTGTCGCCAGAGGCAGATCTCGAGACCGTTCTCGAGACCGAACGCCCCCCAGACGCCGAATCCGAATCGAGTGACGGCCCGGGGACGCCGTCTCGTTCGACGGAAATTTCTCCGGAGACGCCGGCGGAATCGTCCTCCGAACTACCCGAAAGCGAGTTCCAACGACCGATCGCCGTCGTTCTCGAACTCGAGTGCCCGGAGCAAACGAGTGCCGTCCTCGAGCGCATTCGGACGACCGCACCGACCGTTCCAACGATCGTCGTACCCTCGTCGGGAAGCGAAGCGCTCGCAGCCGCCGCGCTACGTGCGAACGCGGACGACTACGTTCTCACTGACGGGGACACTGAGCCCGTCGAACGGATCGTCGACACGGTACGCTCGCTGCGAGAGTCGGACGGCGATTCAGTAGGAGCGTCAGCGACGGTAACAAAGTCGGCGGAACCGATGCCGACATCCGAAACAGCAGAGACACGACTGGCGGCCGAAACGGCTGATGGCAAGTATCATCGAATTCTCGCGAACGAACTCCCTGACGAAGCGTTCGTTATCGGTGCTGACGGAACCTACTTCGAGGCGAAAGTCCGTTCCGACGTTGCGGATCTCTACTCGATGTCGGCCGACGAACTGATGGGGAAACGACTCGAGCGCGTGTTTCCGGACGGCGTTGCCGCGGAGCTACAGGGATGCGTCGATCGAACGATCCAAACGGGCGAGATTCAGTCCATCGAGTACAGCGTGGAAACCTTCGATGGGCGACGACGATACGAGGCACGGGTCGTCCCGATCGACGAACGAATCGAGGGCCAGCGCGCCGTCGTCTGGCTCGCGCGGGACATCACCGAACGGGCAAAGCGAGAACGCGAGTTGCGTTCGCGACAGGATCAACTCGAGACGCTCAACAGAATTAGCATGGTCGTCGGTCAGGTAATCGACACGCTGGTCGAGGCACCTTCCCGAAACGCCATCGAACGCGAGGTCTGTGAACAGCTCGTCGACTCGGAGCTGTACTGCGGGGCCTGGATCGCCGAACGTACTGGTGAGGGAACGCTCTCGTATCGAACCGGTGCGGGCAGTACAGAGACGTACCTCGAGTGCGTTCGAGAACGCGAATTCGACGACGAGTGGGCGGTACAACGAGCCGTTCGGACGGGAAAAACCCAGACGGAAACGGGAATCCCCGAGAACGAGGCGGTTCCCGAGCCGCTCCGGGAAAGCGCGCGCCAAGATGGTATCAGTTCCGCAGTCTCCGTTCCGATCAGTCACAACGAATCGATATACGGCGTGTTGGTGGTCCTGTCGAGTCGCGAAGAGGCGTTCAGTACGGGCGAACGTGCGGGCTTCAGTCTGCTCGGCGAAACGATCGGCTTTACCATCATGGCCGTAAAGAACCGCCAGTTACTGTTCTCCGACACCGTCATCGAACTCGAGTTTCGAATCGACGGTGGCGAGACCTTCTCGTTCGATCTCTCCGAGGAGTACGGGTGTACCTGTTCGCTCGAGTGGGCCGGCACCACCTCGGGCGGGCGTACCTTCCAGTACGTCACGGTCGACGGCCTCGCCGGCGAAACCGTCCTCGAAGCAGCGAACGCCCACGAATCGATCGAGGAGTGTCGGCTCATTCACGACGGGGAAAACAGTTGCACGGTCGAGATGCGACTCTCGAAGTCGGGCGTCCGAACGCTCGCGAACCACGGAGCGACGATCAGAGACGTCGCCGTCGAAAACGGCGTCGGGACCTGCCTGATCGAGGTTTCACAGGATGCAGACGTCCGAGAGATCGCGGATGCGCTGACGGTCGTCTACGAGAACACCGAACTCGTCGCTCGCCGAGAGGTCGATCGAGCGGTCCAAACCGCGGCCGAACGACGCAATCGAATGCTCGATCAGCTCACCGATCGACAGCTCACGACGCTGCGACTCGCCTACTACGGGGGATTCTTTGACTGGCCGCGTGAAAGCACCGGCGAGGAGATCGCCGAGGCGATGGGCGTCTCACCGCCGACGATGCACCAGCACCTACGGAAGGGACTCAAGTCGATTCTGGGGGAGTTCTTCGAAGCCGGCGGCGGGACACCGTAGGTCGTGCTCAGCGGAGACTGGACGGAGACGTCACAGAAACGTCTTCGAAATGCGAGGGAACGGTAGGTGGTGGCAGTTTGAATGGGTTCCGCTCGCATCGACCGCCTTCGGTTCCACGAAGGCAGTCGAGCGCTATGGATTCGAGATTGATAACACTAGTCAAACGGTCCAACGTATCACGCCGAGTTGTGTCAATGCGAACGCCGCCAACCAGCGGCGCAAGCCCAAAGATTGGGGAGAGTACAAAGCGCCACCGATAGCGACAGGATGCAAGTCGCGAGCGAGGATCTGTTCACCGGAAATGCGGTGTGTCAAAATCGACCCCCCGAGTCGATATCGGCCCGTCGCGAGCGCTCGCGAGGGGGAGCGATCCGAACGTATCACGAACGGCGATACTCACGGCGATATAAAAGTACGCGTTGTGAACCCAAGCATCGATAGCGAACCCTCGACGGTGTGCGAACGGGATGAAAACGACGAGCATCCGGGCAACCGATATCGTCTGTCGATCGACAGCGGGCACGCAGCCGTGATACCGAACGCACCCGTCGACGGGATCTACAGGGGATCGAACGGCCGCTACTACACCGACCGTCAGGTTACGAACTACCTGCGTGCCGAACGGTGGAACCCGTGCATCCGACAGCGCAATCCCGAGCGACGACTGGTGGCAACGAGCGACGACGATTTGCTACTGTTGCTGCCGACCGACGACATTCCCGCCTGGGCGGAGATTCGGGTCGACAACCGCGGTGCTCGCATCGTCGATACGCGGCGTCCGCTGCCCGAATAGTCGACACCGGACTCCCGACTCCCGCCGTTTTCGACCACCTGCCGAGACCGTCGATGATCCGCGTTTTGGAATGCAGCGGGACGCTACTGGTCGGCTGACCCACTCCGAGCGCTCCAGTCAGTATCCCTCCGGACACGTATAATGAGTGTACATGTGAACCGTCACGGACTGGCCGTCGAACTCGAGAGCCACTGTCGTGAAGCGGCGCGTATTCCTCGGAATGGTCGGCTCGCTCGCCTCGGTCGGGACGCTGGCCTATGCGACTCGAGATCCCGTCACCACGCTCGAGGTTCGGGTCTGGCTCTCGAACGGAGCCGTGACGTACGATGGCGTCATGGACCGCATACTCGAGTATCTCGAGGAGATTCTCGCTCTCGAACACTGGTCGCTCGAGCTGTCAGCCGGGGGAACGGTCGAGGTCTCAACCGAAGACGGGGCGCGGGTTACCACCAGCGGAGAGTGGCCGATGGCCATCGCCTCGGGAGCGATCGGGAGCCGTGATATCACGCCCGCGGCGGACGTCAACGTGCTCGTGACGGACGGACAGATGGAGCGGGCGCCGACCGGATACGGACTTCCGCATATCGCCTCGGTCGGCGGGGCTCGACATCTCTCCTCGCTCGACTCCTTCGACGCCCTTCTCGCGACGCCGGAGGCCGACGTCGACCGGTGGATCGTCCCGAACGAGCGTGGACCGCGGACGATGCAGATACTCGTCCACGAGATCGGCCACGCGCTCGGATTGCACCACGATCACGGTGTCTCGTTTCGCGACGGTGATGCGATTGTCGCGACGCCGATGCTGAGCAGTTATGCCTGGACGGCCGACTACGGTGGTGACCGCTCACGGTGTGGTGGGAGTTACCCGGATCCAGCCGACCACACTCGGAAACTCAGTCTGGCCTTCTCGTCGTGTGCACACCGCGACCTCGAAGCGTACAGCGGTGGAATGACCCCGCAGAACAGATAGACGTCCGAGTGGTACCAGTAGCAGCGGCCGAACCGATTTCGGAGCCGTTACTCGTCGTCGTTCCCCTCGTTTTCTCCGCGAACGAAACTCGCCTGCGTGTCACCGTCCTGTTCGGAACGATCCGCACTCGGTCCTTCGATGAGCGACTCGAAGTCGTCGACATCGTCGTACTGGTCCTGGTAGACGAGCGCTGCTTTTCCCGTGGCTGTAATCTCGTATAGCCCGGACCGGTCTGCCGGACCGATCTTCCGAACGAGCCCGTAATCCTCCAGCACCGGAAGCCGAGTGTTGATGTTCTTGCGGCTCTTGCCCGTGTGTGCAGCGAGATTCGTTGCGACGTTTCGACCCTTGTCCTCGAGCGCCTCGAGGATCAGGAAATCAGTAGGTTGGCGAAGCTTCACTATCGTTCACTCTCATGTGACACTATATTTCCAGTGGTAACTAATACTTTCGACTTAGTAGGTCATGTTTTGTATGGTGATGATTATTGAAAATAGTAAATAATGGTGGAAATTTGAATGAACAACACAACTGAGCCGTCGATAATCGGTTCGTTGTGAAGTCGAATCGATAACGAGATCGCCCTGACAGTGCGAGGGATAGGGCACCGCAACCGACAGTACGAGCGAAAAGAGGGCCGACCGAGGACGGGCAGCGAGGATTTTCGAGACCGGACCGTGGGAGGTTGGAATCGGGACACAGTGGGGCATTCGAGACTCCCTCATCGAATAACAGCGAGGCAACTCGCGCAGAACAGCGACGACTCCCCCTTCGAAAAGCAACGACAGCGGCTCACGCGGACCAGCGACGACGGTGAGCGCGGAACAAAGACGGCAATTCGCGCGGAATCACCTCGAACCCGCGTCGCACGGTCAGGTTCTGGTTAGCTCGAGCGGGTCGCTGTGCTCAGCGAACCGTCCGTGACCGATCGTGTACTGATCGAGCGCAACTCGGGTTCGCCGCGTTCGAGGGCATCGATACCGACCGATCCGAGCCACTCGAGCAACCGCGCCACCGCCTCGGGGGAGTCGATCCGACAGGAAGCCGCAGATGGCTCGTCGCCACCAACTCGAACACCGATCCCGTCCGATTCAACCGTCCGAAACGCCGACTCGTCGGTCACGTCGTCACCGATATAGATCGGCACCGTATCGGGGGGCATATCGGCCGCGATCAACGCGACCGCGTTCCCCTTCCCCCACGGAATCGACGGCCCGATCTCGTAGATCCGTTTTCCGGTCGAAACCTCGAGGGCGTCGCCGCCGACCTGGTCGACAACCGCGTGCGTCTGCCGTCGAACGAACGGCTGAGCGTCGTCTGGGACGGATCTGACGTGAACGGTTCCGGTCAAGCGCTTGTTTTCGATCCGGTAGTTCGGCACGGACTCGAGGGCCGTCTCGAGCGTTTCACAGACTCGTTCGACCTGCGACGCCCGTTTGTTAGCCACCGGGTGGACGGCGACCGATCCGCGGCGGGCGAGTTCGAGGCCGTGATTGCCGGCGTACATCTTCGGGCCATCGACCCGACCGCGAACGTCGGTCAGCGAACGACCGCTGATGATCGCCGTCGACACCGCGGGATCCGACGTGAGCGTCGCCAGGGCGTTCTCGTTTGCCGTTGTCGGCGTCGCTTCGTCCGGCTCTTCGACGATCGGCGCGAGTGTCCCATCAAAATCGAGACAGAGAAGCAGCCGTGACGCGTCGGCGAGTGTCGAACGGATCTGTGCTCGCTGCTCGTCGATCGGTGATGGCGGTGTTAGAGTCGACATCGATTACAGTTGCGGTGTTCGTTCGTGCGGATCAAAGTACGAATCCGAATTCGTGTCAGTGTCCGATCCCGTGTTTGAGCCCGCGTTCGAATCAGGATCGGAATCGCGATCAGTACGTTCGTCAAACTCTCGCTTCAGGTCCGAGTCAGGGCCTCGAGCGGGACCATCGCCGTGAACGCGACGGATCCAGTCGAACTGGGTCTCCATCCACCACTCGAGGTCGCCCTCGAGAACCCGCTTCCGAAGCGTGTTCATCCGACGCTGTCGCTCGTCGGAGGGCATCGAGACCGCCGTTTCGATCTGTCGTGCGAATCCGTCGATATCGGTCGGATCGATCGTGAGCGCGTGCGAGCCGAGCGTCTCGTGAGCACCGGTTCCCTCGCTCAACACTAACGTACCATCCCCGTCGATGCTCGCGGCGACGTACTCCTGTGCGACCAGGTTCATCCCGTCGACGAGCGGACTCACGACCATTAGATCCGCGCGCCGATACAGCGCACAGAGATCGGCGGCCGAGATGTGGTCTTCGGTGTAGACGATCGGATCCCACTCACGCGTGCCGAATCGCCGATTGATCCGTTCGGCTTCGCTCCGGACGAGTTCGCCGTGTTTCTCGTACGCCCGAATGTCGGTTCGGGAAGGGGTAGCCGTCTGAACGAACGTGAACTCGCCGTGCCACGCCGGATTTCGCTCGAGGAACCGCTCGATGGCGGCCAGCCGTTCGGGAATCCCCTTCGAATAGTCGAGTCGATCGACGCCGAGTCCGATGACGTTCTCGCGTTGAATGTCGTATCGATCGAACAGCGACGAGAGCTGTGACGCTGAAACCGATCGGGCATCCTGATCGTACGACTCGGCATCGACCCCCATCGGCGTCGCGACGACGCGGGTCGTCTCGCCATCGTATCGAACGGTCCGGCGTTCCCGGTCGACGTCCGCGGCCGGCAGGTACCGCTGCACGCAGTCGAGGAAGCGGTCGGCGTACCTGTCGATATGGAACCCCAACAGATCGTTCCCGAGCAACCCCTCGAGAACGCGAACGCCCACCGGGCAGCGCTGAAAGGTCGCCGCCGACGGCCACGGAATGTGCCAGAACTGCGCAACGGTCGTCGACCGTGGAACCGACTCGCAGATCATTCGCGGGGCGAGCGCGAAGTGGTAGTCCTGAAGCCAGACGACCGAGTCAGCCGTCGCGTGCTCGCTCACCGCCTCGGCGAAACGCTCGTTGACCGTCCGGTACCACTCGAAATCGTTCGGTCGGTTTTCGACGAGGTCGGTGAATCCGTGACACAACGGCCAGAGAACGCGATTGCTGAATCCGTAGTAGTAGGAGTCGACCGCCTCGTCCGAGAGGTCGATGCGCTGGAGCGTATAGGCCTCCTCGTCCGGCGGGACAGCAACGCGGTCGTGTTCGTCCGCGACGGCGAAGTCGGCGTCACCGTCGCCCCAGGCGATCCACGTTCCTTCGGCCCGTTGGAGGACGGGATCGAGACCGGCAGTCAGTCCGCCGGTCGGTTCATCGACCGTTATGGACCGATCGGCAGTCTCGGCAGCCGACTCGGAAACGGAACTATCGGCTTGCCTCTCTCCGTCTTCGGAGACATCCGGTGGTTCCTTCGTGTCCGCGGCCGACACCGCCTCCTCGTATTCGTGTCGATATGGTTGGCGGTTCGAAACAACGATCAGTGGACCGGGACAGGACGGCCCGTCGGACCGGACGTCATCGGTCCCTCGACCGTACCCGTCGGCCCGTAGCTGTCGATTGTTCGGGTGCGTCGACGACGACCGCGCGTCGGTAAATCGCATTCGCTGCTATATCACTCCCTCGGACCGGGTTGGTTCGCGGCCTGCATCCGCATGGGAGTCTAATAGTCCCCCCCGATAGTAGCCGAAATCGACCGACTGTCTGGACGGTGTGACTGACCGACGGTTGACTGTGTGCGGTGGTTGGCGTGCGTGCGGTGGTTGATCGGTGGTTGGCGTACGGCGGTGGTTGATCGCGGTAGGTTAGCCTACGTGTGGCGGTTGATCGCGGTAGGTTAGCCTACGTGTGGCGGTTGATCGTGGTAGGTTAGCCTACGTGTGGCGGTTGATCGCGGTGATTGGCGTACGTGCGGTGGTTGATCGGTGGTTGGCGTGCGTGCGGTTACCCGTCCGCGAGACGGACCAAACGTTCTTTCCGCTCTCGTGTGAATCGCCGGTATGCACTCTCCGTTCGAAAATCGGATTCGGGCGTGTAAGCGACGACTCGAGCGCACCGATGCGGCGTTGCTCGTCTGCTTTCCGAGTCCGAATCTGACCTACCTCACCGGCTTCGAGGAGTCGCCGTCCGAGCGCCACCTGTTGTTGTTCGTTCCGCAAACAGGCGATCCCGTCTTCGTCGCACCCGCGATGTACGAACAACAACTCGCGGGACTGCCGCTCGGCGATCCGCCGCTCGAGTTGCGATTGTGGGACGACGACGATGACCCCGTTGACCTGATCGATACCGTTCTCGAGGAGATAGTCGGCCGAAACGGATTCGAGGAAAAACTCGGTCGAGGTGAATTCGAGGATAGTCAGGATGAACGCGGTCGAGGCGAATTCGAGGGCAGTCGGGATGAACGCGAGGCCGCCTCCGCAGGCGATTCGGCACCGTCGATCCTCGTCGACGATCGGCTGTGGGCGACGTTCACGCACGACCTCCGGGAGTGCGTTCCGAACGCAACGTTCGGTCTCGCGAGTACCGTCCTCGAGGACCTGTGGATCCGCAAAGACGAGGTCGAACTCGAGGCGCTTCGACGGGCCGGGACGATCGCCGATCGCGTCTCGCTCGAGGTTCGCTCGCGCGGGGAGGACCTCGTCGGGACGACCGAAGCGGAACTGGCGAGTGAGATCGAGCGACTGCTCGCAACCTCCGGCGGCGGTGAGCCGTCGTTTACGACGATCGTCGCGTCGGGACCGAACGGCGCGCGACCACACCACCACAGCGGAGACCGAGCGATCGAACCCGGTGACCCGATCGTTCTGGATTTCGGCGCGTTCGTCGCGGCGGACCTCGAGGCGGGAACGGGTCGATATCCCGGCGACCAGACCCGGACGATGGTCGTCGGCGAGCCCTCACCCGAGTACGAACGCGTTCACGAAACCGTATTGTCGGCACAGAAAGCTGCGATCGACGCCGTCGAACCGGGCGTGGCTGCTGGCGCGATCGACCGGGCCGCGCGGTCAGTTATCGAAGACGCCGGCTACGGCGACGCCTTCGTCCACCGAACCGGCCACGGCGTCGGACTCGAGGTCCACGAGCCACCCTACATCGTCGACGGCAACGACCGCGAGCTCGAGCCCGGAATGGTGTTCAGCGTCGAGCCGGGCATCTACCTCGAGGGCAAATTCGGGGTCAGGATCGAAGATCTCGTCGTGGTCACTGAAGGCGGCGCTGAACGACTGAACGACTCACCCCGTGGCTGGGAAACCGGTGGTAGACGCCGGTAGCAGACACGAGTGGTACGAAGAGAGACGAACGCAAGACACCGGGTTTCCGATGAAACCGACACCAGGTTTCCGGTGGAATCCACCATTTCGATACCCACTACGCGCCATCCGTTCCGATACCCATTACGCGTCGTCCGTTTCGACGAGAACCTTCCGGACGACGTCCGGGTCCTCGAGCAGTTGGTGCTCGGTGTAACTTCCTTCCGCGCTACCGCCGCTCTGGCGGGATTGCTCGATAATATCGAGGAACGCGTGTTCTTTCAGCAGGTCACGAACCCGTCGAAGCGAGAGCGTATCGGAGCCTTCCTGGCGGCAGATCTCCTCGTAGACGTCGAAGATCTTGGTCGTCCGGAATCCATCCTCGTTGGGCGTGTTGAGCGCGAGAACCGCGAGCGCCTGCAACACGTATCGGGAATGCGGTGTCGAGCCCCGAATGAGCTCCCGGAACCGGTCGGTTTCGGCCCGTTCGCGGGCCTGCACGATGAACTCCTCGCGAACCGTCTCGCTGCCGTTGGACTGGGCGATCTCGCCGGCATACCGAAGGATATCGATCGCCTTCCGGGCGTCACCGTGTTCGCGCGCAGCGAGGGCTGCAGCCCGCGGAACGACCGACGGCTCGAGTATCTCGTCTTTGAACGCGTCGCTTCGAGCCTGCATAATGTCTCGAAGCTGGTTCGCGTCGTACGGCGGGAAGACGAACTCGCGTTCACAGAGACTGGATTTGACCCGCTCGTCCATCCGATCCTTGTACTTGATTTTGTTACTGATACCGATCACGCCGATTTTGCACGACTCGAGTTTGCCGGCTTCTCCCGCGCGCGAAAGTTGCATCAGAATGTCGTCGTCGTCGAGTTTATCGACCTCGTCCAGAATGATGAGAACGACCTCGTATTGGGTATCCAGGACCCGCCAGAGGCGCTTGTAGTACGTCGACGTGCTGAGCCCCTTGTCGGGAATCTTGACGTCGGTGATCGCTGAATCGTTCAGCGAGTGAGCGATCGTCTGGACGGCCTGGGTCTCCGTGCTATCCTGTGCGCAGTCGACGTAGGCGAAGTCGGCCGTGACACCTTCATCTTTTGCGACACGAACCAGCCGCTCCGAGATGTGTTTTGCACAGAGTGACTTTCCGGTGCCCGTCTTGCCGTAGATAAGCAGATTGCTCGGGCTCTGCCCGAAGATGGCCGGATTGACGGCGTTCGCGAGATCCGCGATCTCGTCGTCTCGGCCGACGATACGCCCCTCCTCGGGGAGGTGGTTGATCTCGAGCAGTTCCTTGTTCTCGAAGATTGGATCGTCACGGGTGAAGAGGTCATCGCCGGAGCTCGACATAGAGTATAGACACCACGTTTCCGGTGAAACGTCTTTACTGTTTGGACTCGAGAGCGGAAAATCCGTCACGGTGACGAATTTGGCGTCGAGAGCGATTCTCGAGCGGGTGGGGTGGACGAAGAGCGGGAGGGTGCTCGATTAGAGCACACACACACCGGGTTTCCGGTGAAATGGGGTGAACGGGGTGGGGGGTGCAGTTGAAACGGGGGTTGAGGTTCACCGGAAACCCGGTGTGTGAGAGAAACTGAGAGACACAAATTCGTGGTTCAGACCCATTAGAAGCACAATACGAGTAGTATTAGAATAGGAAAACGGGGTGATGAAAATACAGGAGAAGAGTAAATGAGACAAGAACCCCACAGGATAAGAAGCCACAAAGATGAGAGACAACAGCCCTCAAAGAGACTGTGGGGTAAGGAATAGTGAACAATAACCGAATGAGAATGTCACGATATCACTCGAGACCGCCATCGAGAACGGCTCAGAATCGGGATTTCCGGTGAATCATCGCTCGTTGGCTAACGCCAACACAGGCAAGATGTTATTTAACTTAATGGACTTTTTAGTTTACTGCACCTTATAATTAACTATTCCTCGGACGGGTGACTGTTAATTGTTCTACAGTTAAACTTCAATGGATGAGGGTGGTTAACCCAACATTCCCGCTATCATTCTAGAGTCCTATAGACTCGAGAAACTCTGCAGAGGACCTTCATGGGGCTCTACAATCGAGTCTCGTCCCTTCTATCCGAATGAAGGACGACAAATCATCGCATCACCTCTCCCCAATCCATTTCACCGGAAACGTGGTGTGCGCGCGCTCCGATTCTGCCCCTAGAATGATTTCGCTCGTTGGAAGGGTTCGGTACCTCTCCCGTGAATCCCTCCTCTTCTGGAGATCTCTCTGGTTTACCGTTTTGTCCCGCCGCCTCCAGACTCGTTCTCCGCCTTCACCCTCGTTTTCCATCTCCAGTTTTCTGACTCGAATCCCGACCCCAATCCACAGACCTCATTTCTGACCCTCTAGCTGTCCTAACTGTCCTCGTAGAATTCTCGTAGAACCCGTCTCATCGTCAGTCCCCATCCAGATTCACCCTCGCAATATTCGCAGTCGTTCACCTGTTTCACCGGAAACCTGGTGTGTCCGCCAAACAGTAGCGTGTGCTTTCTCACTCTCGTTCACCGGAAACGTGGTGTGTCTGTGCGGATAATCGCGTCGCCGTTCGTCTCTACAGGCTACCGCGTTTCAGTTCCCCGCTTCCCTCGGTCCGGACCTCCCAGACGGTTTTATCACGTCCCGAGTCACGTATCGCTCCTCCCGTTCGGCCCGGCCAATTCATCGGAAACCCGGTGTGTCCCTCGAGCAACATAGTCTCGAAAACCGGACAGTCACATTCGATGATTTCACCGGAAACGTGGTGTGGTTACGAGAGACTACTGCTATAGGTACGAGGTGTTTCAATGGGGGGTAGACCGCTTACTCGGTTTTCAGTAGTAGTAGAGCTCGACTTCGTGACCACAGCTTCGACACGTCGATTCGATTCCCTGGAGCCGGTTCGACTCGCTCTCTTCGATGATTCCTGGACCCGGTGGAACGGACGCACTGACCGTTGCCTCACACTCCGGACAGCCGATATGCATATCTGAGCGGTTCGATCGAGACATACCCTGAGCGTATTCGATTATTCCGGATAGTTATACTAGTCGTACGGGTAGTTCTGTCTCCGTTTCGGTGCATTTCGATGCTGTAGGATCGCATTTAACTTGCCACTCTGTGTCCCGATACCGTCGATATCCTCCCTCTCGGCGAGTAATCGTTCCCTGTCGATTCACGGCACCTCGAAGGATACGTCCTCGAAGTCGAAAAATGCCGTCTCGTAGCCATCGTGTCTCGAGACCGTCGGTGTATCGACGGACACCGTGATCTCGTCGCCGCTCTCGAGCGCGTCGAGGCCGATTCCGTAGTGATGGACGAACTCGTGGTCGACCGTCTCAGTCAGTGGCTCGTCCTCGAGGACGGTCGAGCCGTCCCGATCGATCGTCGCATCGAGCGAGGCGAACGGGAGACTCACGTCGTTGTACGGGGTCCGCAAGTAGAGCGCCAAATACACGCTCTCATCGTTAGTGGTAAACCGGTCGACGTCCGTGACGATCGCAGAGAGCTTCGCGTCGGCGCTGCGCTCGGTCCCGAGCAGTTCGCCGGGGAGTTCTTCGACCGGCGGCCCGGCCGATGACGGCGGGTGACCGGGATCGTAGCCACCGCCATCCGACCCGCCGTGTTCGTCGTGATCCGATCCATTGTGTCCGCCGTGGTCCGACCCGTCGTCACCGTCACTGTCTCCGTGCTCGCCGTGATCCATCAGCGGCAGCGCTTCGCGACTTCCGCGGCGATCCTCGTCGATCAGGTCGAACTCGAGGTCGTGGATATCCGAGCGGTTGAACTCGAAGTCGATCTCGAGTGTGGTCGCGCTGTCTAACCGATCGGCGAACGCGCCGGTCTGTGCGGCGTCGATCGGCCCGACCTGAACGCGGGCCGTATACTCGCCTTCGTCCGGAAGTTCGATGTTGTCGCCGTAGTGAAATCCCATCCGCTGAGAGAGCATCGCCCACGGCGTCAGCCGCCCGCCCACGGAATCGCCGTCACGGAGGATTTCGAGGCCGATATTCACCGGAAGGACGGTGTCCGTTTCGACGTCCCAGACGGTCATCATGAGATGCATGCTATCGTCAGGCTTGACGTCGACCTGTTCCGTTTCGCCGGCGATGATCCAGAAGCGGTGAGGAATCGTATAGGAGAGTTCGACGGCGTACTCGCCGTCGGTCGCTCGCCCGTAGGTGTTCATCTCTTCCATGCCCGCGGGAAGGTAGACGGCGTCAGGCCGGTTCTCGACGAGTGGCGGGTTCGACCAGGCGGACCGTTCCTCGAAGCCGAGGCGCTCGAGACAGCCGGCGACGCCGACGGTACCGGCCACGGCGGTTCCACGGAGAAAGCCCCGACGATTCATTGTGTCCGTCTTGGGTTGCCACCCTCAAAACGCCTGTTGGTTTAGCGGTCGAATGGCGGTGGTGTCTACTAACCGTCTCATCCGGTGACGTACACCGGATCCGTCGCCGGAAGCGTCAGGAGCCACAGACTGATCGCGGTGTAACAGACCATCACGACGACGAACGGGTACTGGCTGCGAATCGCCTGCAACCGGCCCGGAAAACAGTCGTAGGCGATCGCGTGTGCGGTCCAGATCGCGAGAATATGCCCCGCGATAAGCGCGCCGATCTCGACGGTCCCCAGCCAGTCGGGGACGACCAGCGTGGTCGGATTCACGGGCGGAGCGAGTGGATTCGAGAGGGCTGCCAGCGACGCGGGTGTGAGCGAGACGACGAACGCGACGTAGTGGGCGACGTGATAGCCCGCGGCGATCGCCAACAGCGATGGGGCGAAACGGCGGGCGAGAACCCGCTTCGAGAGGTACGTCGGCGCGGTTCGTCGTGATGCGCGCGCAGCCAGTCGGTAGAACGCAAGCGCTAGTCCGAACCCGCCAGCCAGTACGAGGAGATAGGCGACGGGTGCCGAAACACCGGTTGTGACGACGGTCTCGATCGTTCGACGGCCCGGCCGCGTGACGATGAATCCGTTGAACGTCAACTCCCAGACCACCAGGACGACGAACGCGACCTCGCTCGAGTCGGTGACGACCCCCGAATCACGCAGGCGAGCGCCGGGAACGACGAGTCGAAACCGGCCGCCCTGGTGCCGGGTTGAAACCTGACCGCCCTGATGCCGAGTCGGAACCTGGCCGTCTCGGTGCCGACTCGAAACCTGATCGTCCCGGCGCTGGATCGGTGCGATCGTTCCGTAGAGTCGAAAGAGCGCGGCCAGCGGATCCGCGTGCCGGAACCACGCCGCCGGCGAGAACAGGAGCGCGCCCGCGACGGTGACGACACCGTACCCCACGACGACGAGCGCGAGGGTTCCGGGATCGGACGTCACCGGAAGGACGAGTTCGAGCCAGACGAGGGTTCCCAGCCCGAGAACGGCCGGCCACGACGAGATCCGCGTTGGATACTCGAGAAGCCCCCATCCGCTTCCGTCCGCTGCCTTTCGTCCCGTCCGTCCGTCTTCTTCCGTTCGTTCGTCTCTCCTAACACGTCCGCACGCTCGAACGCGGGCACCTACGCCGATCACGCATCGTGCGATAGTTCGAAACGGATCGATCGCCGGCCACGGATTGACGACCAGGACGGCGATCATCGGTAGCAAGGCTCGAACTCCGACGAACGTGAGGACGACTGCGAGGTTCGCCGTCGGCATCGCCGGTCCCTCGAGGCCGACGACGACCACGGCGGCGAGGGCCGCGAGTCCGAGGAGGTTTCCAGCGGCAGCGCCGATGGCGATCGTCCGACTCGAAAGCGCCGTTGTCGTGCCCACTGCTGGAAGCGGAACCGTCCACTCGTGGATCGTCTCGACGAACTGCCGATCGGTCACGAGTGCAGCGAGCATGGCGGAGGCACCGACGGCCGCCCCGCCGGTGAGCAGGGTGAGCCACGTCGGTACCGCGAGTTCGCGGTCCTCGCCGAGTCCGGCGGCGACGTTCGAGGCGCGTGCGGGTTCGGCCCAGAGCACTGCGACGATACCGACCGCTCCGAGACCGAGTGCAACGAATCCCAGCAGCCGGGTCGAGCGAGACACTGTCACCGCTGGATTCCACGAAGGCGATCCACATGTATCCCCGTCCCGCTTGCGCCGCTCGAAACGGTTTCTCCCCTCAGTGCTCGAGTTCTTCCCTCGGTACTCGAGTTTTTGCCTTCCGATTCGAGCTTCCGCCTCCCGACATTTACTCTGTCGATCCGTCGGATTCGGTGTACGAACCAACGGACATTTGATGGCGCGCTCCTACGGATCAGACATGAAACGGCGGACGTATCTTCGCTCACTCGGTGTCGCCGGTACCGCTGGTGTCGTCGGTACCGCTGGCTGTCTCGACACGTTCGATCAGGCACTATCTGACGACGACAGCCGCACGATTCTGCCGGCGGCGGACGGCCACCCCGAGGATCCTGGGTATCCGAGCCACGGGAACGAGTTCCCCTCGTTTTCGATCCCCGATCCGGTCGCCGAAACGAATGTCTCGCTCGAGGATTTCGTCGGCGAACGCTCCTTCCTGCTGACGTACTTCTTCACCACGTGTCCGGACGGGGTTTGTCCGGCCCTGCTCACGCGATTGCGCTGGGCTCAGGACGACGCCATCGATCGCGGCTACGCGGACGATCTCGGGTTGCTCGCCTTCACGTTCGATCCCGAACGCGATACGCCCGAAGTCCTGACGGAGTACGCGACTCAGCAGAACATCGAGTACGAGGCCGAGAACTTCCACTTCCTCCGGCCCGAGAGCTACGAGGAGGCGAAGCGGCTGATGACCGATACGTTCGGCATGGCGCTGCAGCGAGAGGAAGACGGCGAGAACGGCGACGACGAATCGAACGGTACCGAGGGTACCGACGAGAGCAACGAAAGCGCCGACGGAAACGAGAGCCACGACGAGCACGATCACGGTGCGTACACGTTCACCCACAACAGTCGGATCACCCTCGTCAACGAGGACGGCATCGTCGAGCGCGCGTACCCGAACGCCGTCCAATCCGAACGCGCGGTCGATCGGAAGCGACTCCTCGAGGAAACCAGAACGGTCGTCGGGGTGGAGTAAAGATGCGTCGACGGGAGGTCCTCGCCGGCGTGGGCAGTGCGGGCGTCGTCGTCGGAGGCGGTGCGGTCGCCGTGTACGGGCTGCCGTCGTCCGACGACCTCCGCGGGGAGGAGTCCGGCGACGAGCCGCCCGAGCCGTTCGAGATCGAAACGGTCGACGC
The DNA here is from genome assembly GCF_003670115.1 of Natronorubrum halophilum. NCBI lineage: Archaea > Methanobacteriati > Methanobacteriota > Halobacteria > Halobacteriales > Natrialbaceae > Natronorubrum > Natronorubrum halophilum. The sequence goes on from NZ_QQTY01000007.1 coordinate 137,341, forward strand.
CGCCGGCAGCGACGCCGGGACGATCGAGGTCCCCGACCTCGGGCGCGCGACGTTCGTCGACCTGTTCGGGACGTGGTGTGGACCGTGTATCGAACAGATGCCGGCGCTCGGGGAGGCCAACGAACGAATCGGTGACGAGGTGCTGTTCTGTTCGGTTACCAACGAGTCCGTCGGCCCGAACGGCTCGATAACCGAGGCGGAACTCGTCGAGTGGTGGGACGAACACGACGGTAACTGGACGCTCGGACTCGATCCCGCCGCCGAGCTCACCGCGCGATATCCCGGTGGCGTTCCCAGAGGCGTCGCGATCGACGCTTCGGGCCGCGTCCAGTGGGCCGAATCCGGGATCAAGACCGCGGACGAACTGGTCAACGGGATCGAACAGGCACTCGAGGCTGATGCCGGTGACAAGTGAGTATGATCGACGGCTCACTGCCGCTCGCGTTCGCGTTGATAGCGGGCGTCGCGACGTTCTTTTCGCCCTGTGCGTACCCGCTCTTACCGGGCTACGTCGGATTCTACGTGAGCCAGACCGACGGTGAAGGTGCGTCGCTGCCGGGTGCGCTCAGCCGCGGTCTCATCGCTGGAATCGGCGTCCTCGCCACGTTCGGCGCGTTACTGGTCGCCGCGTACTGGATCGGCCACTCCACGCTGTCGAACGTCACCCTCTTCGAGCCGATCGTTGGCGCAATCCTGGTCGCGTTCGGGCTGTTGACCGTTCTCGGGCGCGCCCCGTCGCTGTCGATTGCGCTCCCGAAACGCCGTTCGAGCGTCCTCGGTTTCGGCGTCTTTGGCGCCGGGTACGCGCTGGCGGCGGCGGGCTGTGTTGCACCCCTGTTCGTCGCCGTGATCGCGCAGGCCCTGTCCTTACCGCCGCTCTCGGCGGCACTCGTCATCGGCACCTACGTCGGTAGCGTCGTGTTGTTGATGGTCTCGCTGACCGTCGTGACGGGAATGGGGCTCCTCGTGGGTGCTGGACAACTGGCCGCGTACAGCGAGACCCTCGAGCGACTCGCGGGCGCGGTCATGATCGTCGCTGGAGTCGGACAGCTGTACCTCGCCATCGTCGTCATCGACGTTATCTGAGCGCTCACTGCTGAATAGACGATCGTCAAACCGCGCGTTGCAGCGACCGTTTCAAGCAGCCTCGCTACTCCGATTCCTCGAGCAGTCCGAGATCGGCGGCTGCGAGGTCGGCGATACGGTCGGCGATGTCGGGATCGACCGCGGCGACGTCGCCGCCGCCGTGTAGCTGTTCGTTGTGTCGCTCGATCAGGTCGGCCACTTCCGCTAACGGGACGCGGGAAGTCGTCTCGCACTCGGGGCAGACGATCGGCACCTGCGGATCGTTCGAATCGCTTGCGGCTGTCATTGCGTACCCCTCTCGAGTGAACTGTAAAATATCATTGGTTGGTCCGTGTGTACGTTGTCGATGGTCTCGTACCCCCGCGTATTCCGTTTCCTGACGGGATGCGTTCTCCGCTCGAAATTCGCGGACACGATGCAGTGGAAGCGAAACGGAATCGCCCGTCAGGTCCGTCAGGTCGATCGACGGCGGAAGCCGACGAGCGCGACGGCCGCCAGCGCGACGAGTACGGCCGGGACTCCGAATCCGGGTAGTTCGTCACCGCCGTCCTCGTCGTCCGTATTCGCCGATTCGTCGGAGTCGTCGGTCGATCCGTTCGAGTTGTCGTCGTCGCTCGAGTTACCGTCGTCGCTCGAGTTGCCGTCGTTGACGCCGGTCTCATCGGCGTCGAGTTGGAGGACGATCATGACCTCTCCGTGGGAGCCGCCCGGTTCGTAGGTCCACTCGCCGCCGGCTTCTTCGTAGGATACCGCGTCTTCGATCGGATCGACGCTGGTGTCCCACGTGTCGTGTGCCTGTTGCACGTAGCCGACGACTTCGATCTTGTCGGCGTGTTCGCCCTCGATCTGGGCCTCGCCGTACTCGATGGTGGCGTTCTCAGGGTGACCGTGTAGCTCGATGCTGTGGGTATCCATGTAGCCGTCGCCCTGTGGCAAGTCGTCGGTCGTTCCGAACTGGTCGCCGTCGAGCGGTCGGTCGTAGTGCTCGGTCAGCGGGTACTGAACGGTTAACGGATCGGCGTGGGAGTGCCACGACGTCGTCTCGCCGGTCGGTATCGTGACGGTCGTATTCGGAACGCTTTCACCGACGATCGGTTCGCCCGCCTCGTTGAGCAACACGACGCCGATCTTCCCGGAGCCGTCCCCGAGGTACGGCGACCGGTACTCGTCGCGCGGGTTCACGTAGCTCACCCAGTTCCCGTCGCTCGCTTCGTAGTACGGATCGCCCGCTTCGGGCGCTGGCTCGGCGTACGCTTCCTCGCTCACGTTCGCGTCCGATTCGCTATCCGGATCGCTGACACTGAGGGACGAGTCCGCCGGGCTGGCACCTGCGCCGACGGCTCCGGCGGCACCGACGAGTCCGAGAACGAGCAGGGCGACGAGTCCGACCGCGAGCGCGGAACGCGATCGAAACATCGTCACTGTTGGACCCCGCGAACCGCGGTTTGTCGCTTCGTTCGGTATCTCAGTCGCCGCCGTGGCTTTCGTTGAGGATCTCGTCTTGGCCGTGACATACGACCACAGTACGAAATTCATGTTTCTTTATATGAACTCCCTACCGAACTGTAACGACTCCTTACATCCTCTCGGCGGACTCGTATTCCAACCGGTATCGACGTAGGCTCCCGTTAACCGACACGTGACGACCGCTGCGGATGCGGATGGTGACGACGAAACGGCTGTTACGGACGAGATCGGTGCCGACGAGGAGTAGACCCGTTCTCGAGCGTCGTCGTCTCCCGGTCGTTAACCGAGCCGAACCCGCACCATGGTACCAACCGAAACGATTCACACACCCCCCGCACAGCGGGCGTGCGATCAGGCGTACAGTGACTGTTGGCGGCTACTATAGTCGTCTCCGGAACGTGGCCCTTATCCGCCGTTCGCCCCTAGCGCGTCTCGATGACAGAGGGGGACGTCGCGGCGTTTACGCACCTCGGACCGACGGTTCGCGGGGCGCTTTCCGAACGCGGCTTTTCGACGCCGACGGCACCGCAGCGACTGGCCATTCCGCCGCTGTCGGCCGGCCAACACACGCTCGTGATCGCACCCACGGGGAGTGGCAAGACCGAGACGGCGATGTTGCCGGTCTTCGATCACCTTCTCGAGGATCGGCCCGAGGGGTTCGGTGCGCTCTACGTCACCCCGCTGCGGGCGCTCAACCGCGACATGCGCGAACGCCTCGAGTGGTGGGGCGAGTCCCTTGACCTCGAGGTCGACGTTCGCCACGGCGACACGACCCAGTACCAGCGCGGCAAACAGGCCGAGAACCCGCCGGACGTGCTGGTCACGACGCCGGAGACGCTGCAGGCGATGCTCACGGGCGAGCGCCTGCGCGACGCGCTCGAGGACGTTTCCCACGTCGTGGTCGACGAGGTTCACGAACTCGCGGCTTCGAAACGCGGGGCGCAACTCGCGATCGGTCTCGAGCGCCTGCAGGACCTCGCGGGGGACATCCAGCGAATCGGCCTCTCGGCGACGGTCGGCGACCCCGGCGAGGTCGGCCAGTTTCTCACCGGCGGCCGGCCCTGCGAGATCCGGGAGATCGACGTCGGGAGCAACGTCGACGTCGCCGTTCGTCAACCCGACATAACCGACGAGGACGAGCGACTGGCGGGACAGTTGATGACCGAACCGGACACGGCCAGTCACGTCCGCCTTATCCGGGACCTCGTCGCGGAACACGAGTCGACGCTCATTTTCGTCAATACGCGCCAGACCGCGGAGGCGCTCGGTTCGCGGTTCACCGAACTCGATCTCCCGATCGGGGTCCACCACGGGTCGCTCTCGAAGGAGGCCCGGATCGACGTCGAGGATCGGTTCAAAGCCGGCGAACTGGACGGACTGCTCTGTACGTCCTCGATGGAACTGGGCATCGACGTCGGCCGCGTCGACCACGTCGTTCAGTACAAGAGCTCGCGACAGGTTACCCGGTTGCTCCAGCGGATCGGCCGCGCGGGCCACCGCCAGGACGAGGTCTCGAGCGGAACGATCGTCACGACTCGCCCCGACGACACGTTCGAGGCGGTGGCGATCGCCCGCCGCGCTCGCGACGGCGAGGTCGAACCGGCCGCGATCCACGAGGGGAGCCTCGACGTGGTCGCAAACCAGATCCCGGGGTTCGTTCAGAGTCGCGGCTCGACCCGCATCCGCGAGGCGTACGAAACCGTCACGCGCGCGTATCCGTTCCGCGACCTCCCCGAGGAAACGTTTCGCGAAATCGTTTCGGAGCTCCACCGCAACCGAATCGTCTGGTTCGACGAGGGCGACGATCGCATCGAGACGACCGGCGGCACGTGGCAGTACGTCTACGCCAACCTCTCGATGATCCCCGACGAGGAGACCTACGACGTCCACGATATCGCCTCGAGCACCCAGATCGGAACCCTGGACGAACGGTTCGTCGTCAACTTCGCCCGGCCGGGCGAGATCTTTATTCAACGGGGAGAGATGTGGCGTATCGCGGAGATCGACGACGAGGAGGCTCGCGTCAAGGTCAGCCCGATCGAGGATCCGGCGGGCGAGGTGCCATCCTGGATCGGCCAGGAGATACCCGTCCCCGCCGCGGTCGCCGGTGAAGTCGGCGAGATCCGCGCCGTTGCGGAGCCACAGCTTTCCGCCGGCGCGGACGCCGGGGCGGTTGGCCGCGAACTCGGACACCGGTATCCGGCCGACGAGTACACGCTCACCGAGGCCTGCACGCAACTCGAGCGCCAGACCGAGGCCGAGGCACCGATGCCGACGGCGGATCGACTCGTCCTCGAGCGCCAGGGGCGCACCGTCGTGTTGAACGCGCCCTTCGGCCACACGGCGAACGAGACGCTCGGTCGCGTGCTCTCCGCGCTGCTCGGTCAGCAAGCCGGCTCTTCGGTGGGTCTCGAGACGGATCCCTACCGAATCGAACTCGAGGTTCCGAACTCGATCGCGACCAGCGACGTGCTGGGCGTGCTCGAGGAGACGGACCCCGATCACGTCGAGACGATCGTCGAACTCGGACTCAAGAACTCGGACGCGCTCGCGTTTCGGCTCGCGCAGGTCTCGGCGAAGTTCGGCGCGCTCAAGCGCTGGCAGGGCGACGGCTCCGGACGCCTCTCGAACGAACGCCTCCTCGCGGCGCTCGAGGACACGCCGATGTACGCGGAGTCGATTCGGGAGGTGTTCCACGAGGATCTGGACGTCGAGCGGGCGAGCGCGGTCCTCGAGGGGATCCAGTTGGGCGAGATCGACCTCGTGGCCCACCGCGGTCGGACGCCGGTCGGGCGGGGCGGTCGTTCCTCAGGCGGGAAGGAACTGCTGGCACCCGAGAACGCGGACGCGAGCGTCATCAACACCGTTCGGGAACGGCTGCAGGACGACCGGATCATTCTGCTCTGTACCCACTGTACGGACTGGACGGTGAAGACGAAAGTCAAGCGCGTCCGCGACCAACCAGAGTGTCCCGAGTGCGGTTCGACTCGGATCGCCTCGTTGAACCCGTGGGCCGACGAGGTCGTGCGGGCGGTTCGATCGCAGGAGAAAGACGAGGAGCAAGCGGAGATGACCGAGCGGGCGTACCACAGCGCCAGTCTGGTTCAGAGCCACGGCAAACGGGCCGTGATCGCGATGGCCGCCCGCGGCGTCGGCCCGCACAACGCCGCTCGGATCATCAACAAGCTTCGGGAGGACGAAGACGAGTTCTACCGCGACATCCTCTCGAAGGAACGCGAGTACGCGCGCACGCAATCGTTCTGGGACTGAGCCGTCTCGAGCCGGGATCGAACGCTCTCGACGGGGACCTCGTAGCGCGGATCGCTGTAAACGCGTCTCGAGAAGCCGGGCGTCTGCGTCTCACCGTAACCACCATACGAACCGACCGCGTTTATCGTTGTATGAACTTCGCGCCGGGAGCCTGGAAGTACGCGATCCTTCCCCTGCTCGCCGCCCCGTTCGCGTTCGTCTTCAGCGTGACGGCGAGCCTCGTCGCAGTCGCACTCGGTGTCGGAACGCTCGCGTTCTTTCGGGATCCCGAGCGAACGCCGCCGCCGACGGGCGTCGTCTCGCCGGCCGACGGGAACGTCTCCGTGCTCCGCGAGGAGAGCGACCGCGTTCGTCTGGGGGTGTTCATGAACGTCTGGCACGTCCACGTCGTCCGCGCACCGTTCGACGCGTCGGTGACCGACGTCGAGCACGTTTCCGGGGCGAACCGACCCGCCTTCTCGAAGGACTCGGACCGGAACGAGCGCGTGCACGTGCGGTGTGAGACCGAGTCGTCGAACCTGCCCGCGTCCGGATCGCTCGAGGAATCTGGCGGAGAGGGTGAGCTAGACGAGGTGGCGGACGCGAGCGATGCGGATCCCACCGCCGACGGCGGTAGCGCCGCCGGTTCCGAGGACCCGCACGCGAAACCCGACCAACCGCCGAGCGACGCCGAGGTGACGCTGATCGCCGGCGCGTTCGCCCGTCGGATTCACCCCTACGCCGAGCGCGGCGACGACCTCGAGCGCGGCGACCGAATCGGTCACATCGCCTTCGGCAGCCGGGTGGACCTCCTGTTTCCGCCGGAAGTGGATCTCGAGGACGTCGACGTGGAAATCGGAGACTCGATGACGGCCGGGGAGACGGTGGTGCTCGAGTCCGGGACACCGATCGGCGCGGAGATCGATCTCGGTATCGAGTCTGCAGATCTGGATGAGGGAGTCGAGGGCGGGAGTGAGGACAGGAGCGGCGACGAGTCGAACTCTTAGGATCTTATTCGTCGCGCCAGATGGCGAACGAGTGACCGCCGCGCTACTCCGCCGGTTCGATTCGCTGCCCGCTCCGCGTCACTCGGTCGAACGCTTCGAGGTACGCGACTCGCTGCCGAACCTCGGCGACGGATAGATCGAGTCTGGCCGCCAGTTCGTCTGCCGTCTTCGGTTCGTCGAGCGCCTGGAGCACCTCGATTCCGCGGTAGTATCGGACCGTCAGCTCCCGAACACGGTCCTCGATCGGCGTGGTCACCCCGTACCGCTCGTCGAGGTCGACCAGCGCTTCGTTCGCGAATGTGGCGAATCGATCGTCGCCGAGTCGGTCGATCTGCACCTCGAGTTCGGCGCTGACGACGTCGTGGTCCAAGCCAGTTTGCACGAGCGTATTCATGTCCTCGATGTCGCCGTCGCGACCGGCGATCAGCTTGAACAGAAAAATATCCTCGGCGCTGACGAGGCGGACGGCTAACGGGCCCGTCGCGAGGAACCGCTCGCTGCGGTCGATCATGCCCTCGGTCAGCACGAGCTTGTTCGCGACCTGCCGATTGAAGATGTCGAGGCGACAGCCGTCGTCGTTCTCTACGCAACTCGTCGCACCGAGCGCCCGGTAGTCGGGACCCAGCGGTTGCACCTCCGAGTAGCCGAGATCCATCAGGGCGGCCCAGAGTCGGCCGGACGCGTCACCGTCGGAGACGACGAGGTCGATATCTTTCGTCGCGGCCTTCAGGTCGCGGAGCGACATCGCGCCGCCACCGATCAAGAAGACGGTAACCGAGTCGGACAGCCCGTCGGCGATCCGCCGGAACTCGTCCTCGATGTACTCGCGTCCGAACGTCGGTCTCATGCGGAGAGCGTCACCTCGTAGTCCGCCGCCACGTCCCGGAACTCGGACCATTCGGGGAGGCGGTCGTCCTCGATATCGCCACCGGTCTCGAGATACCGGAGCAGGGCGTCGATTTCGTCCTCGAGGTCGTACGTCGCCGCCCGAGTTCGAAGCTCGTCCTCGTCGAGGTCGACGCGGCTGAGCAGGAGCAGACAGTACAACCGGTGACGGGTATCGTCGTCGATCAGCAGCGCGTGACAGCACAGGTCCGCCGGCGGGATCGACTCCAGGTCCTCGGCGTAGAAGTAGTAGCGACGGCCGGTCAGTAGAAACTGGAGGCCGAAGGCCGCGAACCGGGCGAGTCCGGTCTCGTGAAAGCCGGCGGCGTCGATCTCCGTCGCGGTCTGGGCGAGGAATTCGTCGTGATCTTCCCACAGGATCGTCCCGCTCGGCGCGAGCGTTTCGAGCCGCTGGCAATGGAGGTGATGCCCGAGTTCGCGGGCGAACTCGTGGATCCGTTCGAAGTCTCCGTTGAAGCTGTAGCGTCCGTCGTCCGCGCCGACGATCCCGCGGTCACGGAGGCGCGCGAGAACCCGATTGACGGTATTGCGGTAGTTGTCGCTCCGGTCGGCGAGATCGGCGACCGTTCGCGGCCGATCGAGGTAGTAGAGAACCTCCAGGGCCTTTCCATTCAGTAATTCGGAAAAGTCAATGTGGGCGTATTGACGGACGAGATCCCGATACACCTCGACCGCCCGAGCGTCGGAGGGAGTGATTCGCTTCCGGCGACCGTCGCGTTCCGTGTAGACCACGCCCTTCCCGGCGAGGTTCGCGACGACGCGGGAGACGTAACTTTCGCTGTACTCGAGTCTGGTCGCGAGTTCGGAGATCGTCTCGCCTCGTTCGATAGCCCCGAGGACCTCGAGTTCGCTGCCTCTGAGCACGGTGTAACATAGTACGAAACTATTATATAAACCAGTTTCGGGTAGTGTTACAGCCGGCGGGTGCTCGAGTTCGGGATTCTCGGTGAAGTCGCTCGAGAACGGACGACTTGTGGTGGAGATTGTGTCTCGAGGGGCAGTTCTCGAGAGGATCATCGCACTCGTCGTACTCGGGCGAACCGCGATGCATCGTTCGTCTGGACCGACAGCGATCTCATTCACCCGGACCGAAGCACGTCCTCGTGACGGACTACTAAGCTGGTTATTGAGTGCCCCCAAGGGGACAGAGCCAAAAATTACAGCGCCCCACCCCATTTCCGCATGATCTCCAGTTGATCCACACGAAACAGGGCCTACTGGTAATGATGGGTGGGACCTCGATAACCGGTGTTGTCGAGTCCACTTAGGAGGGGTACGCACGTTTAAATACAATAACGAAGCCCCGCCGGCGTGATGCGCCGTCCTCAAGATAATTTACTGATTGTCTTCGCGCTCGTCGAACTTGCTTGTGACCAGTGAGAAACACCCACTGAACTCATGCGCTCAAACTGGCGCGAAAATAATACTTTGTCTGTTTTATCTGCCAACTGTTACGATTGCAGCGATAATGATACCCAGTACGAACCCGGATATTACTATCTCTGCCAGTATATTTTGGATGTAGCCTGTTATTTCGATACCAATCAGCAACATAATCGGGATTATTCCAACCGCAGCGATTACGATGACTGCAAAGACTGTGTACCCTGGATTTTCACTCATGTTTTCACTTTAGCAGAGCGAAAGATATCTCTCATCATTCTTCCGCTAGTCCCACATATTCGTGTGGTATAGGTCCGCTACCTGTCTTTCGCTCTGTCTAATCAGAGCAGATTCAAATATAAAAGCGTACATCCTTAATGAATTCTAATACTTCAAAATCGCATGACTGCAACGGTATAAAATATTTGACTTATTTGGCCAGCCTTTATTTCTTCGTCAAACATCCGAATAGTAATATACATTATGTATACTGTATACGTGTAGTATATGGTCACAGTTGTATCTGAACAGATAAGTCATGGCTGGGGTGAAACTGTTCACAAGAGACTAGATGGTGAGAGCTACTATTTTGTGTCTTTTGACGAATACAAAGCAAAGCGCCGGGCCGATATATTTGAAAGTCTTTGGTTGGCAATTGACGGTGTAGATATCGTGGATCAGGATGTGATTCCAGTAAAAGTAGCACGTGAGGGAAAGGCGGCTATTGCTTCATACCTCTATAGTGTACATCTCAAGTCAATCGGCAATATTGCAGAAATCCTTAAAGTATCAGCTTCCACAGTTGAACAATACCTTACAGATGTAAAAGCAGGTAGAAGATTATAGATATATGACTGATCAGCTAACGATAAATCCTGATGCTTTTCTCTGGCTCAATCCCCTACCACTGGTCTTCACCTGTTGAGAGAATCGATTTTCCGAATATGAATACGAGCGATAATCGACTGTTTTCATATCGTGGCAGCTGCCATCGAGATAGTTCTCGTAGCGGCCACGCTTTGCTCGATACAACTCAATCAATGAATTATTTCGAAATTATATGATGGCTGTTATTTGATCTGGGGAAGTTCGTTGTGATGTTCCGCTAATAACTCTAATGTGGGTCTAATTTCACTGAATCGTGGTCCCCGTTCTACGCAATTCATGTTGGGACTCCATTCGATAAATCCGTAATCATCTAATTTGGGAAGGTGAACATGCCGGTGTTTGATGCTACTCCGCTGTTCAGTTTCTGCAACATCGGGTGGTGTGTCAAGGCAACTTGGGGAGTCTGTCTGGGGATTCTCCTTCAGCAAGGAGAATAGCAGTTCTCGTCGTTGTGCGTTTGATATCACTTCGTATAATTTGTCGTGGGGTGAATTCATGGACAGGTAAGCCCAAACTATCCATGCGGATAAAGTTCGGGCCAATATGTGTTGAAACCATGTTTTGAATATCTGAGTGAATCCCCTTCTACTCAGTTCGCACAAGGGCTTATCGTGCCGTATAGATGTTTTTTGTCCGAATAGAACGCCGTGAGAGACAGATTCAATGCTACTTCTTGGGGTTGCACGTCGACAGATCCGGTTTCCCGAATATGCACACGAGATCGGAAACGTCGTGTGCATATTGAGTGACGATCGCCGCGACGAACCTCGGAACAATTCTGATTGGGTGACAGAAACACCCCGATTATGGGCTATGGGCGGGGTTGAGTGAGTCGAAAAAACTAGGATTCGGGGGTTCGTGTGTACGAGTATGCGAATCCGAACCGACGGCGACTATGCGTACCGAAACGATGCGATCGACCGCGCAGCACGCTTCTACGACTGTAACAAGACGAAAGCCGTCGTCTCAGCGTGTGACGACGTGCCCCGACTGGTTGCAGCTGCCCGCCAGGTCCTCGAGCGCGACGACCTCACTCACGAGCAGCGCCGGGAGATCGCCGAGACGTTGAGTACTCGAGTCACGACCTTCGATGTTGGTCAGTCCGTAGTTGTTGAAAAAGAGTAGTGACCCTGCTCAAGTCCTGTTTTGAGAGGGGTATCTCAGTGAACGATACACTACAGATGCAAACTGAACGCCGCAATTTCTATCAGTTACCAATGATGCTCGTTGAATGGTGCTGAATATAGGGCGCAAATGTGGCACGTGTTGGGAGCAGGTCTGCGATGGATCGTGATTGGTCAGTACTGCAGCAATAGTTACTGACGTACGGACCTCTCAGTCCATCGTTCTGACCCACTCTAAGGTGAACAATTTACCAAAGAGATACCAGAACCGGTGCCGGTACAACATGATAAGCGGGAAGTACCGAATGATCCCTTCAATCACGAACTGATAGACACTGGGAGCGACGTACTTGAGCACGCCCATGAAGCATAGGACCGGAATCTTCCGCGAACTGCAGAGCCCGCGGTTCCACACCTCGTAAGCCACAAGTTCGGGTCGTCTCCGTTCCTTCGCATTCACCGCTCCGGGCCCAAATCGGAGCTCACGGTTGAACTCCTGTACGAACGTTGTATCCATCGTCAAGAGGAACGGGTAGAACAGGACTGCCCACGTAATAATCGCTGGGACGCCGTTGACCAGTTCGTGGAGCGGCAGCGAATACCAGTCCAAAACCATGGATACCGTGTCCATGACCGCCCAACCGACTGCGCTTGTTACGCCCCAGATAAAGAGTAGGATTATCCCAATCAACCAGTACAGGTCCTTCGCCAGAAAGATAGGCTGTGTGACCGGTTTATGTGGGTCGTGGTTGGCCGCTTGTTCCCCTGCTTTGATCGCACGTGTTCGCAAATCGGGATCGGAAACCGAACTAAATCCTGCAAAAATCGGTGGATACCAGTACACGGTTCGGTAGATCCGAAGAAAGTCGGCTCGCACCTCTCGGTACCGATCGATACTCACTACTCGATGGAACATGATCCGTCTTATCAGCGGGTGTGAGAGGAGTTTGGCGAGCACTTACAGAGGTATACAGTCCGATGGAATATAATCATTACCACGGTTTCTGATATAATGAACCGTTGTCATCAAATCCTTACTGTGGATGAGTTGCTGAATACATCCTCTATAGTCAGCAGGCACCTTTTGATAGATCCAAGAGAGATCGGTAACCACTCCAGTAACTATTTGACCTGTACTTGCCGCTAAGGATATTAAACCGAATTCTTTGCCGAGGTTTTCAATAGAGTCGGATTAGAAGACGTCGCCGATCGAGATTTTTGCTTGCTGGGTTCCGCGGTGATCGCCGCCACCGTGCCACCGGAGCAGCGGGAGATCGCTCGCTCGAACCATCTTGTCTGTGACGACCGTGCAGCCGGAGCGCCCATGTGGCCGGTAGACGACGAAACAGTACCAGCCGTCCGCTCGCCGAAGCTTGTCGTGATACGCTCGGTAGACCTTGAAGTTGCCCGGCTGGCCGTCGGCGTGCTCGAGCATGGTGCTCTTGATCTCGACGGGCGTTCCGTTTCCGAATCTCGCGTCGTGCCAGCTGGCGCGCTCGAGTTCGAAGCGTCGTTTCTTCGCCATCCGTTTCTCGCAGGCCGTCCCGAAGTGGTTCGCTCGCTTCGATCGACTCCGAGTCATGGCTGACTCATCACGCACGCGCTCGTCGCGCGTCTTTATTTATTTCTCCGCCGCCGTCTATGGATCGAATACAGGCGATGGGCCGTGATACGCGGCCCTGTCGGGCCGCGCCCATAGTAAAGGGGGGATAGTTGCCGTTGCCAGCGTGCCACCTGTACGCGGTCATGCAATTACCTCTTCGACTTTGGCAAGCGTATCGACGTGCTCGCCGTCGTCTTTGTACTCTCGCCAGCGAGTACCGACCCATTGGTGGCTGTAGGGAACGTACGTCGCTGTCTCGCGATTTGACATACCTTCCTCTTTGCACCTGATAGCCGTCCAAATGGCCGTTTTGCGGGCCGCCTCGCCCGCCCCCATTTCGTCGGTTTCGTCGCCGTAACTCGACCACGACCAATCACTCGCCTCTTTCGTGTTGTACCGGAGGTCCGTCGGAGGCACGCCTTCGATCTCGCCTTCAATATCGGCGAGTTGCGCGTTCCGAATCGAGTCGGCGATGACGGCCTTTTTCTGACTCACCTTCTTGACGATCGTGCCGACGCGCCAGAGCATTGGATGAATCGATCGCTCGCCGTGCGCGATGTAGATGAGAGCGCCGCCGTACTTCCGGATCTTGTATACCAGCGGAGCCATCTTCTTGCGGGTTTCGTGGCCCTGTTTGCCGGTCCCACTGGCGGCACTCGAGAACTCGTCACCGATGAACAGTTTGTCGCGCTGGCTGTGCTTGAGCGGATCGCCATCCTGCTCGACCCACTCCATAAGTGTGCCGTAGTCACCGATCCAGCCGTCCTGTACATCGCCGTCAGCGTCCACCCAGCGGTTCTTTTCCTCGAGCGACTGGATGTTCGTGCCGAGCAGCGAGTTCTCCTGATGGAGCGCACGCCAGCGTTGTGCGAGCAGACACGCGAAGTCCGTCTTCCCCGCGCCCATCTCGCCCAAGACAACGATCACTGGAGCCGGGCCGTTGATGAGTTCGTCCACCGTGCCGATGGCCTTCAGACCGCTCACATCGGCACGCTGTGACGTGTCTCCAACCATGTGCTTGATCGTGGCCATATCGCCGTTTTCCATCGCTCTGCGGAAGTTCTCGGTCCCTTCGACCATCCGGATTTCCTCGTGTTTCGCGAGGTTTTTCGACTGGCCGGGCATCTTGTCGGGCCGATCGGCCGACGTCGGATCGTAGTGGATCGATCGAACGGCCATCGCCCGGCTAATCTGCTCGTCGCGAACGATGCCGCCGTGGTCGGCGATCTCCCGATTCTCGCGCTGTCCGTAGCCTTCCTGGTGCTCCCGCGCTTCGGCCGTGACGTGTAGGTCATTGTCGTCAGTCATCGGTCCCTCCGTCGGCTGCTGCCGCCTGCTCGCCGCCCGTGTTGATCGTGACGGGTGCCGTTTCCATCGGGTCGGTCGCGTCGAACTCCTGTTCGTATTCGCCAAGGTCGCTAATTTCGTCGCTTGACCACTCTTCGGCGTCGTCTTCGGCTGCCTCGAAGCGTTCTTTGACGCTGGTTTTCTGGGTCATCAACCCGCGTTCGTCGGCTTCGGCGTGCGCGTTGATCGTATCGCGTTCAATCTCGATTCCCATCCGGCTGATCCGCCCGCGTAGCTTGTTGTAGGCAATCGCCGTTTCGACTAACTCGCCGTGGACGTCCTCGAGCATGGCTTTGATCGTGACGAGTTTCGAGTCCGAGAGTTGGCTGAAGTAGCAGCCGGTGACGATGAGCGTCCCGTTCTCGCCCTGATCCGGGTGCCAGTCGAACTCTCGAACCTCGAACGCTTCGTTGTCGTTCACGCGGTACGGTGACGGTCCCTCGACGGTCTTGTTCGACCACACCTCTGGTTCAACGTAGAACTTCTTTCGTACGTCTTCGACACCGTTGACGTGGTAGACTTCCGTCATCCGCCGGTTTCGGAGCGCTCGAGCGCCGGTGACGAACAGCGCGAGCAGCGGCGGTCCGAGCAACAGGAGCGCAGCGAACCAGCCGATCGCGATCGGTGGAATGCCGGGGATGCTCGGACGGATCAAGACGAGTGCCGCCCCGAGCGACACCACGACACCGAGCACGATCAGCTGGCCCTCGGCAGCGATGTACGTCAGTCGATCCGCCCAGGAGCCGAACGTCCCGCTCGTCTGTTCGCTCATGCCTCCATCACCCCGCTTTCTTCGGAGCGGAGGACGTGCCACGTCCCGACACCGGCCAGCCCGACGGTCATGAGAATCCCCGAGAACAGTCCCGACTCGCCGCCGAAGTGCCGGAACGGGTTCTCGTCGCCTTCGCTCGGTTCTTCTATCTTGCTCGAGAGACGGACGGTGGTTCCGCTGACGCTGACACCGACCGTCGACGCCCCGCGCATCTCGCGGACGTCCATCGAGATCGTCGTCTCACCGCGCTCGAGGTTGTAGTCTTCGCTCGGCACCTGGACCGCGCCTTCCTCGCCGACGCCCGCGAGTGCGTCCGAGACGGTGACCGTCCGCGGCCGATCGGCGTCGAAGGTGATCGTCGCGGTTCCGTTCGCGAGTTCGTACTCAGTAATTCGGAGACCGTCGCCGAACTCAGCTTCGAATGCGGGTTCGGCCGTCGCGTTCTCCGTTTCGTTCCCGTCCTGTGCGGCGACTGGCCCAACGCCCATGCCCATCGCGAGCGCCACCGCTACGACGACAACCACAAAAAAGATCCGTCGCATCCTCAGTTCCCTCCGAGTCCCGGAATGAGGTCGGTCACAACCCCGATGACAGCGAGAACGACGACTCCGATGAGCCCCAGACCGAGCAGTGCGCCACCCTCTCCGAGGTCATCGAGCGGATTGGGGACGGTAAGGTCTACCTCAGTGTCATCATCTGAGTTCATCTCTTCGACCAGTTCGTACTGTTGTTCTAAGAGTTCCTTCTGAAACTGCTCGAACTCGTCCAGCCGATCGTGTACCTCCTCGTAGTCGGTCGGCGTCTCGGTTGTGAGATCGTTATCCGTGAACGTCACCGAATCCGTATCGACTATCTCGCCGTCCTCGTTGAGTCCCTGTGCCGAGTCGATCGTGAACTCTCGCGTGTCTTCGAACTCCACGAATCCGGTTTGCTCGACCTGCTCGCCCTCCGAATTTTCGACCACGACAGTAGTAGAGAATAGGACGGTTGGGGCCGCAGTCGTTTCACTAACCAAATCCGTCAAATCTGCTGGCGTATAGGTCTCTCCCACCTGAAGATCGCCGTCCGGCCCCGGATCGATATACAACGTTCCGCTGATCGTTTTCCCCTCGATCGCGGCCACGTCCTCATTCGCTTCCGGCCCCTCGTCGTCCGGGTCGGTGAGCGGTCCTATTGTAATCGTGTTATGGGTCGTAGACGGCGTTTGACCGAGCATCGACAGGTGAGCATTGACGAGCGCGTGCGGGTCGTCTTCCGGCGCGTCGTCTGACAACGAGGTGAACGTCTGGATTTCTTCGTAGCTCAGTTCATCGTCTACGATTTGCTCATACACGTTGTCTACCATCGTCTCGACGTTGGTAGAGGCGGTGTTGAGCGCGTCGAGTACCGACTGAATCGCAGCGTTCCAATCGTTATGGGACCACAGGAGTTGTGCGCCGGCTACTTCGCCGTCCCGACCGAATTCGTTGTCGTAGACGTTCCGGTACTCCGCATCATCGAACTCCTTAATCTCTATCTCAAGGGTTTCAACGACGAACCAGCCGTTTGCATCGTCTGAGTCCCGCATCTTGTAAATTTCCTCCCCGT
Organism: Natronorubrum halophilum; assembly: GCF_003670115.1. Lineage (NCBI taxonomy): Archaea > Methanobacteriati > Methanobacteriota > Halobacteria > Halobacteriales > Natrialbaceae > Natronorubrum > Natronorubrum halophilum. Next base: position 153,760 of record NZ_QQTY01000007.1, read on the forward strand.
CATCCTCTGGAGTTGGGTCCAGTGCCGGGAGACCAATATTCCCAAGTTCTCCGACATCGCGAGTGGCTCCGGTTGCACTCTGGCCGTTATCGAACTCAATCGCAAACGTCGGTGCCGAAATTGTACTCCCGTCGGGGAGATCGTAGACCATATCGCTCACGTCATGGTCGAGATCTGTGATTCCTCCCGCACTTTCGTCAGACGATCCATAGGTGCTAGCGAGGCGGTAATATTCCTCATAATCAGCAGGCTCAGAGTAGTCACCGGCTTCATCGAGCGCGAGGTGCAGGCGCTGCCACCGATCACGAATCGAGCGTAGAACAAGATGCGACTCGTTGACGATCTCCTCGAGCGGGGTTGAATAGACTTCATCAACTTTCGCGGTAGCAGCGTCAATCGCATCCTGTCGGCTCGCTCCTTGCTCCTGAATCTCCCGGTAAGCCGCCTTCAGACCCTCGATATAGGCGCGTCCTTCCAGAAGTTCGGCGTTGTCCTGTACCCACGTGAGTGAGGTGCCAGTGCGAGCCTGCGTTTCGACACCGTATCGGTAGGTGTCGCCGTGAATCCGAAGAATCTCGTTTTCTAAGTATTCCTCGTGTTCCTCGTCATCGTCGCCGTCCGATCCGAATAGCCAGCCGAGAGCGTCACCCGCCCCCCATCCCGCCCCGATCGGCATGAGTGACTGTGCGCTCGCCGTTCCGCTCGAGGCCGCCCCGCCCGCCGCGATCGCCGCGGCGGTGGCCGTCCCCTGGAGGAACGTCCGCCGGTCGAGCGAGCAGCCGGGCGCGACCTCGTGGGCCGTGGGCTGTGGGCCAGAGTCCTCTGCCGCCATTCAGACCACCCCCGTCGTCATCAGCGCCGCCAGGCCGATCGACACGCTCGAGGCCGTGAGGACGTAGCCGGTGATCACTGAACTGTACCACTGTTCCGTCTGACCGCTGAAAACGTTGGAATGCATTGGTTGGAACTCCGGATTACTTGTAGGCGATCACGTAGAACGCGGCGGCGTTGAGGAAGACGGTGAACCAGCCGACGTACCACATGCTTGCCATCGTGACGGCCACAGCGGGCACGAGCGCCGCGAGAATGTTCATGATGATCGCCAGCAACACGACGACCGTTTCCACGTCGGTCCAGTCCTCTGGCGTCCCCTCGTTGGTGAGCCAGCCGATGAGCAGAATCCCCATCGAGAGGATGAACCCGTACGTGACCTCGGTGCCGTGCGCGCTGTACAACGAGTCCGCGAGCGACATGTTCAGCGGCGCGCTGAACTGGAGCGTGCCGACCGCGCCGACCGAGATCGACGCGAGCACGAACAATGGCGCGAGAATACTGTCTGTTAGGTCGATACCGTCTTCCTGACGAATCGAGTCAGGAACGTATTTCTGCGGTAGGCTAAGTGCCATACGAACGCTCCGTTTCCCCGCCCCATCGAAAAGGTCAGGAAAACCAAGGTTCACCAACCTTTATACCAAGGCGGGTTGCCGCCAGTCGCATGGCGCTGAACAAACTCAGACAGTTAGACCAGAACTCCGCCGGGATTACCCTCCCAAAAGACGATCTCCGAATTGAGGGACTGCTCGACGAGAACGGGAGTGTTGACGATGAATATCACTTCCACGTTCGTCACATCGGTGACGGTGAATGGACGCTTGAGCTCGTCGAAGAACTTGATTAGTAATTCTCTATCTACTCACAACAACATGTCGGAAATTGAAAAATCGTTCTATAAGGTTGTCTGTTATTTAGGTGTCGTACTCGACTGTCCCAACGATAGTTGTCCCACTTCGGTCAGTTTCTTCCCCGTAATAGGCAACAATATCATATTCCGTACCAGTCGTACCATCAATTGTTGCCCCCTCACCTACACTTTCTAACGGCAAACTTCCACTGCTCGTGGACACAACGTTACCACTATCATCAATAACAGTAACTCCATCTGCATTTGCCAGCGATTCAAGGTTCACTGTTGGCGCGGTGGATCCATCATCTTCCACCTGTACGCCTGCTTGGGCACTGTCTTGGAGTCCCGATCCCATATCGAGAACAAATGCAGCGATCACAGCCGCTAAAATAACTGTAATCGCAACCATAAGTATGACCCCTATCACTGGAGAGACCGCACGTTCATTTTCGTTACCAATCAGCTTACTTCGGAATTGTGTCAAATCCATGTGTCATCACGCACCACAAATCAGCAGGTGGTTCATCGTGCTCAACCTCGAGCACACACTCGACGGATCAGGGCAGCAACCCACTACCGTCGCCATCCTTCCATGCGATTTTCGGTGCTAACTCTAACACAAGAAGCACCCATAATAAAGGTATTCGAACGTGAAATTCATCTAATCTTATAGGGTTTCAGATCTGATAATCAGTGAGTGGCAGAAACCTTGCAGTGGCCCCTTGAAGCGCCGCCATCTATCGATATCACTTTTGAAACCGTCCAGACCGAACTTCTTTGCTTGCGGACTCAAATTCACATCTATGAGTGAATCGGACAGTTTGGTCCCCGAACGCGCTCTCGCGCGCACCTACGACGGTGGATATCACATCGACGGCTGGCAGAGTGTCACGGAATATCGGCGGGCGCTATCCTACGCGAGTCGGAACAATGTGAAATCCGGAGCCACGGCCAACGCTCTCGAGTTACCACGTGGGCGGGTCCGAACGTGGCTCGAGGGTGGCTGTCCCGACCCTGCACGAGCGATCGACATCGCTCGCGAGCACGGGTGGCTTGAGTGTACGTTCGGTGACCCCGAGTTCCAGGGTCTGAACGCGCTCGTCGCGAACATCTTTTCCGGCGGTTCGATCGCCGAGTCTACCTACGCGCCAGGGTTCGCGCTGAACCATCGCGGAGAAGACAGCCACGTTTTCGACGCGCTCGAGCTGGCCGGCGTTAAGTATCGCGTGGTCGACGATCGCGACGGCCGAGCCGATGAGGTCCGGCCGACGACGGATGCCAGTGTACTCGGTCGCGTGTTGGCCGTTCTTGGCGCTCCCGTGGGTCCGAAAGCTGATCAACACCTCTCGATTCCGGACTACCTTGAAGACGCGCCCGAGGGAGCCCGTGAGCAGTTTGTGTACGCCTATCTCGAGAATCGGGCGATCCCACACGAGGGGAAAGCAACGCTCACGCTTCGCGAAGATCGGAACCGGGACTATCTCGAGGGACTGGCCACGTTGATCGACGACGTGGCCGGCGGCGGGGTCCGAATCGGCGAGCGAGATATCGTGATCTCGAAATCGGCAACGGAGAATCTGGGGACAGTTCGATAACAGTAGTACGGTTTCTATTCGTCTGTCTCTAAGTCGCCAGCGTCGAGTTCTCCCTCGAGATACGCACGACCGCGGTCCGTAATTTGGTAAAATCCTGCATCTTCATCGTAGTATTCTACAAGGCCTTCATCCAGAAGCGGGCTCATTCTCTGCCGCACGTATCCGGCATTGAAATTGATATTTTCAGCAATCACACGTGGTGTCGCAACGATCTCTCGGTTCCCTTCATTCAGAAGGAACTCCAAGATGTGATCATCTGCATTCGTCATCCACGACACCCGTGGCCGTCGCATCTTGCCTGTTCTGACGCTTGAAACCAGAAAGTTCGTCCGGTTGTGTTTGGTGGACTGATCATGTCATGGTCCATGGCTAACAGAATCGTTAGTTAAATATAAGTAAATAGGGTGTTTGGATGCGGTCAACGGAAGCCAGACGGACCCACCGGTACCCGGTCGGGTCCTCGTCAGAAACGCGGACCCGGTGCTTGGGACACCGGCCCGCTGGCCTCCGTAACCACAGTACGGAAGCATGTATTCACGCAACGCTACGGGGGATAAAGCCCCCGATAGACGGCATCGATCGGCCCACGGCCCACAGCCTACGGCCGCCTCGAGTTCCGATATCGGAACTATCGGAAAGATAGCAAATCCCGACTCAACACTAACGAGAGCGTGTAAGTCACAGGATCCGACTATTTTCGGAACTATCGGAAATCACCTTCCGACAACTAAGAGGGTCGCATACAGTCGTTACAACGCACCGACGGACAGCAGCCGCGCGCGCCCCCAGTTCCAACTAACGGCGCACGCGGTGAGTCCGCGGTCCCACAACAGTGAGACCATGATTGAAATTACACGCAACCACAGTAAACGTACCGGAGGTAGTGCTGACGGCAAGCTACCCGAGGGGGATCGATGAGCGACGAGTTCCACGCCCTAGAGCGACAGGCCGACGCGATGGAACAACAGACGGCGGCCCTCGAGGCGATCGCGACGGAACTGCGCTACCAGAACGCGGCGCTCGTCGAGACGATCGACGCGATCGACCAGCTGGCCACGCACGTCGACGACCGCGAGGGCGAGCTGATGAATGGGCTGGATCTCGCGGAGAACTGGGCGGACGGTGATGGGCGATGAGCCTGTACGGCGTCTGCTACGACTGCGGCAAGCACGCGACGCTTCGGTACAAACCGGACGTCGCGCTCGACGATCAGCCGCGACCGTCGGTCTGTAACGTCTGCCGGTCGCGTCGCGAAGAGCGGATGATCGAGCAGTTCCGCGAAGACCGAGCTGTTTCGCCGTACGTTCCACGGACTCCTGACGAGGGTGACTACGAGTGATCACCCCGGAAGAGATGACGCCACGTAAGGCGTGGCATCGGTATCTCGACGGTCGGCGTACGGAGATCACCGACGAAACGGCATCCACGTATCACTACCGGCTGAAGCTGTTCGTCGAGTGGTGTGAGGATAACGAGATCGAGACAGTATCGGAACTCACTGGCTGGGTACTCGATCAGTACGAAAGTGCCCGCTCCGGCGAGGGTGTTGCTTCGACGACGCTCCACAACGAAATGGAGACGCTACAATCGTTCATCGAGTATCTCGAGCGGATCGAAGCTGTCGACGATGGGCTTGCCGATCGCGTGAACATTCCTGACGTGCCTGCCGACGAGAAGTCCCGAGAGACGAAACTCGAGGCAGATCGTGCACTCGGACTCATTCGCTACTACCGTTCGAGTAGTCGAGCAGGTTCGCAAAACCACGCGCTGCTCGAGGTCGCCTGGCATACGGGTGCGCGGTTGGGCGGGATCCGAGCGCTGGACTTGCGGGACTTCGACGCCAGCGACCAGACACTCGAGTTTGTACACCGGCCAGAAACCGATACGCCGCTGAAGAACAAGCGCAACGGTGAACGGATCGTTGGGATACGAGACGGTGTCGCGAAGACGCTGAGACAGTACATTCAGTCTGACCGGTGGGAGAAGCACGACGATCACGGTCGACAACCGCTGTTTTCGTCACTCCAGGGCCGTCCGGCGACGACGACCATGCGCGCCTGGATGTACGCTGCGACCTTTCCGTGCGTTCAGGGTCCGTGTCCTCACGGACATGACCCTGAAACCTGTGAGTTCCGGAGTCATACCCACGCGAGCAAGTGCCCGTCCTCACGGGCTCCGCACCACGTTCGGACGGGCTCGATTACCTGGCACCAAGATCGTGGTGTTCCGCGCGAAGTGACCACAGAGCGAGTGAACGCTTCGCAGGATATCATCGATCGGTTCTACGACAAGGCAACCAAGCGCGAGCGGATGGAACTTCGACGCCGTCCGCACCTCGAAAAACTCGAAATCGAATGAGAGATATGTACGCAAAATTCGGCAGTTCGATCGACGCACAGTCCGGCGATTTTCGTCCTAGTTCAATACCGGGCGATCCCATACT
>NZ_QQTY01000008.1 GCF_003670115.1 Natronorubrum halophilum
TCGAGGTATGAGTGGAGGCGGCGAAACGGCTTTCCCAGAGGCTCGCGCACTCCAGTACTCCCCGTAACGCAGGCGGGCTTATCTTCCGTGTTCGGGATGGGTACGGGAGGAACCCCGCCGCTGTGGCCGCCGTAACGCCGATCAACGGAATCGAACCGTCGCCAAACCGTAATCGGTGGTCTCCAAGACCGCGTGTATGTGTAGTCCAGTTTGCGTCCGGACCCGCTCTCGAATCACGGATCCAATGCGATGTAATATGTATGATTGTGTGGCTCGATCGATTAGTGCTCGCGGGCTCAACACCTCGTTGCCTTGGCGCGTACACCCCGAGTCTATCGAACTCGTCTTCTACGAGTGATCTTGATGGTATCTCTTTTCCAGGTGGGTTTCGAGCTTAGATGCGTTCAGCTCTTACCCCGTGGTGCGTCGCTGCCCGGCACGTGCTCTTTCGAACAGCCGGTACACGAGTGGCACCCATTCGTAGTTCCTCTCGTACTATACGAACGTTCCCGTCAGATACCGCACACCCCCAATAGATAGCAGCCGACCTGTCTCACGACGGTCTAAACCCAGCTCACGACCTCCTTTAATAGGCGAACAACCTCACCCTTGCCCGCTTCTGCACGGGCAGGATGGAGGGAACCGACATCGAGGTAGCAAGCCACCCGGTCGATATGTGCTCTTGCGGGTGACGACTCTGTTATCCCTAAGGTAGCTTTTTTGTCAGCAATTGGCCGCATCAAGCAGCCTAATTGGTTCGCTAGACCACGCTTTCGCGTCAGCGTCCGTCGTTGTGCCGGACACTGTCAGACTTCCTTTTGCTCTTGCGCTCTTCCTCGGGTCTCCGACCCGAGTGAGGAAATCTTGGGGCGCGCTCGATATCTTTTCAAGCGCGTACCGCCCCAGTCAAACTGCCCGGCTACCAGTGTCCTCCGCCAGGAGTGAGAGTCGCAGTCACCATCGGGTAGTATTTCAATGTTGGCTGGGTGGCCCGCTAGCGCGGGTACCTCTGTAATGCCTCCTACCTATGCTGCACAATGGCGACCACGTCTCAGTGACAGCCTGCAGTAAAGCTCTATAGGGTCTTCGCTTCCCCTTGGGGGTCTCCAGACTCCGCACTGGAACGTACAGTTCACCGGGCCCAACGTTGGGACAGTGGCGCTCTCGTTGATCCATTCATGCAAGCCGCTACTAAAGCGGCAAGGTACTACGCTACCTTAAGAGGGTCATAGTTACCCCCGCCGTTAACGGGTCCTTCGTCCTCTTGTAAGAGGTGTTCAGATACCCGCACTGGGCAGGATTCAGTGACCGTACGAGTCCTTGCGGATTTGCGGTCACCTATGTTGTTACTAGACAGTCGGAGCGCCCGAGTCACTGCGACCTGCCTCTTCGCGAGGCAGGCATCCCTTATTGCGAACGTACGGGACTAACTTGCCGAATTCCCTAACGTCGGTTGCTCCCGACAGACCTTGGCTTTCGCCGCCATGAGTACCTGTGTCGGATCTCGGTACGGACAGTGTGCTCGCTTTTTCACGGGCTCTAGGTTGGCCTGACTTGCGCTATCCTGCCATTCGTTCGCTTCGTGCCATTACGGCTTCCACGAAGTTCGACAGTTAGACTGGGCGAAGGCCCAGCTCAGGCGGCCCCAAAGCGTCAGCTTTGAATGCACACTGGCATAGGAATATTAACCTATTTCCCTGTTGTCAATTTCGACTTACGGATTGACTTAGGACCGGCTAACCCTCAGCTGATAAGCATTGCTGAGGAACCCTTACTCGTTCGGCCGTCGGGGGTCTAACCCGACTAACGCTGCTACTATGACCAGAATTTTCGTTACTGAACGGTCCACATGATCTCTCGACCATGCTTCCGCCCGAACAGAACGCCAACCTACGGAATCACCATATGAATGGTGCCGCTAGGTCTCGGTGGTGGACTTGAGCCCCGATCATTTTGGGCGCCTCAAACCTCGGCCGGTAAGCTATTACGCTTTTCTTAGAGGGTAGCTGCTTCTAAGCTCACCTCCCGGCTGTCTAGGGCTTGAGACCACCTTCGATCGCACTTAGTCCACACTTGGGGACCTTAACCCAGCTCTGGGTTGTCTCCCTCACGGTACACAGGCTTACCCCGCGCACCGGACTCCCTGCGTCAAACGACGTTTGTAGGTTCGGAGTTGGACAGGGGGGCGCACTCCTCTCGGAGTGCGGTCCCCCAATCCGTCGCTCTACCCCACAAACTATCTCGGCAGAGGTCATGCTTCGACATGTTTCGGTTGGAACCAGCTGTTTCCGGACTCGATGGGCCTTTCACCCCTAGGCGTAAGTCACGAGAGGGTATTGTAGGACACCAACTCTAACGGGCCTCCACGTGCCTTTCGGCACGCTTCGCCCTGCTCACGTCTAGATCGTCCGGTTTCGGGTCGTGCCCGTTTGACTCCCCGCGCTTGAACACGGTGACCCTGGTGCAAAGCACTGCGGTCATATCGGTTTCCCTACGCCTTCCCGGATGATCCGGTTAGACTCGTCAAACAGGCACACTCTCTGGTTCGTTTTTCAAAACGTACGACAGAACACCGGCTTCCCAAACTTCTTACTACAGGTTCGCACCTGATTCATTTCGCCTGGGACCTTGTGTGCCCTGTCGCTCTATCGCCAACTGATTTCACGCCCTATTGCACCTCCCTTTGTGGGGTGCTTTTCAGCGTTCGTTCGCACTACTTGTTCGCTATCGGTCTTGAGGAGTGTTTAGTCTTCGCAGTCGATGCCTGCGATATTCACGAGGGATATCCAACCCCCGATACTCTGGAGCTGACTCGTCTCATACTGATCTACACTACGGGACTGTCACCCTGTTTCGTGCTCTATTCCAAGAGACTTCCTGCAGATGGTCTGAGAGTGATCGTCAGTCCGAACACCACATTGCCCGTGAAGGCTTCGGTTTGGACTTCGTCGCGTTTATTCGCCATTACTAACGACATCACGTTCGTTTTCTTTTCCTGTCGATACTAAGATGTTTCAATTCTCGACGTTCCCCATTGCGCGAAGCAATTGCGGTGGGGATTCCCATTCGGAGATCCCAAGTTCTTCGCCTCCGTGCGGCTCCCTTGGGCTTTTCGCAGCTTGGCACGTCCTTCTTCAGCTCTCAAGCCGAGCGATCCACCAGCTGGCACAGTAGCCACGTTCATCGGATCTGAATTGCAACGGAAGTTGTAATTCAAGAGTGACCCGGGAACGGGTCCAGTGGACGCCTGGACTACACGTACACACGGTCTCATCTGCACGCCGTAGACGCGGCATGCATTAACCCTTCCCACTCACACTTGCGCGGAGTGGTGCATCGGTTTCGTCGGATTAGACCAAAATCGTCTGCCCCACTTAAGGGGCACGATTCGATCGTCTTCCGAGCCATGGACCCACAGGGATTCGAACCCTGGGCATCCTCCTTGCAAAGGAGGCACTCTACCACTGAGCTATGGGCCCACTCCCGTCGCGCCGTCGGCGCGACAGGAAGTATAGTGTTAGCCTTGATAGTTCTAAGGTGCCCGATCGGCCATCGGTGGTCGATCGAACGCGGACCGCAAACTGCGAAGGTGGGCCAGGCGCGACGGCCTGGTCCCGGTCTGTGGAGGTGATCCAGCCGCAGATTCCCCTACGGCTACCTTGTTACGACTTAAGCCCCCTTGCGAAGCCCAGATTCGACCCCTGTTACAGGGGCCTCATCCGGACCTCACTCGGGTGCTTTGACGGGCGGTGTGTGCAAGGAGCAGGGACGTATTCACCGCGCTCTTCTGAAGCGCGATTACTACCGAATCCAGCTTCATGAGGGCGAGTTTCAGCCCTCAATCCGAACTACGACCACGTTTCGGAGATTAGCGTCCCCTCTCGGGGTTGCATCCCACTGTCGTGGCCATTGTAGCCCGCGTGTCGCCCAGCACATTCGGGGCATACTGACCTACCGTTGCCCGTTCCTTCCTCCAGTTTGGCACTGGCAGTCCTCCTAATGTACCCAGCCACCACAAGGGTGCTGCTGGCAATTAAGAGTGCGGGTCTCGCTCGTTGCCTGACTTAACAGGACGCCTCACGGTACGAGCTGACGGCGGCCATGCACCTCCTCTCAATGGCTCTAGTAAGCTCATCACACTGACTGTCACTGCACATTGTCGATGCTGGTGAGATGTCCGGCGTTGAGTCCAATTAAACCGCAGGCTCCTCCGGTTGTAGTGCTCCCCCGCCAATTCCTTTAAGTTTCATCCTTGCGGACGTACTTCCCAGGCGGTCTGCTTCTCGGCTTCCCTACGGCACAACACAGGCTCGTAGCCTGTGTCACACCTAGCAGACATCGTTTACAGCTCGGACTACCCGGGTATCTAATCCGGTTCGTGACCCGAGCTTTCGTCCCTCACCGTCGGATCCGTCTTTCCAGAGCGCTTTCGCCACCGGCGGTCCGTCCAGGATTACAGGATTTCACTCCTACCCCGGACGTACCCTCTGGATCTTCCGGTCCCAAGCCACGCAGTTTCCACCGGACGCCTCTTCGTTAAGCGAAGAGATTTCCCGATAGACTTGCGTGGCCAGCTACGGACGCTTTAGGCCCAATAATAGCGGTCATCACTCGTGCTGCCGGTATTACCGCGGCGGCTGGCACCGGTCTTGCCCAGCACTTATTCCACCACCACCTTACGGTGGTGAAAAGCGAGGACTATATGCCCTCGCACTCGGAGTCCCCTTATCGCACTGGCGTGCAGTGTAAAGGTTTCGCGCCTGCTGCGCCCCGTAGGGCCCGGTATCTTGTCTCAGATACCGTCTCCGGGCTCTTGCTCTCACAACCCGTACCGATTATTGGCACGGTGGGCCGTTACCCCACCGTCTACCTAATCGGCCGCAGCCACATCCTATAGCGCCGGAGCGTTTCGGATTCTCTGCAGTTCCAGCGGGAGAATCGTATCTCAGATTAGCCTCAGTTTCCCGAGGTTGTCTGGGTCTATAGGGTAGTTTGGCCACGTGTTACTGAGCTATCTGCTACGAGTCTGAACTCGTACAACTAGCATGGCTAAATCGGACTCCAATAGCAATGACCTCCGGCAGGATCAACCGGAATGCTATCTACTCCCAGTCTGTGACTGGGAGGGTTCATTTGGCGGTGAATGTCGTATTCTTGTACACACTCACACATAAATGGGTCCACGTTCGGTGACCGCGATCGAAGACCGATCGGGCGTCACCGAACTACCAAGGCTAACATCAGA